>CAIQUD010000035.1 GCA_903874965.1 uncultured Actinomycetes bacterium | reverse complement strand
GATCTAGATTCCGATCACCGATGGCCACAGAGGCATTCTGGAGAATCTGAGGAGCAAGGGTGGGTTCAACAATCGGACTTTCCGCGTTGGAAAGGTTGCCCTCAGCAGGGAATGAGGAGAGTTCGACCAAGTTGGCTCGAAGATTCTGATTACCCGATGACCCTCAAGGTGTTAGCCGTTTCCGGTGAGAACGTTCTTCCTCGTTCGATATTCCTCGGGCTCGATTTCACCACGTGCTAGGCGTTCATCAAGAATCTTGAGCGCATCACTTTGCGGATGCATTCGACCTTCGGGATGGTGGTGGCGTCGCTTGCCGAACACCACGAGAACGACGATGGCCAAGATTCCCCAGAGGAGAACCATCAGAAGCATCAGCAATATCCAGTTGTTATGACCCATTCCGTAGTTGTCGTAGTCGTAGCCGTAGCCCATATTGTGGAACCTGCCTTCTTGTCGCAGACCCTTCATAGCGTACGAACCACTTGCCAGCTGGAATTCATACTCTCCGCTGCATCTGGCAAGTGGCCGAGGAGAAGGAACAGATTCTCGCTGACTCAAGCGCTTCTTGCAGATTCCTTGTCGCGCGAGCCTTTCACTTGGTTGCGTCAGTCAAGTGGTTCAGCTTTCGGTTCGATCCTTCGATTGGAACTTCCGATCAAGGTGAGCAAACGCTCCAATGAGTGCCGAATTCACACCAAGGCTTGGTCGAGCAATGCGAGTGTCTGAAGTTGGATGTCCCGCCCCATCAAGGTAAACCCCGATTTGGCGGTCCATTGAGTTTCGAACGTGTTCGTGAAGAAACGGTCGGCTAGCGATGCCTCCTCCAAGGATGATGCGGTTTGGCGCAACCGTGAGCGTCAAGGTGGCCAGGGCACTTCCAAGCTCATTGCAAACATCACTCCAGATGGAGTCGGAATCGGGCAGTTCGGTTGCATCAGGCACTCCAGCTCTCACTGCGAGGGCAGGACCACTGACAAGTCCTTCCAAACAGTCGCCATGAAAGCTACAGACGCCCTGAAACAAGTCACCCATACGTCGAGAAACCCGAATGTGTCCAAACTCCGGGTGACCGGAAGTCGACAGAATTCCCGTTTGAGAGGAAGCGAGTCCAAGTCCAACGCCAGTTCCAACAGTGACGTAGGCAATGACGCCTTGGTCATGGCCAATTCCATGAACCGCTTCCCCTAGGGCAGAAGCTTGCGTATCGGTCGTCAGGGAGAACAAAGCTCGAGGAAACCGTTCCGTGAAGGCTTGACGAAGATTGAATCCTCGCCAAGCCAGTTTGGGCGAATGCATCGAAATGATGCCGCGCTCAAGATTAAGAGGTCCAAATGAGGCGACCGCGATACCTTCAAGCGGACGGCCTGCCTGATCCGAAACTTGCTCGAAAATCCACTCGAGCGTTGCTTGAGGCGTGGTGGTTCTAATCATCTGGGTCCGTGCGTCCACGATCTGCTCGACGTCTGACGCCACGCTTAAGCGAGTCCACGTTCCGCCAAGTTCAACAACGAAAAATCTTGGATGGCTTAGCGCGTGTGAACTCATTCTGTCCGAGAATATCCGTGTCAATCATTCGCTGAATGCACGCGCGCACCTCGTTAGAGATGGCTGAATCATGGCGCGTCAATCCTCCACTTTGGAGAACGTCGATGTAGGCTGACGGAGATACCTGCTGTGGGTTGATGCTGTGCCTTAACGTTTGGAGCACGACGACAATGATTCAACGTTCGCGAAATGGATTTGCTATGAGGTTCCGTAAGGCTCTCGTTGGGCTGCTGAGTCTGATCACCGTTTCGGCGATCGGTATACCGATGGCAGGTGCCGGTACGGCAGGGGTGACGATCAGCAATCCAATCTCGAGCACGGTCTATGGCCCAACGACATGGAACCCGACGATCAGCGGGACAGCCACCGATGGTGTCG
This sequence comes from uncultured Actinomycetes bacterium, assembly GCA_903874965.1. Lineage (GTDB taxonomy): Bacteria > Actinomycetota > Acidimicrobiia > Acidimicrobiales > RAAP-2 > CAIQEU01. The sequence goes on along the minus strand of CAIQUD010000035.1, from coordinate 17,217 downwards.
ACACGTTGGATTACGTCCAGGTGCTCATTTTTGACGCTACGAACACCACCTATTGGGACGGCGTGAACGAGGTATGGACCTCGGTGTCAACGCTGAATGATGTCAACGGTTCCTACAACTGGTCATTTACCATGCCCGCGTCGAAGCTCCCAGTTGGGGACGCCTTGAGCGTTTTTGCTCGGTCAGTCGACCTCAGCTCCAACACGCTTGATTCGTCGACGATTCCATTCACCTACCAAGTGCCCAATGGATCATTTCTCTGTAATTCGAACCCAAATCTTTTCAATACCGGTTACAACGTCAACAACGGTGGCGTGTTGCCGAATGGCAAGCCAGACACCTATTGGCAGGTTGCAGGCCCAGTCCCAACAGCCGGTGCTTCTGATGCTCCGAGTGGCTTGACGTGGACCTCTGCATCGGTCAACAAGTTGACAACTGCTTGGGCCACGACGCCATTCATCAATTCACAGTGGATCTCACAGCAGGACCTCACGCAACCAGCGCAGGACCCATCGGGACTTCTTCCTCCTGGGGACTGGTGGTACCGGTTCAAGTTCGATCTGACCGCTGCGGACCCCTCAGGATTCCAAGTTCCGATGAACTGGATGGCAGACAACAACATCTATGAGATCTACGTCAATGGCGTTGCGCAGAGCCCAACGACGGTTGGACTTCCACAGGACTCGAATCCGCTGAACGAATACTCGGCGATTGGTTTCACCCTTGCCAATGCAAGTCACGCAGTACTGCATGGATTTGTTGCTGGCACTAACACGATCACGGTGCAGATCAAGTCCGATAACGACAACCCGTCGTTTGAGGGCTTCAACGCTGTTTTCCGTCCAAGCTCGGTCTGCCCAGTCGACCTGTCGGTGACCAAGACCGCAAGCCCTTCGCCGTACAACCCAGGTAAGGCACTCACCTACACCGTGACCGTCCACAATGCAGGTCCTGCAACTGCCTACAACGTGAACGTTGTTGACAATCTGCCTGCCGAGCTTCCGGTTACTGGTCCAAATGCGTTCACCTGGTCTTGTGCGTCAAGCGCAGTCACGAGTCGCTGCATTTCGTCTGGTCCAGCAACTGGTTCTGGATCTCTCAATGAAACGATCTTCAAGATTGCCCCTGGGGATTCGATTATCTATACCGTCACAGGAACAGTTCCGTTAGGCACCTCGGCGGACCTCACGAATACAGCAACCGTGACGCCAGCCGCTGATTCTCCTGACCCCCTCTGTTCGCCAAATTGCCACGACACGAATGTCGACCACGTCGCCAAGTCAACGCTTTCGATTTTGAAGACGGAGTCGCCAGATCCATACATTCCTGGTCAGACGCTCACCTACACCGTGACGGTTTCGAACTCGGGGCCGGATGCCGTCACTGGAGCAACTGTCTCCGACGTTCTGCCTGCGGCACTTTCCACCTTCACGTGGACCTGCCATGGAACGGGCGGTGGAACGTGTGCTGCTTCAGGGAGTGGCAATATCGCTGACACCGTCAATGTGCCTAACGGTGGAACTGTTGTGTACTCCATCACTGGCACGGTTCCTCACGGCACGACCGGTGCCATTCTCAACTCTGCAACTGTCACGTCACCTAATTCGGTGGTCGATACGAATTGCACCGGCGGGTGTGAGTCACACGTGTCAGTGAGTGACAATCCGACGCTCGACCTTTCGGTCACGAAGACCGCGAGCCTTCTTGAGTTCGTCCCGGGACAGCCTCTGACCTACACCGTCACCGTTGCCAATGCTTCGTCGGCATACGACGCCATCGGAGCAAAGGTCGCTGATAACTTGCCGGCGGCACTTCAAGGTGCTGGGTTCACCTGGACCTGTGCTGCTGCTTCAGGATCGTCATGTACGGCGTCTGGAAGCGGCAACATTAGCGACACTGTCAACGTGGCGATTAATAGTTCGGTCGTATACACCGTCACGGGAACCGTTCCATCCTCTGTTGAATCAGCCTTTGGAAACACCGCAACGATTACTCCACCATCAGGATTCGCTGACCCCGGCTGCTCACCGTCTTGTAGTGACACCGTGACGCTGAATCCACACGTCGTGCTTGACATTGTGCCGACGAAGTCAGCCAGTCCGAATCCCTTCGTCCCAGGTCAGACGCTGACCTACACCGTTACTGTCACAAACAATGGACCCAGTGATGCCTTCGGCGTCGGTGTGAGTGATCCAATCCCAACTGGTCTACCGACCTCGGGTATTGGTGCCTTCACTTGGACCTGCCTTGCGACCGTTGGTGCTTCGTGCGCAGCTTCGGGTTCAGGTTCAATCACCGACAATGTTGATATCCCGAGTGGTGGAGACGTCACCTATACCCTCACCGGAACGGTTCCTTCGTCACATGCAACTGACCTCGTGAACCGGGTGACCGCAACGACACCTTCTGGGACGTTTGATACCAACTGCAATACCACCTGCTTCAAAGAGATCACCACACCGTCGGCTCCGAAGACTGACTTGTCAATTCTCAAGTCAGCCAGTCCGAACCCTTACGTGCCTGGACGTGCCTTGACATACACCATCACGGTGAGCAATGCGGGGCCATCGGACAACTCCGGGGCGGTCATTACTGACACGCTCCCAGCCGCACTCCAAAGTCACGGATTCACCTGGACCTGTGTGGCGTCTGGAGCGGGAAGCTGTGGTGCTGCGAGTGGAAGCGGCGATGTCTCTGACACGGCTGATGTCGTTGCTGGAGGGACGGTGACGTACACGATCACTGGAACGGTTCCGTCATCCACAACTGGATCAATTGCAAATACGGCAAGAGTTGTATCGAGTCCAGATGCAACTGATACCAACTGTTCAGTGCACTGTGATTCCTTGGTGACTACACCACCTGCACCAGTGACGCATTTGTCCATCACAAAGACGGCTTCGCCATCGATCTATGTTCCAGGCGACACGTTGACGTACACGGTGTCCGTTTCGAACGTTGGACCATCTGACGCCAGCGGAGCAACCGTGAGCGACACACTTCCAACACCATTGCAGTCTGCGGGCTTCACCTGGACGTGTGCGCCATCTGCGGGAAGCGACTGCACGCCATCTGGCAGCGGGGACATCACCGATACCGTTGATGTCGTCAGCGGCGGAAACATTGTCTACACAATCTCGGGGACTGTTCCGCTAGGAACTTCAGCGACATTATCCAACACTGCTTCGGCAACGCCACCAACGGGAACGACTGATGCGTTCTGTGTTTCGGTTTGCAGCGCGACAGTTTCTAACGTTGTTGCCCGGGACTCGATCACCATCCAGACGATTGCGACGCCGCAGGAGACGAACCCAAGCTCGCCGAATGTCCGATCACGGACAGGTCACGCGACGCAAGGCTCGTCCACCAATAGTTCTCTTACGCTTGGTGGGAAAATTAAGTACACCTACGTGGTCAAGAACACGGGTAACCGCCCACTGACCAGTGTCACGGTGCACAGTCCACTGACGCCAGTTATTCAGTGTCCGAAGACGACGCTCGCGCCAGGTGAAACCATGACGTGTGTCACTGTTGGCCTCTACACCGTGACCGAAAGTGACGTCACCGCCCATGTGGTCATCAACCACGCCACCGCTACCGGAATTAATCCGAATGCTCAAAGCGTGAGTGCGTCGTCGTTACTCGTCAACACTCCGGTCGTTGATGTGAAGACCTACCTCATCGGCACAGACCTTGGTTCGCCAGACGGTCTGCGTCATCAGAGTCGTTCGGGACTCCTTGTTGGAGGAGCAATTGCACTGCTCATGGCCGGTGGATTGGTTCTCGGACTTCGACGTCGAGGTCGGAGCCTGTAAGTGGTTCGTAGATTTCTGCGTTGGACTGCGGTGAGAATCGCTCCAGCATTTGGAATCTTGGTGCTGTCAGTGGTAGCTCCCACTGCCCCCTTGAGTGGGGCGGTGGGAGCGAGCCACGTTCAAGCCCAGCCTGTCTCAACCATGGTGGCTGGCAAGCATCCTCATGCGGCTGTCGCTCGAGTGATCATTCCTGGTTACGCCAGCGGTGCCCCCGTGGTGGCTGAAGGTATTGACCCGCGTCCGTACATGCATGGCGTCATGGGGGTTCCGGTAAATCCCAACGATGTTGGTTGGTGGAAGCGGGGGGCTCAGCCTGGGGAGCCTGGTACTGCACTCTTCACTGGACATCGAGCTGTCGGTGGAGCCTTCTGGCACGTACCAGATCTTCGGATTGGTTCTCGAGTGATTGTGCAAGGCCGCAATGGAGTGACGACGAGATGGCATGTGACCAGGATTGAGACCATTTCTAAGTCGAAGCTTCCCCAGTTGTTGTTCGTCAGAATGGGAACTCCGAGGGTTGCTTTGGTGACGTGCGGGGGAGGGTTTGACAATCGCCTTCATCACTATCGCGACAACGTGATTGCCTGGGCGGAATACGGACCTGCGCCGAAGAAGCGCTAGCACTTCATGATGGAGTGCACCCTCAACTAGCCTCAGAGGTCATGGTTGCAGACATCGAAACTCAGGATGCCTCGCAATCTCAGGGTGTCGAAGGTGAGCTGATGGACGAGCAGCTCGGCGCCACGCTTCGAGAATGGTGGCGCCCACTCCTCATCTTTCTCGCCTCACGTCTTGCGGTTCTCTCGATGGTTGGGGCTGCTGGGGTAGCGCTTCGGCGTCCGGTCTCGACAATTCTCGTTGGATGGGATGCCAAGTGGTATCTCATGATTGCGTCGAAGGGATATGTTCACCACATTCCTCATCTTGGAACTGAGGCTAGGAATCAATCAGATCTCGGTTTCTTCCCGCTCTTGCCGTTGATCATCAGATTTGTGCATCTCGTCACTGGGCTTGCTTGGTCGACCTCAGGATTTCTTGCAGTGAGTTTCACGGGAATAACGGCTTCACTTGCGCTGTGGTGCATGCTGCGGGATCGATTCGCTCTGGACGAAACGGCCCGGGGAATCGCCTTGATCCTCCTTTCACCATGCGCGCTTGCTTTCAGCTACGTCTACAGCGAGGGGTTGATTCTGACCGGTGTAGCGCTCTCGCTGTTCTTGCTTGGACGGAAGCGCTGGCTCTTGGCTGGTCTCGCCGCCTCGCTGGCCACGGCTGCCGATCCAGTTGGCTGTGCTGCGTTCTTTCCTTGCGCAGTAGCCGCCTATCTGGCAATTCGCCAAGATCGAGAGTGGAAGGCACTGCTTGCCCCTGCGGCATCGCTCATTGGGGTGACGTCATTTTTCGGATATCTCTGGATCCATGCCGGATCACCACTGACCTGGTTTGATGCTCAACGAGCAGGCTGGCAAGGAGGATTCTACGGGCTCGGCGTACCGAACGCCGTCTGGACCGTTCTTGCACATGGGTTCCATAACGTCAATCCACCGGTGAAAGTGGCAAGTTTCCTGATTGCGATCTGGCTCGTCGTCCGATTTGTGAAAGTCGCCGTTCCTCCGACTTGGCGCGCCTATGTCTACAGCGTGCTCGCGTTTGGACTCCTGTCGCCAATCATCGGGATTACACCAAGAATTCTTCTTCGTGATGGTCCACTGCTTGGCACGGTTGGCGCCACGCTCGATCGATTTCGCTACACCATCGTGCTCTCGGTGAGCCTCGTTGCGCTTTGTGCATTGACGATCCTTGCGTCGACGCCTAAATGGACGCCATGATTTCGCCGCCAACCATGAGCGATCGTCCAAAGACGCGCCTCTTGGAATTCTTCGATCGTCACGGCTCAGCATCGGCAATTTTGATTGCGCTCAGCGTGCTGTCGGCAGTTACTGGCGCGGTCTGGACTGCCTACCTCCGGCAGTATGACTTGGCGGTTTACATCATGGGGGCACACCATCTCTTTGATGGCACGTTGTATTCGGTCCGCCTGCCGTATCAACCATTCCTTCCCTTCACGTATCCACCATTTTCAGCGTTGGTCTTCACGCCGCTCACCGTGTTGCCGCACCAAGCCGCAAAACTGGTCTGGTCTGCGGTGAATTTGGGTTCACTCATCGGACTGCTGCTCATCAGTATTCGCGTGATCATGCCAACCCTTGACCGAACGAAGCGATGGATGTTGGTTGGCCTCTTCCTCGGCCCAGCCTTTTGGCTCGAACCCGTCCTCCTCAATTTTCATTTTGGACAGATCAACTTGGTGCTCGGCCTCCTGATCCTGACGGACCTCACTGTTGACCTTGAGGTCCGTGGCCACCACATTCCTCGGGGGCTGCTGCTTGGTATCACCGCCGCCGTCAAACTGACGCCACTGATCTTCATTGCGTTTTTGCTGGTGGCGAAAGAGCGACGAGCTGCGATGGTGGCAGGAGCGAGTTTTCTCGTCCTCGAACTCCTTTCGTCACTGATCAGCCCGACCGCTGCGTATACGTTTTGGACGCACGATGCTTTCGATGCCAAGCGTGTAGGAACGATTGCCTATCTCTCCAATCAATCCCTGCGCGGTGCTCTCGACCGAATTACTCACCGTGAGGTTTCAGCGGTACTGATCACGGCACTCGCAATGGTGGTTCTTTGCCTTGGGCTCTGGCTTGCGGCAATTTGTGTCAGAGAGAGCTCTCGACTCCTCGGAATTCTCGTCACTGCGGTGACGGGAATACTCGTTTCACCGATTAGTTGGTGCCACCACTTGATTTGGCTGGTACCGATTTTGCTGTGGTGCTGCTTTGCTACAGATCGTCCACGTCACGGAGTTCCATTGGCAGTCGCCGCGGCGATTCTCTATTGGTGGGCGCCTGTGTGGATTCCGTCACCAGTAACGGCCGATCTCTTTCACGAGGGACCGAAGCAACTTCTCGAATCAACGAGTTTCTTTGTTTCGATGGTCGTCTTCCTTGTCGGCGTTGCGCTCATGTTGCGAGGCAGGCGGCGTCAAACCCCTTCGTTGTCGGAATCAAGTGAGATCGTCATCAAGTAGGAGGGCGCCAGAACCCTCAAGGAGCGCCTCGCTTCGTCCTACTTGTTCCCCATGTTCATCAAATGGCCTTCCGGATGGCTGGGCTCCGCCGAGGACATAACTCACCAGCGCCGAACTAACACCAATGCCAACCGCAATCCAAAGAGCGATCTGATAGCCCCTCAGGGTGGGGTAGTGCTCGTGGCTCGGCGTCTGACTGAGGAGGACGCCTGCAGCGAGGGCTGAGCCAACCGACAGTCCAATGTTCCGAAGTACCTGGTAGAGACCGGTGGCGCTCCCTGTCTCGGACTCCGGGACATTTCGAATAATGAAACTCGGCATAGCTGCGAACGTCCACCCAATACCAAGACCAAGGATGCCAATGGCGGCGAAAGCTTGCCAGAGGCTGTCGTGATTGAGCTCGAAGAAGACGGCCGAAAGGGCGAAGGTGAGGGAGCCGAGTGGCAGCAACGTTCGAGTACCAAAGCGACGTTCATAGGGAATGAGGAGTCGACTTGCAAGATAGGTTCCGAGCGAGAGCGGCATGAGCACGAGCCCTGAGATGACAACCGAAGCGGAGAATCCGTAGCCAATTGATGGCGGGGCTTGGATGAACTCGACAATGAGCGGAACGACCAAGTACATCGAAACACTCATGGCGAAACCAACAAGGTCTGCCATGGCGACCGCAGGGATCTTGAGATGCAGCAACTGCACGAGTGGATAGCCGGTTCGAAGTTCCAAAGGAATCCAAATCCCAAGACTCACAAGCGTCAGGAGTTCACATCCAAGAGTTGGCAGCGACGTCCAACCCCACCCGCCTCCTTCACTCAAGACGAGCGAAAGGGAGGCAACTGATAATGCCAGAAGCAGTGCTCCCTTCCAATCGAACAAGCGCTCGATCGTTGCCGGCGCTCTCGGAATGACGACCATTGCCGTCACCAACGCAACGAGCACGATGACCGCTCCAAACCAGTACGCGGCCTTGACGCCACCGAGTTGGGCAATGCCTGCGGTCAACGGGTACCCAAGACCAGCGCCGATGGCCGTTGAGACCGAAAGGGTAGCGATCGCCCGTTTCGCCTCAGGAACGGGGAGCACTCGACGAGCAATGGCCATGTTGACGGGAAGGAGCCCCAGGCCAACGCCTTGAAAGCTGCGTCCTATGACAATCCAGAGGAATGATGGAGCGAGGCCTGACAAGACGCAGCCGACCAAGACGATGGACAAGGTGATGGCCACCACCTGACGTTGCCGAGATCCATCGGCCAAGCGACCCATCACTGGAGTCGCCATCGCTCCTGTCAAGAGCGCTGCAGTGAGGACCCACTCTGCCCGAGAGAGGCTGACGCCATAGTTCGCTGCAATGGTCGGAATGAGTGGAGCACCAAGGCTTGAGACTAGGGCAACGAGGAGGCCAATCGCAATCAACGTTCCAACGAGGAGTCGGCGTGATGGTTGTTGTCCAACGTCACTCGACCTCAATGGTTGCTCGCCTCCTTTCAGCCACGTTCGGTCCGATCGTTCCTAAAGGTTGAATTCGAATAAATGGTCAGCCTGAAGATCCCCGCTCAGAGGTGTTTCCTTGCAAATTGATGCCGGCCAACTGACATGATCCTCAAGGTCGTCACTGTGAGCCTGAGCGGATGAATTGATTGATGTGGTCTACGTGGCTCCCAAGGACGGGCCGCCAGGGATCGCCAGGAGTTCCCGTGACATCGGCCGACATGGTGTCCAAGTAGTCGAGAACCAAGGGTGGAATTCCCTCAATGGTGTGGGCGACCTCGCAGTAGAGGCCGACGTCCGAGCATCCTTGATGCCCGACGCCCTCAAGCAAGACTTTGGTGACTTGCGACGTTACGTGAGGTGCAGTGCCTTCAATATCAATGGTCACCGGTGTTGTTGTATCGGCAATTCCTCCGACGAGGAGCACAGGTGCAGTGATGGACGACAAGTGCGATTGATGTACCGGAACCAAGTAGGGCTCAAGTCCAATGACTCCTGTCACGCCAAATTCGCCACCGTATTGGCCGGCAAAGGTGAACGCGGTGTAGGCGCCGTAGGAGTGTCCAGCAACAATGACGTGATCGCGTCGCAATGGAACTCCCGGGAAGACTTCTTGGTCTCCAACGAAGAGCGAATTCAGAAGGAACGCAACATCATCGACTCGCTGCTGTTCGTTGGTTCGGTCGTCGACTTGGGTGCCAAGTAGCCAATCGGCCATGGTGTCGCCCGGATGATCAAGCGAGATCACGACGTGGCCAAGTGACGCAAGTGCCTCGCACAGTTGGCTATAGGCCAGTCGGTTTCCCGAACGGCCATGGGAGAACACGATCAGCGAGTCAACGGTTTTGGAAGGCGGCGCATTGTCGCCTGCGACAGAGGTGAAGCCAATGCCAGGAAGAAGTTCATAGGTTGATGCTGCGGTCTTTGAAGTGGCTGGATACCAGCAATCGATTCCAAGCAGCCGATTCGATCGATCAGGATCGGCAAGCAGCGTGATCTGTCGACCGATTGGCTGGTCAAGGCCAGCAAGAGGATTCGGCACGGCGATGATGGCATCCATCTGCCCACTTTGCCACTTCGAACAAGGGTCGTCAGTCGCCCGTCTCGTCTAAGTTGCGGCGATGAGCCGAGAAGTACTTGATGAGCACATGATTGCCGGGCTCCATGTTGTGGCCCTTGAACGAGGTGGCCATCATCATGAGCGCTCGCACCCGCACGTAGCCGCTCAAGTTGGAACGATTGCAGAGCTCCTTGATGCGCAGTATGACGGCACCTTGGCGGTAGGTGAACTCTTGAAACGAGGTGACTTCGGTGTCGGCACGGTGGACGGTCTCGCAGGCGAGCTGATCGTGCTCGATGGCGAAGCCTTCTTGGCAGACGTTGATGGACACGTGGAACTTGTCCCTGATGAGGTGACGACGCCTTTTTCTGTTGTTTGCCCTTGGCGGTCAGAACGGACCGTGGAAGTTTCAGGCGAGAGGGAGGAAGTCCTCCAGGCGGTGCGCGAGCTCGGGAATCAGCAGCCCGTGCTTGCAATTCGGATTGAAGGAAGGTTCAGCCACGTCAGCCTTCGCAGCGTTCAGCGCCAGGTGAAGCCCTATCAGCCATTGGCCGTTGCTGTCGGTCAACAACATGAATTCGAAGAACTCGAGGTCGATGGCACCATCGTGGGGTTCTCCTTCCCGCTTGCTCTCGGGGGAGTTGAAGTTCCTGGTGAACACCTGCATTTTCTCTCAAGAAGTCATGAGCGTGGCGGTCACGTCCTTGATTTCTCCCTGCGACGAGGTTCGGCAGCCGTCTCATTTGTTGACGACCTCCATGTTGAAGTTCCAGCTGGCTTTACGTTTGGGAAGCCAGCCGATGCTCAACTCTCTGAAATTCGGACCGTTGAAGGCGGAAGATAACGGTTCACAAAGTCGGCGAGGACTCTCCGAAGTTCAATGGTCGTTCGATCAGCCTTCGTATGCACTTCGCTGGTGAGATCGAGGGGAAGAACGAGCTCTTCATAGGAAGATTGGATCAAAAGGTCTTCCTCAATGACGGCGAGCTCGAAGTCGATTGCCTCACGCATCCTGTCTGCCGATCCTTCGAGGTCATTGCGCCAGAGGCTCGAATAGATGCGGACCGTGGTCGCGTTCTCTGGAGTGAGGAAGAAGCTAATGACATTGGTTCCTCCGGCATCAAGGAAGTCAATGGTCAACGTGAGGTGGAAGGGTGCCGTGTAACGGTAGGTGAGCGCCCGCTGTTGAAGGAGGGGACGGATTCCAAGCGCCACCCCAGGGTCTTCGCGATTCGAAAACCAGTGTTGATGGCGAGCCGTGAAGGTCAAGGCATCTCGCTCGACCTCGAAGTTTGGAACCGCTACCTCGGTCTCAGCGCCAAAGGTGGCCGAGTGCACAAAGGGGAAGTGTGCGACATCAAGAAAATTGTCGGCAAGGAGCCCGGCCAAGCCTCTCGTCGTGAGGACGGGGAGGTCGCCGCGCATAAACGAAGGGTCATCGTCCTCCATCACTGCAGGGAGAGGAGCGATTGGATCTTCGAGAGCGACAAAGACCATGCCGAAGCGTTCCTCAATGGCGCTGGGAAGATCGAGGCGAGCACGAGGTGGAATTGAACTGCCATCTTGGAGGGATGGAATCTCGATGCCATTGCCATCCTGATTGAATCGCCATCCGTGATACGGGCACTGCAATGTTCCCTCATGGTCACAGGAGCCGAGTGAGAGGCGAGCACGCCGATGAGGGCACTGGTCACGAGCGACGATGCACTTCCCAGAAGGACTCCGATAGGCAACGTAGGACGCATTGAGGAGCGAGAACGCAACTGGCTGCAGCGTGAGTTCGTTCGAACGACACAGCACATGCCAGCCGCCACGAAGCGACGAATGGAGATTGTCCAAGAATTGCTCCACACCCAGCACCCTACTGAGTTCGACCATGACCTCCCTCGATAGGAGGGTTTCCCCGACTACCGTTGAACCCTTGAGGGCACCTATGCCAACCATTCGTCTGTTCATCATCAGTCACTTCGATCCTGACCCCATGGTCAATGGATTTACGTCGCGGTATGCGTCGGTATCAAGGGCGGCTCAGGAACTCGGCGCGGTCCACCACGTGAGCATTGGTCCTCGTGGAAGCGGGTCGGCCATTGAGGTTGATCCCATTGTTTTCACCACCGGTCGAGCAGGGCGCCTGCAGCGCCTCCGCTGTGCAATCGGATTCGGGGGTCCTCTCGCCCGTGCCAGAAAGGCGATTCGAACCGCAGCAAAAGAGAGCGAGGCCGACCTTGCACTCGGCTTCACCTATATGAATCCAGAGCTACTCGGGAGGCTTGCAAAGGAGGTGCCCACCTTCGCTTTTGTAGAAGAGCGGCCGAAATCCTTTGGCTATGAGAGTTCCATTCGGTCCAATTGGTGGTCTCGTTCTGTGGCAACGATTGAGCGGACCGCTCTTCGTCGGCTTCTTGGTCCAGTTCGCTCCATCGTGGTGATTCAGCCCGGAGAAGTTGCCGCCGCGGAGTCAAGGTGGCACCGCCATGCTGTGGTGGTCCCACATGCGGTTGAAAATGCCGGACCAGTGAGTGGGCTGGTCGGCACACCAGTCGACATCTTGTGTGTTGGGAATTTCGTCGAGCGAAGGAATGCCGAGGGGCTTCGTTTGATTCTCGACGCACTCGATGCCGTTGAGCCTCCAAACCTCGCAAGCATTGCGGTGATTTCGCGCTCAGGTGTAGCTCATGAACTCTTGGACTACCGGGGCGACCGGCTCGAAATACGAGGAGGGGTTGCCGATCTCGCACCCGAATATGCAGCGGCGACCATCGTGCTCGTTCCTTCGTTTGTTGCCTGGGGGGCCAAGACGACAATTTTGCAGGGATGGGCGTTCAATCGGCCGGTGGTCACGACGACGGTGGCGGCATCGACGGTTGGAGGCGTTCATGGAGAAACGGTTCTTGCAGGATCGACGCCAGAAGAAGTTGCGACACTTCTTCTCGCGCTCCTTGCCAACCCAACGCAACAGACCGCCCTTGCTGATGCCGGGCTGTTGCATGTGAACACTGCACATGGTGAAGCAGCCATCGCAGATGCCCTTCGCACACTGATTGCGGGAATCAACCATGAGTAATGCGGGTACGTGGCTGATTGATCTCGATGGGGTCGTCTGGCTCTCGGGCGAAGAGATCAAAGGCAGTGCCGCTGCACTCGATCGGTTGCGAAACGCCGGCGAGTCGCTGTTGTTCGTCACGAATAACTCGGCCCCAACGGTGGAACAACTCCTTCAGCGGCTTGCCGGTGTTGGCATTACTGCGACTCGGAATGAAGTACTGACCGCTGCGCAAGCTGCAGCCTCGCTCATCGAGCCTCATGGAACCGCTGTTTGTCTTGCTGATGGAGGTGTCCGGGAGGCGCTCGAAGAGCGCTCGATCACCGTGACGACCGACCCAGACGCTGATGCCGTCATTGTTGGATGGACGCAAGCGTTGAGCTACGACACCATTGCGACCGCCGCAACGGCGGTGAGAGGTGGAGCGCGGTTTATTGGGACCAATCCAGACGCCACCCATCCGACCCCTCGAGGCTTGATGCCAGGAACCGGAGCAATCATCGCGGCGGTCGAGGTTGCGAGTGGAAGGTCGGCCGAATACGCAGGTAAGCCAAATCAGCCAATGGCCAAGATGGTGTTGGAGCGGGCTGCAAAGATTTCTATGGTCGTGGGCGACCAGGTAGTAACCGATGGAGCTTTCGCTCAATTGCTTGGTGTTCCGTTTACGCTGGTGTTGTCAGGAGTTGATCGAGTTGCGGGACCATTCACCGCATCAGCCGATCGGCTCGAGATTGTGGTTGACCGTTGGTTGGAGGCTCGATGAGTTCAGTTCCACGCAGTCACCGAACAACCCCCCTCTGGGTCCGCCTGAGAGCAGCACTCGAGACGTCGCTGGTCGTGCAGCGTGGACGGATGAGTGCGCTCATGAAGGAAGCTGAACGGAGAGGCGAGCACTATCTCACGTATCGCTCGGCATCCAATCGTGACGATGGTGCAGTGGACGATCAGTGAGCACCGCCAGGACGAGACTTGATCTTGCCTTGGTGAAGCGCGGTTTGGTTGAGTCTCGAACACTCGCTCAAGCGGCCATTGAATCGGGCGTCGTGATCGTCAATGGCTCGATCGCGCTCTCCGCTAGCCGGGCGATTGCTCCAACTGATCAGGTCCTCGTCACTGCTCCACCCAAACGTTTTGTGAGTCGCGGCGGGGAAAAGCTTGATCGGGCTCTCGAGGTCTTCGGGTTTGAGGCGTCGGAGAAAGTCTGCATTGATGCGGGTGCCTCCACAGGAGGCTTCACTGATTGTTTGCTCAAACGAGGAGCTCGTCTCGTCTATGCGATCGACGTTGGTTATGGACAACTTGATCATCGCCTTCGCGTCGACCCAAAGGTGATTGTTCGGGAACGGACCAATATTCGTTCCGTCACTGGTGATGACTTACAGGAATCTCATCAGGAGTTTCATGGGGCCGACCTCTTGGTCGCGGATCTCTCATTCATCTCACTTACGGTTCCAGCGCCGGCGCTCTCGCAACTCTTGAAGCCAGGAGGAAACTTTGCCGTCTTGGTGAAGCCACAATTCGAGGCAGATCGAGCGACGGCTTCGGCTGGCAAGGGCGTCCTGCGAGATCCAGAAGATTGGCGACGAGCCCTTCGTCAGGTTTCGGTCTCCTTCAAACAAGTTGGGCTCGAGACCACCAATGCAACGGTCTCACCAATTCACGGGCCTAAAGGCAATACTGAGTTCCTTTTAGGTGGGCGCCGCCTGGAGGCTGATGGCGCTTTGTCCCGAGATGACACCGACCAACTCATTGACGAGGCGGTTGTAGCCGGAATGGAGCTGGCAACGTGATGCGGTTCGATTTCAAGGACACCTTGGTGCGCACTCTTCAACAATGCAAGTGCGAGACTCTGGGAATGGCGCACTGTTTAGGATCGTTGAGCAGCAGGACGAGCTCGTGACGGTGGTTCTGGTCGCTCCCGATGGTCACGATCGAGCGCGTGCAGTTGCAGCAGCGACAGAGGAGCGTCTGGCAGCCCATGGCGTGAACGCCATGACCATCGGCGTTGACGCGCTCGACACTGCAGTGCATGACGGGACGTTCTCTGATGCCACCTTGGCGGTGTCAATGGGGGGAGATGGAACCTTTCTTCGTCTCGCTGCCGTCGCTCATGGCCGTGGCATTCCCATTCTTGGCGTGAACTTTGGGCGACTGGGCTACCTGCTCCCTTTGGAGCCCCATGAACTCGATTCAGTCCTGCTTGAGGGACTCGATCACGGCTTTCGAATTGAAGATCGGTGCGTCTTGACCGTGCAGATCGACGATGGGCCGACAATCGTTGCCGTTAATGAGGTGGCGGTCGAGAAACGAGAGCCAGGGCACATGCTTCGATTTTCGACGGCAATTGATGGGGAAGCCTTTGTTTCCTATGCGGCTGATGGCATCTTGATTGCGACGGCGACTGGTTCGACGGCGTACAACCTCTCGGCTGGCGGCCCGGTGCTTGACCCGTCGATGCGAGCGATCACCGTGACGCCGGTGTCTCCTCATTTGGCGGTCGATCGCAGCGTGGTGCTTCCCCCTGAGCGGGTGGTCGACATCACCGTTGATGACGTTCGAGGTGCCGTGCTGGTTGTCGATGGACGGTCATTAGGACCACTGCTTGCTGGTTCGATCGTGTCCGCGACCGCAGATCCAAAACCACTGCACCTCGTGGTCGGGCCTTCGTCGCCAGTCTTTGGGCGCTTACGCTCAATCCTCTCGCCAACCGAGTTGACTTCCTAGGTCCCGTGCTTCGGTCAATTCAGGTCCGCGACCTTGGAGTGTTCGCCGAGGCGAGTCTGGTCTGTGGTCCGGGGATGACCGTATTGACTGGTGAAACCGGAGCAGGAAAGACGCTGCTGGTCGATGCGCTGCAACTGGTTCTTGGAGGAAGAGCAGATCTTGGCCTCATCCGACCGGGCGCAGAGGAAGCGCGCGTTGAGGCGGTCTTCGAGATTGATGGCAGAGAACACCGGGTGGATCGCAGCATTCCTCGCGACGGTCGAAGCCGAGCACTGCTTAACGGAGAGTCCGTCACGTTGGCGGAACTTCGCACAGCAACTTCCTTATGGCTCGAGCTTCATGGCCAGCATGAGGCGCAGACCCTGTTCGTCCCGGAAGCTGCACGACGCGCCTTGGATCTCTTCGGCAACATTTCGACGGATGCGTCTGACCGTTCACGAGCATTGGTGCGGACGCTCCGTCAAGGCCTCCTTCGTCTTGGTGGCGAGACTGAAGTAGCCGAGCGAGCACTCGAACTGAAGCGGCATGAATTGGAGCAACTCCGTTCCGCCAAAATCACGTCGCCCTTTGAGATAGAGGAACTGGGAACTGAACTTGATGCTTTGGCTGATCAAGAAGGGGCGAGAACCGCACTTCAACAGGCATTGCTGCTCATCGCAGGAGGCGATGACCAGCTTGGAGCGAGGGATGCGCTCAAGCAGGCGAGTCGGTTCCTTGAAGGGAGACCGGCGTTTGCTGCGTTAGAAGAGACCTCGGCGTCGCTGGCTGAAGGTGCGGCCCGTTTGGCTGACCTTCTTCGTTCGGCGGAAGAGGAACTCGATGCAGATCCGCGAAGGATTGAGGCACTCTTGGAGCGAACAAGCCTCCTGAAGGGACTGATCCGTCGCTATGGAAACGAACTCGCCGACGTCTTGGCAGCTGAAGAGCGGCTGGTTCGCGAAATTGATGAAGAAGTTGCCCTCGGGACCGACCGTGAGGCGATTGCGGCCCAACTCGAGACCGCACTGAGAGAACTTGCCATTCATGAAGGTGAACTTTGGGCGGAGCGCTGCCGCGTCGCGCCAAGGCTCGCCGATGCTGTCGTCGCGTCACTTCGCCAACTTGGCATGGGCTCGGTGGCCTTTGAGGTTCATGTAGGTGAGGATTCGGGTGGCGATGACGTGGTCTTCACGTTCTCGGCGAATGCCGGCATGCGCCCGATGGAGCTCTCAAAGGTAGCCTCCGGTGGTGAGCTCTCGAGGGTGATGCTCGCCCTTCATCTTGCGGTGCCTAATGGACCAGACTCCCTGGTATTTGATGAGATTGATGCAGGCGTTGGTGGAGTTGCCGCAACTGCTCTCGGCAGAATGTTGTCGAGTCTCAGTGAGACCCGCCAGGTTGTTGTGGTGACACATCTGGCCCAAGTAGCCGCAATGGGGGCTCGGCAGTACCAAGTTCGAAAGTTTGATGATTCAGTTTTGGCTCGAACTGAAGTTCGGCAACTTGACACCATTGGACGAGAGATTGAAATCGCCCGAATGCTGTCCGGGTCACCGGATTCGCCTACCGCCCTTGCGCATGCTCGTGAGCTCTTGGCAAGGCAATGAAGGCCTGAATGACCCTCACCGCGAAGCCGGCCTGTCGCGTCTAGCGTGGGACGCGTTGAGCGAGGGGTAGGAAGAGCGATTTGAGTAAGTTCGTTTTCGTAACCGGTGGCGTGTCGAGTTCACTCGGCAAAGGCCTCACCGCCTCCTCTCTTGGGAGGATCTTGAAGGCTCGAGGCCTTCGAATCACGATGTGCAAGCTCGATCCCTACATCAATGTCGATCCAGGAACGATGAATCCTCTCCAGCATGGAGAGGTCTACGTGCTGGCCGATGGAGCGGAGACGGATCTCGATCTCGGGCATTATGAGCGATTCACTCGATGCGTCCTGACGCGGGAGAATAATCTTACCAGCGGGCAGGTTTATGAAACGGTGCTCTCCAACGAACGCCGTGGGGATTATCTCGGCAAGACGGTGCAG
>CAIQUD010000034.1 GCA_903874965.1 uncultured Actinomycetes bacterium | reverse complement strand
GGTCGCTTCAATGGCGCTGGTGACCGTTGGGGGGTGCACGACGTCGGCAATCATGTCGCCACGAGTGACGTCGAAGTCATCAGTCAGGTGCACGGAGATGGAGATGCCCGCTTCAGCCTGGTCGAGCGGACCGTCATAGGTCTCCACCTTGCTGACGGTTGTCGTCTTGCCGAGTGGAAGGACGACAACCGATTGACCTGATCGCAGAGGAGCGCCGGCAACCATGCCGGCGTAGCTCCGTCGTTCACCAACTTGACGAATTACCCATTGAACGGGGAGACGGGTGGTAGTGCCACCTTCGTCTTCACCAACGCCTGCCCAATCGCCAGCATGCGCGGCTTCGAGGGCTTCGAGCACGGTTGGGCCCTTGAACCACTCACTGTTGCTGCCGCGACTGACGACATTCTCGCCGAGGAGCGCGGAAATTGGAATCACCGAGACTCGACGAACACCGAGAGCGGTGGCTAAGTCCTGGACCGAAGCTGCAACCTTCAAGAAGGCTGCTTCGTCCCAATGAATGAGGTCCATCTTGTTGACACAGACAACGAATTCAGACACGCCAAGCAGGGCGGCAATGCAGCAGTGCCTTCGGGTCTGCTCCTTGATGCCGCTGTGGGCGTCAATGACGACGAGCGCAAGGTCAGCTGTTGAGGCGCCAGTTGCCATGTTCTTCGTGTACTGCACGTGGCCTGGGCAGTCGGCAATAACGAACTTGCGGGTTGGGGTCGCCGCGTAGCGGTAGGCAACGTCAATGGTGATGCCCTGCTCGCGCTCTGCTCGAAGTCCGTCAGTGACGAAGGACAGGTCAACCTCACCGGTTCCCCGTCGAATCGAAGCTTCAGTGACCGCGTCCAGCTGATCATCGAAGAGCTGTTTGGTGTCAACGAGGAGGCGTCCAATGAGTGTCGACTTTCCATCATCGACAGAGCCAACGGTGGCAAATCGGAGGAGATCGGTCTTTGCCATTAGAAGTAACCCTCGCGCTTGCGGTCTTCCATGGCGGTCTCGGAGAACTTGTCGTCACCGCGGGTCGCTCCTCGCTCTGACACGCGAGCGCCAGCGACCTCGTCAACGACTTCTTCAACCGTTGAGGCAGTCGACCGCACCGCACCGGTCAGGGTTGCGTCACCAACGGTCCGGAATCGCACACTCAAACGCTGGATCTGCTCACCTTCTCGAGGGTGGACAAACTCCGACACGGCGAGCAACATCCCGTCACGCTCGACAACGTCTCGTTCATGGGCGTAGTAAATCGACGGGAGTTCAATGCGCTCTCGAGCGATGTACTGCCAGATGTCGAGTTCCGTCCAGTCCGACAGTGGGAAGGCTCGCAGGTGTTCTCCAGGAAGAACCTTTCCTTGATAGAGGTGCCAGAGCTCGGGACGCTGCTTGCGAGGTTCCCACTGACCAAACGCGTCTCTAAACGAGAGCACCCGCTCTTTGGCGCGAGCCTTGTCTTCATCGCGGCGAGCACCGCCAAAGGCAGCATCAAACTTGTGCTCGGTAATGGCATCGAGCAGCGTCGTTGTCTGCAGGCGATTGCGAGATCCATTCTCGCCTGGGTCGCCAACTCGTCCACGATCAATCGAGTCTTGAACCGACGCAACAATGAGGCGTTCGTTCAGCGAGTCAATAGTCGACGAAATGAACGATAGGACTTCTGGAAAGTTATGCCCAGTGTCGACGTGCATGACTGGGAAGGGGAAGCCAGCCGGTCGAAATGCCTTGACCGCCAGGTGGAGCAGGACGGCAGAGTCCTTACCTCCAGAAAACAGCAAGACGGGTCGCTCGCACTCTGCGGCAACCTCGCGCATGATGAAAATTGCTTGAGATTCCAGAAGATCGAGGTGGTCGAAGTTCATGGTCTTGGAGGGAGCAGTTGTGCTCGCCTCGGTCGTCTGCGACGCGCTCGTCACGCCTCTCCTCGTTGATGAATGGACGGCCCACGCGGCGCGTCGATTGAATTGTTGACTATCTTAGTCAGAGTTCTAGGGAAATCAGATGCACGGTCCGGCAAACGGGCTCGGTAGGGTCGAGAGTCAGTCACGAGAGGGGCAAACGTGTCAACGGCATTAACGGCAGTAGCGATTGAGGAACTCAACCTTTCCTTCGAGCATGCTCCAGCGTCCAAGATTCTCCAGTGGACCTTCGACACCTTCGGAAGCGATCTTGTTCTTGCCTGTTCGTTTCAAGACATCGTCCTCGTCGACCTCGCGACCAAGATCGACCCAAAGGTGGAAGTGGTCTTCCTCGACACCGAGGCGCACTTCGCGGAGACCCTCGAATTCGTCGAGCAAGTTCGGTCTGCCTACGACCTCAACTTGACCGTCACGAAGCCCGGCCCTGATGCGGCTGAGTGGCCATGTGGAACCGACGAGTGCTGCAAGCGCAGGAAAGTCGGACCCCTCATGAAGGTCGTCGAACAGAGGGCTGCCTGGATGACGGCGCTCAAGCGGGTCGATGCCACGACGAGAACCGCAGCACCGATTGTCAGCTTTGATGCAACCTTTGACGTGGTGAAGGTGAATCCCATGGCGACGTGGACCGACGAAGACATTGCGTTCTACGAAGTCGACCACGCCCTCCTGACTCACCCGCTCATGTCGCAGGGTTACCGATCCATCGGCTGTGCGCCGACCACTCGACCGACCGCACCGGGCGAAGACCCGAGGGCCGGGCGTTGGGCAGGCACGGGCAAGGTGGAGTGCGGCTTGCACGAGTGAGTACCCCTTCGAGCGAAGTTCTGTTTGACGTCAGGGATCTCCTCGTTGTTCGTCAAGGTCGCCCGATTCTCGACCTCGATCATTGGACCGTTGCCGCCGGCGAACGCTGGGTCCTCCTTGGTGCAAATGGTTCAGGGAAGTCAACGCTTCTGACCATCGCGGCGGGCCGCCTTCTGCCAACAAGCGGTGAGGTGCATCTCCTTGGCCACCAAGTTGGACGGGTTGATCTTCGGCTCCTTCGCTCAAGAGTTGGCCTCGCCTCGTCGGCACTGACAAGGCAGTTGCGGACTGATCTCACGGCGCTCGAGGTGGTCGTTGGTGGGATCGATGGATCGCTCGAACCCTGGTGGCGAACGACCACTGAGGACGACGAGGCCATTGCCACCGAGGCGCTCAAAACTGTTGGCGTTCTGAATCTTGCTAGTCACCGGTTGGGCTCACTGTCTGATGGTGAACGTCAACAGGTGCTCTTGGCCAGAGCACTGTTGGTTGATCCGCCACTGCTCCTTGTTGACGAACCTTCTGCTGGTCTCGATCTTGGCGCTCGTGAGCGGCTCCTTGGTCGCTTCGATGGGCTGGCGACGAGTCGACCAGATCGAGGCGTGGTCCTCGTCACTCACCATGTCGAGGAGATCCCGGCATCGTCCACGCATGCGTTACTGCTTGCTCAAGGTC
>CAIQUD010000033.1 GCA_903874965.1 uncultured Actinomycetes bacterium | reverse complement strand
GCAAGTGGCGCCCTCCTTCACCACGGCACGCTCGTGGCCTCGTCACCGCACGCACATATTGGCCGCATCCCTTCAGTCATTGCCGGCAGAGCACAAGTCGCGAGTCTTGGCCAACATCTTGCTCAACCGAGCGACATGGTTGTTTGCGGAGGAGCACTCTGGATCACGGACCCAGCAGTGAACGCGGTCGACGTGCTGAGTCCATCAAGCGGTCGACTGCTGCAATCACTCGGAGGTGCCTCAATCGGGGTTACCCGCCCTTGGAGGATTGCCTGTTCGGGAACGTCGGTCTGGGTTGCCGGAAAGGGACCGGGCGTGTCACAGCTTTCATCAGCGACCGGGAACCTCCTCCGAAGTGTGCAGCTTCCCTCCGTGTCGAAGTCGGAATGGATTGGCGCACTCCTCGCCTCGAATTCTGCCGTTTGGGCAAATGACACCGCCACGAACAAGATCTACAAGATAGATGCCGGAAGCGGCGTGGCGTCGACCGTTACTGACACGCAAGCACAAGTCACTGCTCCAACGCTGATGACTTCGGATGGGAGTTCCCTCTGGGTGGCGGGGGATCTGGGTAACGCCCTGAGGAGTTCGCTCATCACGGTCAACCAGTCAACATCGACAGTCTCTCTAGTTGTCCGAAACCCACACAACGGTTTCCAGACCCTCCAGTCGGATCCTTTGGCTGCACCTTCGGCAATTTCCACCGTTGGAACCAGTGTTTGGGTTGCGAACTTTTCCGGTAATTCACTTTCGGCATTTTCAACCGCAGACGAGTCCCTCCTCTTGCACTTCACGGGAAGCCCCGATTCTTTTGAGGAACCGTCCGCAATGGTCGCCACAAGTGATGCCCTTTGGGTAGCGAGTGCAACCAAGAACAAGATTGTTGCCCTCAGTCCAACGACGGGAGCCGTGCTTCGTTCAATTCCACTTCCAGGAGCGTCTCCGCTCCTCATCACGAGGCTCGTGATTGATGGAACACACCTCTATGCCATGAGCACTGCAACTGGAGCAATCTTCTCAATTGACTTGGGTGCTGGAGTCCCCGGCCGGCTCGCGCCGAGTGAAGCAGCAAGTGATCCAGTCGCTCTCGCAACTGATGCCACGGGGACATGGATTGTCAACGGCAATGTCGACACCGTGGTTGAGATTGGTTCAGTCACCGGCGCGGTGCTGCATCGCGTTGATCTCAGGAACAGAACAACCGCTGCGTTGACGGCAATTGCCGATGACGGCCAAAACCTCTGGGTTACTGCAGCAAGTTCTGGGCAGGTGTTTGAACTCACGTTGACAGGAAAGCTTGTCAAGGTGCTCCCTAGTGGCACCTTGCACCAACCGTTGAGCGTCTTTTCTGACCGGTCGCGTGTTTGGGTCACCAATTCATCGTCAAACTCCGTGACGGTCTTTAGTGCGGCCTCGGGAGCGGTTGTCTGGAACGTAAAAGGTGCCAACTGCGGTTTCGCTCTTCCGAGCGCCATCGCTGGCGATGGTCGCCACGTCTGGGTGGCGAACTCGAGCGGATCGTCAATCACCGAACTTGACGCCTCGACTGGACGATGCCTTCGCGTCCTCTCCGGGCCAACATGGAAGTTCGACCATCCAACTGCGCTCACCACCAATGGACCAAATCTTTGGGTTGCCTCGAGCGGAGGTTCGTATCTGAGTGCGAGCCAGCAATACTCCCCACCTAGTTTGACGGAGCTCTCCACCACGACGCTTGGCGTTCAATGGAGGATTCAACCTCCCGTCAGCGGCTACTTCCGTCCTACGGCTCTCGCGGTTGTCCATGATCATCTCTGGCTTGCCGGGCTCGGTGACTTCACCGTGAGGAAGTTTGCTGCTCAAACAGGGAAATTCATTACGTCAACCGCCGGAGGATTGGTCAAGCCATTTTCGCTCGCTGCAGATGGCCAGCGAATTTGGATTGGTGATCCTGGTGCATCGTTCTTGAAGGTGCTCACCGGATGAACCAGCTCAAGAATCTCTCTTTCGGCCGAAGGCATCACCGCCATTCCAAGATCTTCATCCTGGCGATCGTGCTCCTATTGGTGACACCGGTTGCGACGTTTGGTCAGGCGCAATCTCAAGGACGACTGAACACCGCTCCTTGGAGCATCGCCGCCGAGAACCAGCTTCCCGGCACGCCCAACTGGCAGTTGCCGTCAAGTTGCCAAGCGTCGAATGAAATCGCTGGATGGGCAGACGCATTCAGTGTTCGAGCAGGTGACTCCGTCGGCATTCACGTGTCAACCCCCGCGAGAACCTTCACCGTTACCGCCGTCCGCATGGGTTGGTACGGAGGTTTGGGCGGTCGAGAAGTCTGGCAGTCAACTGCCCAAACAGGTGTTGTGCAGAGCCAGCCGACCATCTCACTCCCGTCTCGG
>CAIQUD010000032.1 GCA_903874965.1 uncultured Actinomycetes bacterium | reverse complement strand
TGGGTACTCGTTCTTAATGGTGTTGAAGCAGTGTGGACAGGAAGCCACAACCTTCTTGACGCCTGCGCTCTGCATGGTTTCGATATTGCCCTTGGCAATTTCTTGGAAGAGGTACTCGTTACCAACTCGGCGAGCTGGGTCTCCCGAGCAGTTCTCCTTCGGACCAAGAATTGCGAACTTGACGCCGGCTCGATTGAGCGTCCGAGCAACGGACTCAACTTGCTTCTTGCCTCGGTCATCAAATGCTCCGGCGCAGCCAACCCAATAGAGGTACTCAACGTCGTCGGGAATGGTGTCGGTGACAACAGGAATCTCGAAGTCAACGTTGGCGGTCCACTCAAGACGCTTGGATGCGCCAAGTCCCCATGGGTCGCCTTGGTTCTCGAGATTGCGGAGGAACAACCCAGCTTCGGATGGGAAGCGCGACTCCATCAAGACTTCGTAGCGACGCATGTCAATGATCGCATCGACGTGCTCAATGTCGACTGGGCACTGTTCGACGCAGGAACCACACGTCGTGCACGACCACAGGACATCAGGATCAATGGTGAACGGCACGAGAGTCTGGACTTCTCCAGCTTCGCCTCCACCTTCACCGGCTTTGGCCGCAATGATTCGGTGGGCCTCGGAGAACATGTTGTCTCGAAGTCCCATGATGAGGAGCTTCGGGCTGAGTGGCTTGTCGGTGTTCCACGCAGGGCAGACAGACTGACAGCGACCACATTCGGTGCACGTGGCGAAGTCGAGCATCTGCTTCCACGTGAAATCTTCAATTCGACCAACACCGAAGACTGTGTCTTCGGTGACATTCTCCATGTCCATGTCGGGGGTCTTGTCGAGGCCACCAAGGGCTCGGGGGCGACGCGACATACCGACGTTGATCGGGGCCAAGAAGATGTGAAGGTGCTTGGAGTAGGCAACGAAGACCAAAAACCCTGTGATGACCGCGACGTTCAGCAGGATGAACATCGTCTCAATGACCGAGTTGACACCTGTACCGAGCGGCTTCAAGACGTGGGCGAGGCCGTGTGAGGCAAACGCCCAATTGGACGAATACGGGAAGTTCCCCGTGTTGACCTGAGCTGCGCGGTACATGAGCAGGGTGACAATGACCGAACTGATCATGAGGAGCACGAGCCAGGCCGCTCCGGTGTGACTGCCGTAGAAGCGTGAAGAACGGTCCTTGCGCTTCGGGTCATTCTTCAGGCGAATGATCGTGAAGACCACCATGGAAACAAGAACCATGACGGCGAAGAAATCTTCAAGGAAACCAACGAAGGCGTTGGTGCCAATGATTGGGATGTGGAAGTCCCGCTGGAACAAGTTGCCGTAGACCTCAAAGATGGTGAGGAGAAGAATGGTGAAGCCCCACATCGTGAAGAAGTGAGCCAGACCAGGAACGGTCCACTTGAGCAACTTCTTTTGACCTGCGACTTCAACGACCTCGGCCTCGATCTTGCGCGAGAAGCCCTGGAAGCGTCGAGGAGCAGATTGACCACTGCGGATGAGCGTTGACAGCCAGTAGAACCGCCGTCCAGCAATCGCGAAACAGGCGATGGTAACGCCGAGTCCGAGGATGATCCGAATGAGCACAACGCCTCCGTTGACTTTGGTGCTCGCCCGGGTGGGTCGAGCCGATGCCGACTACTGCTTGAAGTTCTCTGAATAACGACTTGGGGTTGGACCCCACTGGTTCTTGTACTTCGACCCAAGGGCGCTCGCGCCATAAGGCTGATCTGCTGGTGTCGTCATCTCGAAGAACGAAATCTGCCCGATCTTCATGCCCGGGTAGAGGGTAATTGGCAGATTGGCGACATTCGACAACTCGAGGGTCAGGTGCCCATCCCAGCCAGCATCGACGAATCCTGCAGTTGAGTGAATGAGGAGTCCCAGTCGACCTAGCGAGGACTTACCTTCGAGACGAGCAACGAGGTCATCGGGCAACTTGACCCGCTCAACCGTTGAACCAAGCACGAACTCTCCTGGATGAAGGATGAGCGGCGCCTCGGGGCCAACGTCGACCAACTCGGTCAGGTCTTCCTGGTCTTCTCGAACATCAATCACCCGTTGGGTGTGGTTCCGAAAGAGACGGAAGTACTGATCGACGTGAAGATCAACCGACGACGGTTGGATGCACCGCTCGCCGAGCGGCTCAATCTCGATTCGCCCTGACTCGAGGGCTTCTTTTATGGACCGGTCGGAGAGCACCATTGGAACCACGATAGTTGGGATGGAGACAGGGGTCGGGCCTTCTGTTCAAGTGACTCACCGGCCAGCGAGCGCGAGCCAAATCACCATGGCGATGAGAAGCGCTGCGGCGGTTCGATTGAACCGCTTTGCCGCTCCCGGCTTCTCAAGTCGTGTTCGAAACGTGACGCCAAGAAGCGCCCAGATGGCCGTCGAGGGGATACAGATCAACATTGAGCCAATGGCCACAGCGAATGCAGAAGCAAAAGGAGATCCGGCCTTCGGGCTCACGACAAACAGCCCTGCGGTCGTCAACGACATCGACAGCGCCTTTGGATTGACCCACTGAAAGAGGAACGCACCCGAATATCCGAGCATTGGTGCAGCGCTTCCAAGATCTGCCGACGTCCAGAGCTTCCAGGCCAAGTAACAGAGATAGAGAAGTCCAAGGACCTCAATTCCGATCGCGAGACCTGGCACTGCCTTGATCGCTGCTCCAATGCCGAGCCCGCAGAGGAGCACTTGAAATCCCCAGCCTGTTGCGACCCCAAGACCGGTTCGTAGTGCTGCAGCGTGTCCCTTCGTCAAGCCAACCGCCAACAACATGAGGTTGTTCGGACCTGGGGTGATGGTCGCAACAAGGACGTAGACGACAAACGCAGCTGGTGTGGCAATGAGTGACGACATGGCTAGTGGTTAATGAATCAGTCCAGGTAGCGAACCTTTGAGTGCCTCACCAATTGGCTCTGCCATGGCCTCGAGCAACTGAGGGCTCGCATGCTGGGTATTGAGATACGCAGCGATCCCGTCAACCACAATCGGGCACTTCGTGGTGCACAGCACT
>CAIQUD010000031.1 GCA_903874965.1 uncultured Actinomycetes bacterium | reverse complement strand
GCGATTGAGATGAGCGGAAGATTGTGCTCATCAGCGAAGACCTTGAGATCGTCGAGGCGAGCCATCTCTGACTTGTCCTTGGTGACAATTTCACAAAGGACACCAGAAGGGAACTTGCCCGCCATTCGGCAGAGATCAACGGTTGCCTCAGTGTGACCGGCTCGCTTCAGCACGCCACCTTCTCGGTAGCGCAACGGGAAGATGTGCCCGGGGCGATTGAGATCGGTTGGACGAGTGTCAGGGTTGATCATCGCTCGAATCGTCGCTGCACGATCAGAGGCAGAAATACCCGTGGTCGTGCCGTGACGGTAGTCAACGGTGACCGTGAACGCAGTCCGCTGTGCCTCGGTATTGGCAACGACCATGAGGGGCAAATCGAGTTCGTCGGCTCGCGCATGCTCAATGGGCACGCAGATGACGCCCGACGTGTGTGCCAGAAAGAAGGCAATCGTCTCTGGAGTTGCCGATTCGGCCGCCATGATGAGGTCACCCTCATTTTCGCGATCTTCGTCATCGACGACGACGCACATCCCACCATTTGCAATCGCTTCAATTGCCTCTTCAACCTTAGACAAGGTCATTTACGTACTACCTCCACTCGAAGATCTTCACCAACCATGCAGCACGACGTCACGTCGCCACGCCAGAGTTCCGCCATCGATGCCGCTCCCGGTCCTTCGAAGAGACCTCGTCCATCGCTTCCTCCCATGATGGCAGGTGCCAGATAGACCACGTAACGATCGACGAGACCTTGGTGGTGGAACTGACTGGCAACGGTCGCTCCACCCTCAACAAGAACCGAAAGAATGCCCTCAGCGCCAAGGGTATCGAGCAGGTCGCCAAGCGCTCCACGATACGAACGTGCAGGCAGTACTTTTGCCCCAAGAGGGATGTCGCCGAGCACGAGACGCTGAGGCTGTGGTCCTTCGTAATCAGCAAGACGGACGGTGAGCTCAGGGTCATCCGCTCGAACGGTCCCTGCGCCGACAATGACCATTTGGGCATCTGCTCGAAGCTCGTGGGCATCAGCCCTCGCTGCTTCGCCGGTAATCCACTTCGAGGAACCGTCTGGCGCTGCGGTCCGTCCATCGAGCGTTGCCGCCATTTTGAGGGTCACCTCTGGCCGCCCCGTTGAACGATGGTGAAGATATGGGCGGAGCTGCAGTGCCACCTCTTGCGCGAGGTGTCCTACTTCGACCTCAATCCCCGCCTCTCGAAGTGCTGCAATACCTCGTCCAGCCACCTTGGCGTCCGGATCAAGAACGGCCACGATGACTCTTGCGATGCCGGCCTTAATGATGGCGTCCGTACAGGCGCCGGTTCGACCCTCGGTGCAACAAGGTTCAAGCGTCGTTGCGAGCGTTGCCCCTTTGACGTGTTCAGGAGCAGAAGCTGCAAGGGCAACGATCTCTGCATGACGCTTTCCTGGAGGTTCCGTCGCACCGAGAACGACCGTTCCGTCCTTCAGAAGGAGCGCCGCACCGACCCAAGGATTTGGAGCCGTTGACCTGCGGACGGTCGCAGCCGCAGCGAATGCTTGACGCATCAACTCTTCGTCGCTTGGCCTGGTCACCCGTGGGCCTCCGTCTCGAAACTAGAACAGGTTCTAGTTTAGACCTCGGTGTTCGCTCTCGCGACACGTGCCGACTCGGCAATGGCTTCAGCAGCCGCTGCGGGATCTGGACGGTTGAAGACAGCGCTTCCTGCGACGAAGACATTCGCTCCGGCCTCGGTGCAGGCGACCACGGTTGTGGTGTCAACGCCTCCGTCAACTTCAATGTCGAGCTCCCAGCCATTTGCGAGCGCTGCCGCTCGTGCCTGACGGGCAATCTCAAGGCCCGCCGGGAGAAACGACTGCCCACCGAACCCCGGAAATACCGTCATGCACAGCAGGAGGTCAATTCGGTCGAGATAGGGCTCGACATCGCTGAAGGCACCGTCAGGATTGATCGCAAGTCCCACCCGAAGACCGAGCGCTCGCATCTGGTCAATCAGCGCGTTCGTTCCACCGACTTCGACGTGGACAGTGCACCCGTCTGCGCCAGCATCACGAAACGCTTCCAGATAGTCGCCTGGATTCGTCATCATGAGATGGCAGTCGAGATAGAGCGACGTGGTGGCTCGAAGCGCTTGGACGACTGGCGGCCCGATGGTGAGATTCGGAACGAAGTGGCCGTCCATCACGTCGACGTGGAGCCAAGAAACTGCCGACTCAACCGTGGCGATGTCGGCTCCAAGCGTGGTGAAGTTCGCCGACAAGATTGAGGGCGCGACCCGCAGTGATCCGACTTGGCCTGGATCCACTCGCGTCATTGCCACAGGCAAAATCCTAGAGGCTGTCTTGTTCGAATGGAGCGCCCAATCGAAGCGTCGACCGTCGTCCTCGGGACCACGAGGCCGCGTCCATTCGTCCTCGTCCTTCAGGCTGGACGTCTCCCAATTCCAGGAGTTGTGCGCCAGTTCCAACCGTGATGCCTTGAACTTCACCCGGAGCGAGGTCTCCAGATTTGAGTGTCGCCTGCAGAATCCTCAAGCGCTTCGTTCCATCAAGCACCCAAGCTCGGCCGAGACGAATAGTCCGAAGCAACTCAGCGGCTGGCCTCGAGAGATCGAGTTCATATTCCGACGGCTTGATCTTCTTTGCATACGTCGCTTCACCGACTTGCGGAACGGCTGGCCCGAGGGAAGCCAGTCCATTGGTCAGCGCCTCTCGCAACTGCACGCAGCCAAGTTCGACGAGTGCTGTTTGCAGTTCTTCCAAGGTTTGTTGCCCGATTGGTAGTGAACTCGTGCGGTAGACACCCCCGGTATCGAGGCCCTCTTCAATTGCCATCAGACAGACACCGGTCTCTTCGTCGCCTTCCAAAATCGCCCGTTCAACCGGGGCTGCTCCACGCCAACGAGGCAGCAACGAAAAGTGAAGATTGACCATTGGGAGCCCAGCAACGAGTCGTGGTGACAACAAGCGCCCATAGGCAACGACGACACCGAACTCTGCACCGACGTGTAGTGCGTCTTCGGGATCCTCCGTCGTTGGGATGCCCGCTTCTTGAGCTGCGGCCTTTACCGGACTTGGCGTTGTCACCCCACCACGTCCTCGTCGCGCATCGGGCTTTGAGACCACGAGCGCAATCTCATGTCCAGCATCGAGGAGCGTGTTGAGGGGAGGAACTGCAAGCTCTGGACTGCCGAAGTAGACGAGTCGACTCACCGGGAGAAGCCGAGAAGGCGACGCAGTCCATCAGGGTCAGGTCCCGTCGCAGCGTCTGCTCGCTTCGCCAAGATCTTCCGAGCCTTCTTCCGCTGATCATCGTCGAGCCGCTCGATCAAGAGAATCCCATCGAGGTGGTCCATCTCGTGCTGGAAGATCCTGCCTTCGTATTCATTCGTTTCGATCGAGATTTCATTGCCATCAAGATCAAGCCCAACGAGGTGCACGGCATTCGGACGGGTGATTTCCCAGGAGAGACCGGGAACCGACAGACAGCCCTCCTCGTAGGTCCATTCACCATCTGATTCGGCAATCCGGGGATTGACGATCGCCACCGGGCCATCACCAGCGTCGTAGACGAACAAGCGTTTTGAAACACCAACTTGGTTTGCGGCCAGTCCTGAGCCCGGGGCCGCATACATCGTCGCAACCATTTTGTCGATGAGCTGAATGAGCGCGCCGTCAATCTCTGTCACCTCTTTGGTGACTTCTCGCAAGACGGGATCACCGTAGAGGCGAATATCCAACATATTGCAATCTTACCTGTCGACCTTTAGATGCTCTCCGCATCGACGGCCACTTTGACGGCGAACTTCGCCCGTGGGGTTGCCGCAAGCGCATCACACAGCAGTTGCGTGGTCGGTGCGACCAAGAGACCCTCTCCTGGCTCGATTTCAAGAAAGTGCACGTTTCCATTGAGCGCGACCGCTGCCCCATACTCAGCCGCCTCTGCTCCTCGAAGCGCAGCGTGAGCGACATGAGGAGGCAGCGAGAGGCGCCTTCTCCGATCACTGCTAGCAGCGAGCACCTCCACAAGCGTTCCGTCCTCCATCGCCCGAACCACCTCATGGTCTGGTTGACGCGTCTGCAAGAGCAGCGTTCCCGGAGCTTCACTCCCCCGGGCACCGACCAATCTTCCTGCTTGAACGAGCAGCGCTAGGGCGTCTTCTTCAGCACTGAACCTTGGCGCAAGCAAATGTTGATCGAGGTCAAGGACGGCAACGAGGCGCGAGTGGCGAACCCGGTGCAACACCGCTTCAGTCCCGACCACGACTCTTGCGCTCGGTGTTCCCGTTCCCCCAGACGCGGTGACTTCGTCCACGCTGACTTGGAGCAATGCACGCAGTTCTTCTGCCAGCCTCGAGACCCCCGGTCGAAGAATCTTCATGGCCAGACCGCCACATCCCGCACAGACAATTGGTCGAGTGCTGTGGCAACTCGGGCAGACGAACTGAGTTGCTTCTTGGGTCACCGTCGAACCGCAGTCGGTGCACGCGGCGAGTGCATCACATTGCTTACAAGCCAACAACTTTGCTCTGCCAGTCCTGTTGTAGAGACAAACGACCGCCGCTGGTCCTTGATCTTCAGCGAGAGCCTGTCGTGCAGCGTCAACAAAGGGCTCCGTCAGGAGGCGGTGACGGCGATCGGTTGCCTTCAAGTCAACGGTCGTGACTTTGGGCCACATTTGGCTGCCTCCGGACCCGACGGCAACCTTGACCGCTCGATTGAACGAGAGCGTCGCAGTGGCGATTGGCGTAATCAGGAAGGCAGGAACCTTGGCCAACCTTGCTCGTTCGACCAACACCTCAACCGCATTCCAAGTTGGTGTGGCTTCTTCGGTGTAGGTGTGTTCATGCGCATCGAGCACGACCACCGCTGCAACGCGTGGAACCGGGGCAAAGGCAACGCCTCTAACGCCAACGACAACGGGCCACCCGGCACGAGCTTGACTCCACTGTTCAGGACCCGGACGAGCAACGGCACAACCTGCACGTTCGAGGCGAGCGGACAGACGCTGGGCATAGGCAACCGTTGGTGTGGCGACGATGACGGATCCATCACTCGAGGCTGCTCGAGTGATGACGTCAAGGACAAGGTCGAAAGGGTCTTCAACCGCTCCAAGCGTGATGATGGTGACGCCTTCTGCGGCAGGAGTCGGAGGGCGGAGTGCGACTTCACTTGGCCTCGGGGCATGCGGAGGAACAGGAGGAAGCGAATACACGTTGTGCTCGGGTGATGAAGCCTTCAAAAAACGGGTAATCGGCCCAGCCCATCGCCAAGCGGCGAAGCTTGCCAAGGAAAGCAGTTCCTCGGTTGGCCCGATGCTTCGAATCTTCTTGATGCGCTGGAGCGGAACGTTTGCCCCAGTTCCTGGACCAACAACCCAGCCGTCGACCCTCCGGCCATGGATCGTCACTCGAACGATGGTGCCAGGTTCAAGTCGACCAATGTGCCCGAGAGGCGGCAAATAGTCAAAGGGTCGACTGAGTGCCGGAACGTCGACGAGGATGCCAACTGCCTCGTCGCTCATGTGGGCAACCTCAGAGGCCGAGCGCACTCCGCAGGTCATCGACCCGCGGGGTCTGCTCCCACGTAAAGTCGCTGTCCGCCCGTCCGAAGTGACCATAGGCCGCAGTCTTTCGATAGATCGGACGACGCAAATCAAGGTCACGATCAATGGCGGCGGGACGGAGATCAAAGAGTTCCCGAACGGCTCTTGAGATTGCGGCAGGGTCGACTGCTTCGGTGCCGAAGGTGTCGACGAGGAGCGAAACCGGCTGCGCAACACCAATGGCATAGGCAACTTGAACCTCGCACCGCTTGGCAGCCCCCGCGGCGACGACGTGCTTGGCAACCCAACGTGCTGCATAGGCAGCCGAGCGGTCGACCTTTGATGGGTCTTTTCCGGAGAATGCCCCACCACCGTGTCGGGCCATGCCGCCGTAGGTGTCGACAATGATCTTTCGACCAGTCAAACCCGTGTCGGCATGTGGCCCACCAATTTCGAAGATTCCGGTCGGGTTGACCAGAATCCGAAGGTCGGTCGTGTCGAGAGATTCCGGCAGCAGCGGATTGATGACTTCGCTGGTCAAATCAGGGAGCAAGGTGCCGTTGAGGTCAATACCTGGTGCATGCTGCGTTGAAATGAGCACCGTCGTAATTGCAACCGGGCGGCCACCTTCGTAGACCACTGAAACTTGGGTCTTACCGTCAGGACGCAGGTAACCAAGTTGTCCAGTTCTGCGGACTTGCGCCAAACGCTGTGAGAGTCGATGGGCAAGCCAAATGGGCAACGGCATGAGATCAGGCGTCTCATCGCATGCATAGCCAAACATCATTCCTTGGTCGCCGGCACCCTGGGAGTTGAGCCGGTCTTCTCCAGCGGTTCCCTCTCGAAGCTCCATGGCCTGATCAACGCCAGCGGCGATATCGGCGGACTGCTTATCAAGGGTAACCATGACCGCGCACGTTGAGCCGTTGAAGCCCTTTTTGTCGTCGTCATAGCCAATGTCGAGAATGGTCTGACGAACAAGCGACTGGACGTCAATGACCGCCTTGGTCGTGATCTCTCCAGCGACGAGCACGAGTCCGGTCGTGAGAAGCGTCTCACAGGCGACTCGACTTGCAGGGTCTTGGGCGAGGAGTGCATCGAGCACCGTGTCACTTACCTGGTCGGCCATCTTGTCTGGGTGACCCTCGGTCACTGACTCAGACGTGAAAACGATGGGTTCAGTCACTTAAGGTCCTTTCGCGAACGCTTGTCGATTGCAGCCGTGTAACCCTATCGAATACCGAGTGCGCCACAATCGCTTTTGAGGACAGGTCCACCGTTGTCGTCAAACCATCGCTCCCGAGGATTGTTACGGCATTGGTTTCGTGATCAAAGCCAACTTCAGGTTGCGCAACATCATTTACGACGAGGAGATCACAGCCTTTTCTCTTCAATTTGGCGTTTCCCCTGTTGAGGACATCGTGCGTTTCAGCCGCAAATCCAACAATGACTTGACCGGCTCGTCGTCGCGCAACGACGCCAGCCAAGACGTCCTCAGTTTCTTCGAGTTGCAGCGCTGGTACACCAAGATCCTTGGTCATCTTCTTGGTCGCGATCGCTACGGGCCGATAGTCAGCTATCGCTGCCGCCATGACCACCACATCGGCGGAGGGTGCTGCGCTGTAGACGGCTTCGGCCATCTCCGCGGCACTCTCGACCTCAATCACAGTCGTTGCAGCCCTCGTTAACGGGCTCAGTGCAAGGCGCGCTGCGGTAATGAGCGTGACCGTTGCTCCTCGTGCCACTGCGGCATCAGCGAGGGCATAGCCCTGCTTCCCAGACGATCGATTAGAGAGATAACGAACTGGATCAATGGCCTCTCGAGTTCCGCCGGCCGTGATGAGGACGGAGCACCCCTCAAGATCTCGGGTCCCTCCATTTCGAAGGTGGAGTTGACTCAACGCCGCCGTTGCGATCACCGCAGGTTCGGCTAGACGTCCAAACCCAGTGTCGCCTCCTGCCAATCGACCGGCTTCAGGGTCAACGACCAAGACGCCTCGGCTTTTGAGCAGCGCAATTGCCGCCTGCGTCGACGCTTGCTCCCACATCTCGGTGTGCATGGCCGGCGCAACAATGAGTTGAGCTCTCGTCGCAGCCACCGTTGCGGTTAAGAGGTCATCGACCTGTCCACTTGCAAGTCGTGCAAGGAAGTTCTGTGTGGCTGGGGCAATGACGACGAGATCAGCCATTTGGCCGAGCCTCGTGTGCGGACTTGGATGCTGTTCCCCATAAAGCGAGAGTTGTGCCGGCTCTGCGGCGAGCGCGGAGAAGGTCAGCGGGGCAATGAATCGAGTGGCGGCCTCAGTGAGCACCGGCGCGACATAACAACCTGCATCACTTAACAGACGACAGAGTTCGACTGCCTTATAGGCAGCGATTCCTCCACACACTCCAAGGACGACGACGGGTGCGCCCTCACGGGACTGCTCCGCCATCGGTCGATCTACAGGTCAGTCGTCGGTGCAGGCTTGTCGAAGACCGACGAGCCGAAGATTGACTCGGCATCACCCATTGCTGCGGCTTCAGCTGCTGCCTCGGCAGCGAGTTCAGCGGCTTCCACTTCTGGGTCGACCCGAATAAAGCCAACTTTGCCGGCGGAGATCTCTTCAAATGCAATCGAGAGCGCCTTCTCAGAGGTAGAGGTCACCTGTGGAGGTGCGACACGGCCAAAACCTTCACCAAGGCTGTTGTAATAGGCGTTGATCTGACGACCGCGACGTGCTGCAAGCGTCACCAAGGTGAACTTCGAGTCGACCTTGTCGAGCAACGTCTCGATTGGAGGCTCAATGAGGGTGTGCCGGCTGAGCGCCATGGTTTGATCCTTATCGTAGAGGTGGACGGCTCCCTTTCAGGAGCGACGATGCCCTGCAACGATACCAGCCACATCGTCAACAGCGGTTTCGAGGTCATTGTTGACCACTTCAACGGTTGCAAAGGTCCTTGCCTGCTCAACTTCTAGCTGTCCTTGGGCAATTCGGGCTTCGACATGGCTCTCGTGATCTCCACGACCGCGAAGCCGCTCGCGCTGCATCTCAAGGGATGGCGGAACGAGCAGAATCACACAGGCATCTGGTCGCCGTTCAACGACCTGGCGAGCTCCATCAACCTCAATCTCGAGCAGAACATCACGACCGCTCGGAGGACTCGGAAGTGGCGTGCCATAGAGATTTCCGAGAAATTCAGCCCACTCGAAGAATCCACCCTTGGCAACATGGTCGAGAAACTGCTCTCGATCAACAAAGACATAGGCATCGTCAGGCTCCCCTGGACGCTGTGGCCGTGTTGTCCATGATCGGGAGAGCCACAAGTTGGGGTCTCGCTCAATGAGCAGAGCCGCAATAGTCCCCTTGCCAACGCCTCCGGGACCAACCAGCACGAAAATTCTCGGCTCAGTCACCCGTTGCCTGCTCCAGTGCGGCGCGCTGTTTAGGCCCGAGCCCACTCAGCCGTCGCGACTCGGCCACTTGGTGGGTTATTAAGAGGCGTCGAGCACGGACCTTCCCAATCCCTGGAAGGCATTCCAGCGCCGAAAGGACTTTGATCCTCGACACGACCTCATCGTGGTCTGCTCGCTCCAAGAGGCCCCGAAAACTGAGCGTTCCAGATCGGAGCTCCTCTTTCACCTCCGTGCGAACTGCCCTCACGACCGCTGCTTTTTCGAGCGCCGCTGCACGTTGTTCGGCACTTAGTTGGGGTGGCACAAGTCCCGTCCGCGTCTGAGCTACCGACGCAGATCTGGAGGTGCTTCGCTCGATCACTCGAGAGCCCCGCGAAGTTGATCCTGGAGCTCAGCAGAGCGCAGCGCCAGTTCTCCAACATTCGGGCCAGCACTCGACCATGCCCGAGACACAGAAACCACCATTGCGTTGGGCAGACCAGAGAAACGCGTTCGAAGCTCCTCGGCACTTCCGCCCTGCTCACCAAATCCGGGCAGAAGAAGGGGTCCTGCCATGGCGGCAACCAACTCGGGATTTGGCTCTCTGGTCACACCAATCACCGCTCCAACCGTTTCGCCAGGTTGGACATCGTTATATCTCCCGATGTCCTTCAGCAGATGCTCTTCCACCGATCCCCCGCCCCAAGCAGCCGTCTGAAGTCCTCGTCCCTCCTCATTCGAGCTCGAGACGACGACGAAAATTCCGCTTTTGGCTTGTGCCGCAGCCGAAAAGATTGGCTCGAGCGCATCGAGACCTAAATAAGGGGTCACCGTGAGTGCATCGGCGCCAAATGGAGCGTCGGCGCCGAGCCACGCTGCTCCATAGGCCTCCGCAGTTGAGGAGATATCACTTCGCTTTGCGTCCGCAATGACGAGCAGCCCGTGAGCACGAGCCGAGGCGAAGAGTTCCCGCAAGATCAAAAGACCCGGAATACCAAATCGCTCAAAGAACGCGACTTGGGGTTTGATCACGCCAACGCTGCCGAGTGCTCCTTCGAGGCTGATCTCAACGAATGTCTTGAGCCCAGTCGGATCATCGGTAAGCCCCCAGGACGTCAGGGTCTTTCGAGAAGGATCAATGCCCGCACATAAGGGGCCGTACTTCGACGTCGCGGCCCGTAGGCGGTCAGCGAAGGGCTCCATTAGACCAAAGCCTACCGCTTGAAACGACATCTCCAAATGAGCGTCAGGACAACCTAGACAAACAGAATTGACACTGCTCCAAGGAGAAGTGCAGAAATTCCAACCCACATCGTCCAGATGCGCGCCAACCGAAGCTGGTACCAGTTGCGAGCGTAAAGATTCTTCCGGCCGCGGTTCCAGACGCCAAGAACGACGATCAGTGCAAGGAACTGGTGGGCCAAGTTCGATGCCATGAAGAACTCAAAGCACGAGGCATAGGTGCCATCAGTTGTTTGGAACGGCAGTGTTTGGAATTGGTACACCTGAAGCCCAATGGCGACAAGCCCCGTGAGAAGTGCGAGGCCAAGAGCTGGCACTGGTGACTCGCCCTTGCGGGATCGCATCTCTCCGAACCAAACGAGCCCACCGACAGCAAGCGTCGCAAGAATGACGAGCAAACTCCAACTCACCGGGGCCTTTGCCACCTCCGCAGTGATGTCATGAGGATTATTACTCCCCGACGTCGCTGGATTGGTGGGCGACGCTGTCGAGAATCGCCAGCCGTGATTTGGGTTCAGCGCTCGAAGGTAGAACCACGTCAGAATTTCCAGGACGAGGAAGAGTCCGTCTCCCGCAATGAGAAGGATCAGTGCGGAGAGTTCCTTCTTGTCTCGCTGCTCAGGGGTGTCGTGGTGTCCACCTTCATGCGTAGCGGTGTCGTGAGTGGTAGTCATTGTTTGACTCCTTCCTCAATCGTGTGATGACTGTGATGGCCGAAGACGGCGTGAACCTGCTCTGCGCCTGATGCGCCATAGCCATATGGGTCGTTGATGACCTTGGGGTCTTGAAGGAAGTTCTCAAGGGGAACTGGAGTCTCGGTGTGCCACTCAAGGGACTTGGCCGACCATGGATTCGCCGGTGCAATTTCACCATGACGCCAGGAGGACACCAGTGCGTAGAGCAAGACAACCCAGCCCGCCATCAGGAGGAAGGCACCCAATGAGGAGATCAAATTCTCTGGAGCAAAGAGTGGGTCGTAGTTTGCAACTCGTCGAGGCATCCCCTTGAAGCCTTCGTAGAACTGCGCCAAGTAGGTGACTTGGAAGCCAATGGCAATCATCCAGAATGCCCACTTGCCGATCTTTTCGTCGAGCATTCGACCAGTCACCTTCGGGAACCAGTAACAAAGGCCCGCAGTGGCAGCGATCATTGCGCCACCTAGCAAGGTGTAGTGGAAGTGTGCGGTGACAAACATGTTGCCGTGGAAGTAATTGTCTGCGGGAACGTCAGACAGGTAGATCCCGGTCACTCCACCAATGATGAAGTTCCAAAGGAAGAGGAACCCGAAATACATCGGCAATCGAACCCAGTTACTCCCTCGCCAAAGTGTTCCAATGGCACACAGGAAGATGATGCCCGTCGGAATGGAAATCAGTTCCGTCGTGAGCATGAATGGACCAGCAAGGTCCGGCGCCCATCCGGTCGTGAACATATGGTGCGCCCAGACCATGATCGACAGACCAGCAACACCCGTCATGGCGCCGATTGCCAGCTTGTAGGCAAACACCGGCTTGCGAGAGAAGGTGCTCATTACTTCGAGGAGCGCTCCAACTGGCGGGATCAAGATCACGTACACCTCAGGGTGACCCATGATCCAGAACACGTTCTCCCAGAGCCAACCTGATCCACCCTGATCGGCAACAAAGAAGCTGGTCCCGGTTGCCTTGTCGGCAACCATCATGGTCATGGCCAGGAGGAACGCTGGCATTGCGTAGAGACCAAGACCGCCACCAATGACACTCGCCCAAACGAAGATCGGCATCCGGGCGAAGGTCATTCCCTCCGCACGCATCGTCAGGACTGTCACGATCGTATTGATGCCGGCGACAGTGACAGAGACCACGAAGGTGATAATCGTGATGGCGAAGCAAATCATCGCCGGCCCGTCTTGCACGGACAATGGCGCGTAGGTCGTCCAACCCGCATTGACACCACCAACAAAGAATGTGGCGAGAAGCGGCGGAACTGCCGAAACCACGACCCAGAAGCTCATGGCGTTGAGGCGAGGGAACGCCATGTCTTTCGCGCCGATCATGATCGGCATGATGAAGTTGGCAAATGGACCCGACACCATGATGATCGTCGCGATGATCATGCACATTCCATGAATGGAAACAATGGCGTTGTAGGTCTGTGGACTCAAGAACGTTGAGTTCGGCGTGAGCAACTGCGTCCGAATCATCATTGCGAGCGTTCCACCGACAAAGAAGAGGATGAACACGAGAATCAAGTACTGCGTGCCCACCACCTTGTGATCAGTGCAGTACTTCCAGTAGCGAGCTTTTCCTTGGCCAACTCCCGCGGCGTACAGCTCATCGTCTTTGTCTTGGTCATGGCCGAGCATCCAGCGAATAACGGCATTGAACGTACCGATACCGATATTGAAGCCAATGACCCACCCGGCCATCGTCACGGCAACGGTCATATCTGAACCAAAGTTCTCGTTTGACTGGATGGTGTTCTGCGCGATGAACCATCCAATTGCACCGAGCAAGATCCCGAGACCTAGACCAGTGGCAAAACTCTGACGGCGATACAGGCGTCCGGCCTTTGGTCCGAGAACGGTGTCTTCCAGCAAAGGTTGCGTAGCGGTCACTTGGTGCTCCCATTCTGCGAACTTGCGACGGCGAGAATCGGGCCTCTAGCTCCGCCTTGAACCCAGGCTTGGAAGTCCTGATCTGGCACGACCTGTGCTTGGGTGTACATGTAGGCGTGGTTGAGTCCACAGAGCTGGCTGCAGCGAACCACGAACTTTCCTAGCCGGTCTGGCACGGTTCGAATGACCGTCCGTTGTCCAGGATTTGCATCCACCTGAATACCCAGATTGACGGGCCAGAAACCGTGAGTGACATCTTTTGAGGTCACGTTGAAGGTAACGGGAACGTCGACAGGAAGATTGAGCTTCGAAAGCGCCAACTCCTTCGGAATCTTGAGTTCTCTTCCGCCCGGAAGCCGAACGGTTTGTGCTGGAAGGTTGTAGTCCCAAATCCACTGCTGTCCAATCACATTGATCGTCAGTGAGTCAGCATGCACTACTTGTTGCGCTGACCACTCGGTGAGTCCCCAGAACAACAGGAAGACCACGAGCAGCGTCGACGTAATCAGCCAGACGCCCGAGGCAAGCGCATTGCCCCGAAGTGGAGGACCATCTGCGGGCGGGTGATCGAGTGAACCGCGGTGTCGAGTGTGAAGGAGCGAATACAACGCCACTGCACAAACGAGAGCCGCAACGGGGGCAGCAGCAACGGTGAAGACGATGACCGTCTTGACTGCTGCCCTGCCTTCAGGGGAATTCATGTGCGGCATCAGGATTGGCGTCAGATACAAGCCAGCCAGTACTCCGAGCACTGTCATGATGAACCAGAGGACGAAGATTCCCCTGATGTACTGACGATGAAGGCTGCGGTCTAGGCCAGGTGCGAGATCGTCAAGCACTGAATCATTGGAAACTTCTTGGTGATCAGACGACATGGAGGTACCCCGACATATAGCCATAGGCGCCCATCACGGCACCGAACGAAGCGACACCATGGCCGCAGGGATATTCACAGTTCCATGAGTAGGCGCCTTTCGCACCCGCTACGAAACTGAACGTCACTGTCTGGTGAGGGAAGTCGTTCGTGTTGCCGACATTGTCGCCGGCATAGTTTCCAGCCAGTGGAAGTGGCACATTCAAGAAGAACCCAGGCGATACTCCCGGAAGTGGCCGCATGGTGAAGGTATGTCCAATTGCGCAGGCTGGGATTGCTTTGTAGTCACCGTTGAAGGTTGCCGGCACTTCAGTAGCGGCATCTGATCCTCCGCATTGGCTGATGTTCGTTCCAGAGGAGACCACGTGAATCTTTCCTCCGACAGTTCCAAGCACGGTGCCGAAGTATGGATTGTTGAGGTTGCCACCAGAGTCATATTGGGTGACAGTCATCGTCACGCACGACCCAGTTGGAACCGAATAGTTATTTGAGGGTCCGTATGCCGGCCAATCTGGGTTTCCACTTGGGTGAACCGGATGACCAGCCGAGTCGACGCCCGAAGAATCAGGATAGGTACTTAAGTCGAGTTTGACGTGATGCATCGCTGCTCCACAAGTTGTGTCGGTACCAACTGGCGTTGCCTTCAACGTCCCGATTGGCGATTCATAGGCTTGAGCCTTGAAGCCCATACCAATCGCACCGACCACCAGCGCAGCGAGAAGCACGGAACCACTCGCTCCAATGAGCTTCCGCATTTTCCCTCCCCTTTTCGCTCTCATCTCCCGATGAGCTCTTGCGGCAACTTATACCCGCAACGCACCTTCGTGTAGTGATCCCAAATGTCTCCAGCAACTCGGCGCTTGTAGGGTGCGGTCATGGCACCTTCTGCTCGTTCGACGAAGAGACCACGACTGAGCGGATCCTCCTTTTGGAAGTTGACCATCACCGCAGGAATCGGCATCGGGATCTGCGTCATTGCCTTTGCCATTGAGATAGCACGAGCCGTGAATGGCAATGGCCTCTCTTGGATCTACGTCATCGAGTGGCCAATCCTCGGAACCTTCGGCACCTACCTCTGGTGGAAGTTGCTTCATGACCAAGCAGGCCAAGCAACAAAGATCGATCGGTTGAACGAGCGCAATCAACTCAATGCTGCGAGCATTCGTTCAACCGATGGTCTCCCTGTTTCGACTGAGGATCCGGTCAACTGAGTTCGTCACTCCTCCGCTCGCCTTGAGGAGTCGAGTGGCGATCAGCACAAATGCTGGGATGGCCCAGAGATCTCCACAAACCCAAAGCACGCCGGCGGCGATGTGTTGATCACGAAGTGCCGCAGCTTCACCATGCTGGCCGATATACATCGAGTACCAAGCAGACTTTGCGCCAATGGCCATCCACATGGCCAGCACAATCATGACGAATGCCGTCACAATGACCGCCACCACCTGACCCCGTCGAGAAGCCGTTGGCTCTCCACCGGGGCCGGAGAGCATCAGACGCCAAAAGAGAACGCCGGCAAAGAAGAAACTCGGCACCATGAAGACCTCATGAACGACGCTGTGTTCGCTCGCCCAGTTGAAGACCGCTGGAAGGTGCCAGCCAACCATGATGAGGTTGAAACACAGAACCGCAACCACCGGCGATCGAAGCATTGCGAGCAGTTGCTCAAACCAAGCGATGTTTCGCTTCCCTCTCCATCTTGAGAAGGCCGGAACCGCTGCCGAAAACAGCGAGCCGGGCCCTGCGAGCACGAAGAGCACTGGTAGGTAGAACATCTCGAGCACGTGAGCCGCCATGTGCCAACTCAGCCACTCCATCCCCGCTCGGTCTAAAGGACTCGAGACACAGAGCATGAGACCGACCATTGACGCCGTGACCAGGCTCGCTCGACGGATCGTCGTCCTTCGACTCGCCCCTCCTGCAATGAGGTTCCTCGCCCCAATCCACGAAAGTCCTGCCCCATAGGCAGCTACGACGTCGAGGATCGAGAGGTGCCAAGCAGCTGGGAGTTCCATCATTCCGACCACGCTGGCACCGTACCAGCGCGTCGCTCAGGAACGATGGGCGTAGCCAATTGCTTCTCGTGTGGAGAGATGTCCTGCGCGAAGAAGTGCCCGATCGAGTTGTCGGGCAATCTTCCAAGGCGCACGTGGATCGCGAAACGTTGCCGTCCCGACTTCAACCGCTTGGGCACCAGCATGGAGAAACTCCAAGGCCTCGACTCCCGAGCGAATTCCGCCGACTCCAATGATCGGGATCTCCGGTAGCGCCTTTCTGCACTCATAGACCGCCCGAACGGCAACTGGATGCACTGCGGGTCCAGAGAGCCCTCCGCCACCGTTGCCAAGGGTTGGCCGCCCACTCACCGCATCAAGCGACATCCCGAGCAACGTGTTGGTGAGCACGAGTGCCGCCGCTCCGGCTTCAACGGCAGCGCTGGCAATCGAGACGAGGTCAGGAACATTCGGCGAAAGCTTCACCCATAGAGGGAGCGCTCCTCGGCAAGCATCCACGACTGCGGCAGTGCCCTTGGCCGAGTGCCCGAACATCGATGATCGATCTTCGACATTCGGGCAGGAAACATTGATCTCCACTGCAAGCAGGTCCTGTCCTTGCAACATCTGACTCGCCTGACCAAATTGGTCGGTCGAGGTTCCCCAGATCGACGCAACGACCTGCGCACCAGCCGCTCGAGCTGCGGGGAGGTCCGCCGATAACCATGCTGGAATGCCAGGTCCCTGGAGGCCGACACTGTTGAGCATCCCCGCCACAACCTCGGTCACTCGTGGCGCGCTGTTGCCTGCCCATGGTCCAACGGAAAGTGACTTCGTGACGAGCGCACCCAGCATCGACAAATCGCCATAGGCGCTGAGTTCGTCGCCGAATCCCGCGGTGCCTGAAGCCGTCATCACCGGAGTGTGAAGGTCGACCACTCCAACCGAGGTTGATCGGTCGAGGATGCTACGTCGACTCAAGTCCGAGCACCATTGAGCGATTGAAGGGTTCGGACCGTCAACGGCCGATCCTTTGCTGCAGCGAGACCAAGTGCCGCGGCACGAGCTGCCGCAAGCGTCGTCAGACAGGGGACGCCATTCGCCAATGCGGTTGAACGAATGTGAATGCCATCTGCTCGAGGTCCATAACCACGGGGAGTGTTGACGACCAACTGAATGCGACTCGAATTGAGCATCTGCACCGCGTCGTTGGCGAGGCCTTCTTCGCCAATCTTTGCAACCAAGTGCGCGACCTCTACCCCATTCGCACGAAGGAAGCCCGCAGTTCCGAAGGTGGCCGCAAGCTCAAAGCCGAGTGCGACAAAGAGTCGAGCAACATCAAGCCCTTGTGCTTTGTCACGATCGGCAACGCTGAAGAAGACCGTCCCGGACTCGGGAAGCGCTGATCCTGCCGCCATTTGACTCTTGACGAACGCGAGCCCGAAGTTTTCATCGATGCCCATCACTTCTCCGGTTGATCGCATCTCCGGTCCAAGGAGGGAGTCGACGCCTGGGAAGCGGTTGAAGGGCATGACCGCTTCTTTGACGCTGACATGCATTGGCGTGAGGAGCACCCTCGGGAGCATTCCCTCGACGCGCAACTCCTCGAGCGTTGCACCGACCATCACTCTGGCAGCAACCATTGCCCAAGGGACACTGGTTGCCTTGGCGACGAACGGCACCGTTCGTGACGCTCTCGGATTTGCTTCGAGTACGTATACATCGCCCTCTTTGACCGCGAATTGAACGTTGAGGAGTCCAACGACCTGTAGGTCTGCCGCGAGCGCTGCCGCATGTGCCTCAATTCGAGCAAGCGTCTCGGCAGAAAGCGTCTGCGGAGGCAACGTGCATGCGGAGTCACCTGAGTGCACCCCCGCTTCTTCAACGTGCTCCATGACGCCGGCAATGACAAGGTCTCCCGTGCGGTCTCGCACTGCATCGACGTCAACCTCAATGGCATCTTCGAGAAAACGGTCAATGAGCACAGGGCGGTCATCGCTGATGCCGCCATCGCGTGCGAGCACGCCACCAGCGGGTGAGGTGTCGTCAGTGCCGAGCAGCCGGCCCATGGCACGCGTGAGTCCGACTTCGTCATAGACAATTTCCATTGCCCGGCCACCAAGCACATAACTCGGGCGAACGAGCACCGGGAAACCAACCCTGTTGGCCACCTCAACCGCACCGTCGGTCGTCGTTGCCGTTCCACCCGGAGGCTGCGCAATTCCTAGTCGCTCGCAGATTGCTCCCCACTGCGCCCGATCCTCTGCGGCTTCAATCGAAGTAGGCGATGTCCCAAGAATGAGCGCAGGGTCAAGGAGGCCAGCCAACTTCAGTGGCGTTTGGCCTCCCAGGGCAACGATGACACCGATAAGGGAACCTTCGGTTCCGGCGGCTCGGATCTCTGCTTCCAAGACATTGCTGACGTCCTCAACAGTGAGCGGCTCGAAGTACAGCCGATCAGAGGTGTCATAGTCGGTTGAAACGGTTTCGGGATTGCAATTCACCATCACGACTTCGTAACCCGCAGCTCGAAGTGCCATTGCGGCGTGGACGCAGCAGTAATCAAACTCAATGCCCTGACCAATTCGGTTGGGACCTGAGCCAAGAATGACGACTCGATCTCGAGGAGAAGGTCGGACCTCGTCCTCTTCTTCATACGTCGAGTAGTGATACGGCGTCTCTGCTGGGAATTCCGCCGCACAGGTGTCAACAGTCTTGAACGTTGGAATGACGCCGAAGGACACACGTGCCGCGCGAATGGTGGCTGCATCGCAACCGAGCACGTAGCCGAGCTGTGCGTCCGAGAAACCGAGACGCTTGAGTGCCCGAAGTCCAGCACGCCCAAGAGCATCAAGCGTGGCCGCAGCGGAACCGAAGCGTGCGTGCAACAAGGAGAGCTCGTGTCTCGCCGTCGTGATTCGCGCCATTTGATCGAGGAACCATGGGTCAATGCCCGTGAGTGCAACGAGTTCCTCAACGGACTTTCCGCGGCGGAGACCAGCTTCGACCGCAAAAATTC
The DNA here is from genome assembly GCA_903874965.1 of uncultured Actinomycetes bacterium. GTDB lineage: Bacteria > Actinomycetota > Acidimicrobiia > Acidimicrobiales > RAAP-2 > CAIQEU01. The sequence continues at coordinate 29,190 of CAIQUD010000031.1, read as the reverse complement.
GATCAGGTGCCGCCACCGAGATTGCTTCGTTCAGTTCAGCCTCCGACAATCGATCAAGGTCTGCCTCAGCCGGATCGGCATTGAGCCCATGGCGACCTTGTTCCAAGGAGCGAAGTGCCTTTTGGAGTGACTCTGGGAACGTGCGGCCAATCGCCATCACTTCACCAACGGATTGCATTCTCGTCCCAAGTCGAGCCTCAGCACCTGGCAACTTCTCAAACGCCCAGCGAGGAATCTTGGTGACCACGTAGTCAATCGACGGCTCGAACGAAGCTGGCGTTGCCTTCGTGATGTCATTCGTGATTTCGTCGAGGTGATAGCCAACCGCGAGGCGGGCTGCAATCTTGGCGATTGGGAACCCAGTCGCCTTTGAGGCGAGCGCCGAGCTTCGTGACACTCTCGGATTCATCTCAATGACCAGTCGACGACCGGTAGCCGGATCGACAGCGAACTGGACATTTGATCCGCCGGTTTCAACGCCGACACGCCGGAGGCAGGCGAAGGCATCATCACGCATCTCTTGATACTCAACATCAGAGAGGGTCTGCGCTGGCGCGACGGTGATTGAGTCACCCGTATGGACACCCATAGGGTCGAAATTCTCGATCGAACAAACGACCACGCAGTTGTCGGCTGCGTCTCGCATGACTTCGAGCTCGTACTCTTTCCAACCAGCAATGGACTGCTCCACCAGAATTTCGGTGATTGGGCTCGCGTCAAGGCCTTCTTGTGCGAGCCGGGCCATGGCCACGTCGTCATGCGCGATGCCGGTTCCGGCACCACCAAGGATGTAGCTCGGACGAATGATGATCGGGTACCCGATTTTGGCGGCAATGGCCATTGCACCTTCGAGGCTGTGGGCAAAGTCGGAAATCGGCACTTCGAGACCGATGTCTTCCATTGCCCCCTTGAACTGCTCGCGATTCTCCGCAGTGGCGATTGCCACGGGATTGGCCCCGATCACTTCTACGCCATACCGCTCAAGGACTCCCAGTTCGACCAACTGCATTGTCAGGTTGAGCGCGGTCTGTCCGCCAAGGGTTGGAAGGAGTGCATCTGGGCGTTCGACCTTGATGATTGCTTCAATGACCTCTGGGGTCAGCGGCTCGACGTAGGTCGCATCGGCAGTCGCCGGGTCCGTCATGATCGTTGCAGGGTTGGAATTCGCCAGAATTACTCGGTAGCCCTCTTCACGAAGGACCCTGCAAGCCTGGGTTCCGGAGTAGTCAAACTCACAGGCTTGGCCAATCACAATCGGGCCAGACCCGATCACCAGAATGGAATGAAGATCCTCACGCTTCGGCACTTGGGGCTCCTCTGAGCAGCTCGGCAAATCGATCAAAGAGGTAACGGGCATCATGCGGCCCGGGACCGGCTTCAGGGTGATATTGGACGGAGAAGGCACGGGCATTCGTCACAGCGAGTCCTTCGACCACGCCGTCGTTGAGATTGCGATGGGTCACCGTCGCCCCATGAAGCGAACCTTCATCAACTGCGTAATTGTGATTCTGACTTGTGATTTCAACGTGGCCGGTCTCGAGGTCCATGACGGGATGATTGGCCCCATGGTGACCGAACGGAAGCTTGTAGGTCGTCGCCCCAAGTGAGCGGGCCAAGAGCTGGTGGCCGAGACAGATGCCAAAGATTGGGAGGCGACCAACGAGCTCGCCAATGGTGCCGACTGGGCTGCCGAGCGCAGCAGGGTCTCCCGGACCATTCGAAAGAAAGAGTCCATCTGGACTGAGCGACAGCACTTCATCCGCCGTCGTCGTCGACGGGACAATGGTGACGTGAGCGAGTCCCTGCAGCTGACGGAGCATGGTCCGCTTGACGCCAAAGTCGAGTACCACGAGCCGATGAGGACCTCCTTGCAATTCATACGGCTGATTGGTCGTGACGAGTGTCGTGAGGTCCTGATCATCAGTCCCGTGTGCTCCTTTCGCTGCCGCGGCAAGCTCCTCGATGGGACCAGGACCGAAGGCACCTGGGCGGGCTCCGTGCTCACGCAGGTGTCGCGTCAGGCGGCGCGTATCAACCCCGCAGAGAATTGGAAGTTCCGTCCGAAGGGCAAAGTCCGACAAATTCTCGGTGGACCTGAAGTTCGACGCACGATCGGCGAGGTCGCCCATCACTGCGCCCTCGCACCAGACGTTTCCTGACTCGTCATCAACCGCATTCGTTCCGTAATTCCCGAGGTGGGCCGTCGTGAAGACGATGATCTGGCCGGCATAGGACGGGTCCGTCAGGATCTCTTGGTAGCCACTCATCGAGGTATTGAAGACGACCTCACCAGTGACTGGTTCCCCAGAGCTAAACCCGGCGACTTCACCTTCGAACACGGTGCCATCGGCAAGCACCAAGTGTCCTTGTTCACGCTTACTCATCGGGTTGGTTCTCCATTTCGAACAACAACTTCTCCTCGGAGGATCGTGTGTCGAATCACCCCTTGGAGTTTGCGACCTTCATACGGCGTGTTCTGTGCCAGTGAGGCAAGTGACGACCCTTCGACCGTCCACGTGGCGCGGGGATCAATCACGACCACATTTGCCGTCCGCCCGACGGTGATTCTTCCGCCTTGCTCACTCTGCCCAAATGGTCGGTCGCTCGCCGCGTCGAGTTTTGCGATTCGAGCCGGATTGGTTGAGAGCAAATCGAACAGACCTTCCATTGAGAGGCCTTCGCCGAGCACCAATCGCGCATAGGACAGTGAGAAGGAAGTCTCAAGCCCAAGCATCCCGGGCGGCGCTTCATCAAAGGGCAGGTCTTTGGTCTCGGGAGTGTGGGGTGCGTGATCTGTCGCGATGGCGTCGATGGTCCCGTCGAGCAGTCCCGCCACCACTGCATCACCATGGTGCGCTGGTCGAAGCGGTGGATTGACTTTGTAGACCGCATCGAACGAAGCAATTGATTCGTCGGTCAAGGTGAAGTGATGTGGTGCGGCTTCTGCCGTGACGTTGATGCCCGCAGCCTTCGCTCGACGAACGAGGTCAACAGAACCTTCAGTCGACAAGTGCAAGAGATGCAGATGCGCACCGAGTTCGCCAGCAAGTAACAAGTCCCGGGCAACCATCGCCTCTTCTGCAGACGCTGGCTGACCTGGAAGGCCGAGTTTTGACGACCAGTAGCCCTCGTGAACTACACCACCAGCAGCAATGCCGAGATCCTCGCAGTGCTCCGCGTAGGTGACGCCGAGACCTCGGCAGTACTCGAGCGCACGTCGAGCAACACCGCCGTTCTGCACGCCCGAACCGTCATCAGTGAAGAGCACCACACCAAGTCTTGAGAGTTCTGCCATGGGGGCGAGTTCTTGACCATTTCGCCCAACGGTGATGGCGCCGGCGACGGCGACTTCTGCCATTGCCGTTGCTCCCAACCCAAGGACAGCTCGAACAACAAAGGCGCTATCAAGGACAGGATCGGTATTTGGCATGGCGACAACTGCGGTGTAGCCACCGAGTGCCGCAGCCCGAGTTCCCGTCTCGATGGTTTCGGCCTGTTCTTTCCCAGGCTCACGGAGGTGCGTATGGAGGTCGACAAATCCAGGGCCAACGGTGCAGCCCTCGACGTCAAGGACCTCCGCATCAGGAGCACTGAGCCCTTGCCCGATCGCGGTGATGATCCCATCCTCAATCAGCACATCGGCGAGCACAGGACCGTCACTTCCGAGCACCGTCCCACCCGTAAGCAAGAGCGTTCCCTGTGCGAGTTTGTAGTCAGTCGTCATGATTGGCTTAGCTCCCCTCTCCATCAGTGAATGCCATTGATCCGCCGGAGAGAAGGAGGAAGAGCACGGCCATACGAACGGCGACGCCGTTATGCACCTGCGTGGTGACGAGACATCGAGGATCGTCAGCAACCTCAGACGCAATCTCGATCCCACGAACCATTGGCCCTGGGTGAGTAATGAGTGCGTGAGGAGGCAGCTTGGAGGTTCGCGCCGTCGTCATACCGAACGAGTTCGTGAACTCACGAAGTGAAGGAACGCACTCTCCACTGCCGCGCTCGGCTTGGAGACGAAGGACCGAGACGAGATCAACGTCAGCAAGCAGATCATCAAGGTCGGTCGATACCTCAACGCCCCAACCTTTCACTGAAGGCGGCAACAACGTCGCTGGAGCACACAGGGTCACGTGGGCACCAAGCGCTTGGTAGGCAAGCACGTCACTTCGGGCAACACGACTGTGCGCAATGTCTCCAACGATGACAATGCGCTTCCCTTGAAACAGTTCCGAACCCGTCGAGGCGGCATCGACACCTTCAGCTTGTGCCCAGGCCTGACGAACGGTAAAGGCATCGAGAAGTCCTTGGCTTGGGTGTTCATGCCAGCCGTCGCCGGCATTGACGACATGAATATCGTCCAGCCAGCGAGTTGCTTGAAGTGGAGCTCCAGACGAGCGGTGTCGAATGATCACTGCATCAATGCCGAGCGCCTCAATGGTCTTCAAGGTGTCCTTCAGTGACTCGCCCTTCTTCACCGATGACGAGGCGACCGAGAGGCTCAGGACATCAGCCGAAAGGCGCTTTGCCGCTGTTTCAAATGACAGCCGCGTCCGAGTGGACTCTTCGAAGAACAAGGTGGCGACGACTTTGCCTTTAAGCGCCGGAACCTTCTTCATGGTTCGCCGCTCGACTTCAGCGAAGGACTCGGCGACGTTCAGGATCTCGACGATTCCTTCGGTTCCGAGATCCTCCAACGAAAGGAGGTGCGGTCCAATCATTTCGGCTCCAAGCGGCCGAGCATGATTCCGTCGATGCTCGCATCGACGCTCTCTGCCCGAGAGGTTGGAAGGTTCTTCCCGACATAATCTGCGCGAATTGGAAGCTCGCGGTGGCCACGATCAACCAACACGGCGAGTTCGATCGCTCGTGCTCGACCAAAGTCTGTCAAGGCATTGAGCGCCGCCCGAATGGTCCGTCCGGTGAACAGAACATCATCAACGAGGAGCACAACCATGCCGTCGAGGTCGACCGGGATGTCGGTGGCTGCTTCTGGCAGAACAGGCCGGAGGCCAATGTCATCTCGATAGAAGGCAACATCGAGCGTCCCAAGTGGAATCTCGTGTCCTGAGATGCGGACGAGTTGCTCATGGAGCAAGTGGGAAGGTTGAATTCCGCCGGTCTGCAGTCCAACAACGACAAGGTCATGGACGTCACCGTGGCGTTCGAAGACCTCGTGGGCCATTCTCGTGAGTCCTCGACGGACGTCACCTGCCGACGCAATTTCAGCAGTGGGGACGAAAACTGCACCCTTTGGGTGCGCGTGGGTTCGTTCGCGAGTTGCCACTTCGTCTCCTCACCGTACGGGCCTCACGGGACCCGCTTGACGGTGATCAGAATGTAGCACTGAAGGACCGATCAGTGATCGGTCGGAGCTAACCCCGAACCTGCTTGGCGATCGTCGCGAGCACTCCGTTGACGAAACGCCCGGAGTCTTCGGTTGAAAACGTCTTGGCTAACTCGACTGCTTCATCAAGAACAACCGCAACTGGCGGCTCGGACGATGCCAACAGTTCACAGGTCGCCATTTGGAGAACCAAGCGATCGAGGACCGCCATGCGCTCAATGGTCCATCCGACCGCTGCGGCCGACATCAGCTCTTCAGCTTGAGTCCCGAATTGGGTTACCTGATCGAGCAGTTGCTGCGTAAATGGGTCCGGAGCAACGGGAAGTTGTTCGAGCAACTCCGTGACCGTCAACCCTTTCGCACTTGCTTCGTAGAGGAGACCGAGCGCGCGTTCGCGAGAACTCGACCGATCTCGAATGTCCTCCACTGGCGCCTCAGGCCCGGGTCAAATACTCGCCGGAGCGCGTATCTACCTTGATGACGTCTCCAGGATTGACGAAGAGTGGCACCTGAACAACCAGCCCGGTCTCAAGCGTGGCTGGCTTCTTCGCTCCAGAAACTCGGTCTCCTTGGATGCCTGGCTCGGTCTCGGAAATGGTCAGTTCAACTGCAGCAGGAAGGTCAACGCCGACGATTTCAGTCCCGTACATCTGCATGACCGCACTCGCCGTCTCAAGCAAGTACTTCGTCGCGTCACCAAGACTCTTCTCGGTGACGTTCATCTGGTCATAGGTGACCTGATCCATGAAGACGTAGTCGGAGCCGTCGCGATAGAGGAACTGCATTTCCCGCTTGTCGATAATTGCCTGCTCTAACTTTTCATCCGCACGGTAGGTGCGCTCAATCACGGCGCCTGTGCGAAGGTTGCGAAGCTTCGTTCGAACGAATGCTCCACCCTTTCCTGGCTTCACGTGCTGGAACTCGATCACACTGCAGAGGCCCTCAGGCAAGTTCAGTGTGATGCCGTTCTTGAGATCATTTGTCGAAATGGACATTGCTTGGTCCTTCGGGTCGCGCGGCGAGAAGCCACGACAGATGGAATTGGCACCGTGATGGCTGCACGAGCAACAAGTCTACTTCGGTGCTTCGCCCGTCCCAACGTCAAGGATCTGCACGACCGCATCGACGGCGAGGTCATAGGAACGCCGTCCAAAGCCGGCAATGGAACCATCCACAACCGGTGCCAGCACCGACGTGTGGCGAAAGGACTCCCTAGCCGCCGGATTGGAAAGATGCACTTCGATCTTGATGCCCTCAAAGGTGTTCAGCGCATCGTGGATGGCCCACGACGTGTGGGTGAACGCCCCAGCATTCATGATGATCGCGGCGTACTCGCCCCGAGCAGCGTGAATTGCGTCAATCAAGACACCTTCATGATTGGACTGAAGATGATCGAGAGCGAGTCCCGCCGATGCGGCACGGGCAGTAGCTCGCTCGACGTGAGTCTCTAGGGTGTCGGTCCCATATATCGCTGGTTCACGGGTTCCGAGCAAATTCAGATTTGGACCGGAGAGCAAGAGAACTTTGGTCATGGAGTGGCTCCCATGCGTTCGAGACTAGATCGCACGGCGGTTGGATCGAGACCGTTCACGACCTCGATGCCATCCGGCCCATCGAGAATGAAGGTCAAATCATGATCAGCCTTCTTGTCTCTCCGCATGAGATCGACGAGGTGGGTTGCGGAGAGTCCTTCTGGGAGGCGGCCATCTAAGTCGAGGCCACCAAGAATCGCTCGATGTTCGTGCACCCGAGGTTCTGAAATCCGTCCGAGATCAAAGGCGAGCTCAGCCGCAAACATGAGACCAATCGCCACCGCTTCGCCGTGGCGAAGGCCGAGGGACTGCTCGCCCGCCTCGAGATCAATGGTCTCAAGGGCGTGGGCCAAGGTGTGGCCGTAGTTGAGCAGTGCTCGTCTCCCTTGTTCACGCTCATCGCCGACAACCACCATTGCCTTGTCAGCGACACACGCACCAACCTGTTCATGGAGATCAAGGTCCAACAGCTCTCGCCCGCCTTCGCCTCGAAGCAGCGCATACTTGGCGACCTCACCACGTCCACAGGACCACTCTCGTGGGGGAAGGGTCGTCAAGGTTTCGGTGTCACAGAGCACTGCTGATGGCTGCCAGAACGCGCCAACGAGGTTCTTCCCCTCAGGAAGATTCACCGCCGTCTTGCCGCCAATCGCCGCGTCCACTTGGGCGAGCAGTGTGGTCGCCACTGACACGTAGCGGATACCTCGGTGATAGATCGCTGCGACAAATCCGGCAACGTCCGTGACGAGGCCGCCGCCAAAGCCAACAAGGAGATCACCTCGAGACACTCCCGCATCGACGAGTTGGCGACACAGGTGCTCAACCGTCTCAAGAGACTTTGCTGCCTCGCCGCCTGGGATTGTCAGCACCACGTGGTCGAGGCCGATTTCAACGTCGTTCAGCCATCCTGCAGCAACAACGGTCGCCTCGGTGATGATTGCAACTTTGGTTGATGGGTTCGTCGAGAGACTGCGAAGGATTGGACCCAAGTGGTGTCGGGCACCATGACCGACGAGAACCTCATATGGCGACGCATCGAGCATTACCGGAATCGTCAACATGGGTACTCCAATCGGTCGAGGATCATGGCGGCAACCTGCTTCGAGTTCAAGCCATCGACGTCGATCACCATCGTTGCAGCATCTTCGTACCATTGCGCTCGCTCTTGAACGAGACGCTCGATCGTGCCAGCGGGATCGGTTCGAAGGAGGGGTCTGCTGGTGCTTTCCCCCACGCGAGCGATGAGCGTGGCCGTCGTTGCTCTCAGCCAAATGCACGTGGTGTTGACAAGAGCGGCTCTCGCTGCCTCGCTGGTCACAAGACCTCCCCCTGCAGCAACGACTACCGGCTCCTCAGTAGCAAGCACCTCATGGAGACCTTCAACTTCACGCGCGCGAAAACCAGCCTCACCTTCGAGTTCGAACAGCTCCGAAATTGAGTGACCCGATGCCTTTTCGATCTCGCGGTCAAGGTCGATAACTCGTCGCTCAAGGGCATTGCCAAGAAGTTTGGCCACCGTTGACTTGCCTGCTCCCATCATGCCGACGAGCACAATCTGGCTCGCTGGCATGGAGGTCACGGCCGGGGGCCGGAGACGGTCTCGCCGAGATGAGCGATGTAGCCGGCATGGTTCCGTGCGAATTCAGCCACCGAGTCTCCACCGAACTTCCGAAGTGCTTCATTGGCAAGCACGAGTGCAACCATGGACTCTGCGACGACGCCCATTGCTGGCACTGCCGTCACATCAGTCCGCTCCTTGAACGAGACGGTCGAATCCTTGGTCGCAACATCGACGGTCTCAAGGACTGGCCGGTTGAGCGAGGCAAGTGGCTTCATGTAGAGCCGGGCAACAAGCAATGCACCTGAGGTCATTCCGCCTTCGATGCCACCTGCTCGTGCGGTCTGGCGCACGTAGCCTGCAGATGAAGGTGCCTCATTGGTGTCGTAGGTGATTGCATCGTGAGCTTCGGATCCGCGCAGCGAAGCGCCTTCAATGCCATCACCAAGTTCGACTGCCTTGATGGCCTGAATCGACATGAGCGCCTGTGCGAGGAGCCCATCGATCTTTCGATCCCAATGCACATGGCTTCCGAGACCAACGGGCACGTTGTACGCAAGCACTTCTGCAACGCCTCCAAGGGAGTCCCCTTCCTTGGCTGCAGCCTTGATCGTCGCGATCATTGCAGCTTCTGCCTCGGGATCAAAACAACGAACTTCCGAGTCGTCAATTCGATCAAGGTCAGACGGCAGTGGTCGCTGTCCGCCATGAGCAGTCGCATCACCTATTTGGATGACATGGCTCAAGATCTCGACATTGATCGACTTCAGCAGTGCTTTGGCGAGCGAGCCGGCAACAACACGTGCCGCCGTCTCTCGAGCCGATGCTCGTTCCAACACATCTCGAGAATCGTCAAAGCCGTATTTCTGCATGCCGGCGAGATCGGCATGTCCGGGCCGTGGAGCCGTCAAGGTCTTGCTTGGCTTGCCGGGGGCAGGGTTCATCTCGTCCACCCACTTCGGCCATTCGGTGTTCGCGATCTCCACCGAGACGGGACTCCCAAGCGTCCGCCCATGGCGAATCCCACCGAGGAGTCGCAATTGATCAACTTCGAAGCGCATGCGAGGACCACGCCCGTAGCCAAGTCGCCGGCGACTGAGGTCCTTCTGGAGATCAGCTTCGGTTATTTCGAGACCTGCAGGCAGGCCTTCGATGATGACCGAGAGCGCTTGACCATGAGATTCGCCTGCAGTGAGGAAACGGAGCACACAACCAATCTAGTCGTCGCCCTCAAGTGGTCCTTTAGCGAAGGACCTCAGATGGCCTAGTAGTAGGGGTTGTCGCCTGAACCATGGTCGGTGACGTCAATCAGGTCGCCGAGCTCCGGGATTTCTCCGCGGAGCATGGTTTCAATACCCTCGTTGAGCGTCATTCGACTCATTGCACATCCTTGGCATCCGCCAGACAGACGCACGTAGGCATGCTTGTTCACCTCATCGACAGCCACGAGGTCGCAGCGACCACCATGACCAGCAATTGACGGGTTGACTGCTGCTTCCAACAGATCGGTGATGCGCCGACCAAGTGGACCATCAATACCCTGCGACAAAATTTCGCCTGGAATTTGCGCGCCCTGTTCTGGGCCGGGCTTGTTGGGATTGACAATGACGAGACCGCCAGAGCCTTCCGTCGAGAACTCAAGACTTGCGCCCTTGAGGCGAGGAATCGAACGTGCAGGGATGATGGTCGTCAGGCCATCAACCGTTGACACGGAATCTTCGGAGCCAGCATCTGCCTTGGCCTGGAAGTAGAGGTCATAGGTGAAGTTGCCTGCCTCAACTGCACGAACCTCGAGCCAGAGCGCCATCGTCTCTGGATCGGGCTCGCTCGCCAACGCATCGCTCACGATGACGCGGGCTTCGTCAGTCATCGAGATCACGGGCAAGGAGAGGTCGGTCGTTGCCGTCTCATCGATCGAAGTGGTCATTACTCAAGTGTATGGGCGGATTCCCGCCAAAGTGCATCCTCAACCTGAGGAGGCTCGGGGTAACCTCGCCCACCATGGCCACCAATCTCCCAGCTGACCTTCACGAATGGGTCAGCTTTGCCGATGGAACCGAAGAACGAACGTGGGTCTTTGATGTGACGTTCTTGACGAGTAACTGGTCCTGCATCTTTGGCAATGGATGTCAAGGCGTCCTCACTGGTCCCGCAGAGGAGTTGGTCCAGGGCTGCTGTTCATATGGCGCGCACTTCATTGACGACGAAGATGTCCGAAAAGTCGAAGGTTGGGCAGCCACGCTCAGCGACAAAGAATGGCAGTTCAAGGCCAAAGGGGCACGTGGCATCACCAAACGAGAGAAAGACGGCACGGTCACGACACGTCTCGTCGGCGATGCCTGCATTTTCCTCAATCGACCTGACTTCCACGCTGGAGCTGGCTGCGCCCTGCACTATGCGGCACTTGAACGTGGGACGAGTTATGTCGCCATGAAGCCCGAAGTGTGCTGGCAACTCCCCCTCCGTCGAGAGGAGTCGGTGAACGCTTCAGGCCACGTGACGACGACGATCACTCAATGGGATCGGAAGCACTGGGGCGAAGGTGGCGATGACTTCCATTGGTGGTGCACGGAAGATCCCGCTGCCTTCCAAGGCAAAGCAACGGTCTTTGAGTCAATGGCGGAAGAACTCACCGAGATGGTTGGTCGGGCGATCTATGACCAACTGGGTCAGTACCTCAGTCAGCGACGGCTCAAGGGAACGGCGCTTCCTCACCCAACGGTCAGGAAGCGAACGACCTAGTCCTCGTAGAGTGGATCTGGCTCGTCGGAACCAGTTGAAGGAACTTCTCCGAGAATGCGCTCGTAGCTGTCATCCTCAGCCAGACACCAACTTGCGTGGATATCTTCTGGCTCAGCGCCACACTCGACACAGGCCTTTGCGCCAATGCCAGGTGACCGCTTGAGGCCGCGCGCTTCCTCGTAGCGACGATGCCGACCCTTCTTCACGAGATTCCTCACTCCCTCGCGAGCACCAGTCGTCGTGGAAGGATTCCCACCGGCGACCGCCACTTGCGGTAGACGAGAACGGTGCGGAATCATCGACTCCAGCAGCGTTCGGCCTCCTAGTGTATCGGCCAGAGGCCCTGAATGATTCGATGGCCAATGGAACCAATGAAATTCAAGGATGAGAGGAACTTCCGTGTCGGAATTTGACCCTGCCGCAATGATCGAGCGCTTCCGGAATCGAGCCGAGGCAGTCAAGACGAGAGGACTCCCACCCGTTGAAGGCCCTGAACGCGCTCGGTTCAAGGAACAGGCACAACTTGATTTCATGGACTACGCCATTCTCGGAGATGCTGATGCCGAGGTCATCGATGGAATTCTCACCCTTCGGATCGACCTTCGGCCGTCGGCAACGCCTGAGGAGCAGTAGCACCACAACGAAGCACCACGACTTGAAGCGCGATGGCTAACCGCCGTAATTCATCCTCGTGTCTTCCATTCGAAGGACCTCATACGGGCCTTCTGACTCACCAGAAGCTGTGACTTCAGCGAACACGACGATGTGGCTCTCAAAGGAGGTCTCACCGACCACCTTCCCTTCAAGCCAAGCGGCAGCCCCCGCCAAACGTGGCAGTCCGGTCATCCCAACAGCAACAGGCTCTCCTGCCATCTCTGGTCCAGACGGCCCTTCAACCAACCCTTCGATCACCGGCTTGACGAAACGTCGAATGACCGCTCGATCGCTTCGATGAAGCACGGAGAGCGACAGCTGCTGAAACTCTCGGACTGCTTGAAGGGTTCGGGAAGTTGTCTCGAACGACACCGCAAGAACACGAGGCGTCGTTGCAACCTGCATGACCAAATTCACCGTCATGAGATTTGCTGACTTTGGAGTTTGGCGGACGTCTCCCCCGCCGACGACATAAAGCCCCGTTGGCAGCGACCAGAGAACGCGTCGAGTGCGACGGTCAACGTCATCATGGAGTTCCGTCATGGTGCGAGCGTCGTAGTCGTTGTGGTCGAAACCGGCTGACCGGTCACCTCCTCAATGCGGCTCACTGTCTGTGCCAATTCAATGAGACCCTTCGTTCGGCTTGCTGTTGACCGAACCATTTCCGGCGAATGGACGGTCGCGGCCGAGAAGCACTGATTGGCGCCCGCTCCAAGATCTCCATAGGCCATTGCCGCCAACTTCGTCGCCGTTCGGTCTGGAGTTGGAAGATTGTTGTTGGCGGTTTGGACGTCAATGAGCAGAATCCCGCAGAGTGTCTGAAGGGTCAATTTCGATCGGGAACGGACAATCGATTCATTGATCTTTGCAGTGTCATTTTGCAAGTCGCCAACGACCTGATCGAAATGCGTCAACGAGGTCCACTGGATCAGCGCATTCGATGCTTCAGTTCCAGGAGTGGTTGACGCAGCGCTTCCACAACCAGCGGCAACTACTGCCGCCACGCACAGCGTGGCCAAGAGCGCGCTCTTTGAGTTCATGGTCACTGAACAATGACCACGTGATACTGCCGGCGCCCTTTGCGAAGCACCAAGTAGGAGTCATACAAGCAATCGCTCCATGTCAGGGTTCTTTCTGCATCTGTCACCCGCTGATCGTTCACGTAGAAGCCACCTTGCTCAATGCTTCGCCGAGCTTCAGCCTTTGAGCGGACAAGTCCCGTCTCGACCATGAGTGCGACTACATCAATCCGGATGTTCATGAATTTGAAACGATCGAGACTCGAGTTCGGCACATCATCGATGACCGATTTCAAAGTCGAAAGGTCGAGCTGCGCCAGGGTGCCAGAGAACAATGCCACGGATGCAGCCTCAGCTCGGGTCGCATCCTCTCGACTGTGGACGAGTGAGGTCACTTCAAATGCCAAGGCTCGCTGTGCCTCCCGGCGTTCAGGGTGTTCCTTCGTTTCTGCGTCTAAACGCGCGATTTCCTCAAGATCCAAGAATGTGAAGAAGCGAAGGTACGCGCCAACCATTTGATCGTCAGCACCAACGAAGAACTGAAACAGCTGATAGGGCGACGTGCGATTTCGATCGAGCCAAACGGCCCCATCCACCGACTTCCCGAACTTGGTGCCATCTGCCTTGGTGACGAGGGGCATGGTGACCCCTGCGCTTAACCCGCCGGTGACCTTACGAATGAGCGACGTGCCCATCGTGATGTTGCCCCACTGATCGGATCCGCCAATTTGAACCGTGCAACCTTCGTTCTTGTAGAGATGCAAGAAATCAGCAGCTTGAAGGAGCATGTACGAGAACTCGGTATACGAAATGCCGTGATCAGGACGTTCGAATCGACTCTTGACCGAGTCTTTGGCCACCATCTCGTTCACCGTGAAGTGTTTGCCGACGTCTCGGAGGAAGGTCAGAATCGACATGCCACCGAGCCACGATGCATTGTCGAGCTGCACTGCCTTGGCTGTGCCCGCAGCGTCGGTGAAATCGAGAAACTTGGCAAGTTGCACCTTGATGCCGGAGAGATTGGCTGACAACTGGTCCGCGTCTAAGAGGTTGCGCTCCTCGCTCCTACCTCCTGGATCTCCGACCATTCCCGTTGCGCCACCGGCAAGGGCAATGGGTCGGTGTCCTGCCATCTGAAATCGACGCAAGGTACAGAGCATGAGCAGGTTGCCCACATGGAGCGAATCTGCCGTTGGATCAAAGCCGCAATAGACCGATGTTGGTTGTGCCTCGAGTCTCGTGAAGAGTTCATCATCGGTCTGTTGAAACACGAGCCCACGAGCTTTGAGATCGGCTTCCAAATTGAAGGTGGCCACCGCTCAAGCCTACGCGAGACCTCGGCCTCTTCAGCGGTGACCGATAAGGTCAGCACCATGGCAAAGCCCGATCCGTACTTGTCGACCATTCCTCCACTCGCTGGCACAAATCCTTACTTGATGGAGAACTTTCGGCCCGTGACCGAGGAAACCGAACGTTCAGGGCCATTCGAGATCGAAGGTGCAATCCCGCCGGGCCTCGACGGCATTTTGTTTAGAAACGGACCAAATCCATCTGTCGTTGCCGACCCAGCTTCGTATCACTGGTTTTCCGGAGATGGCATGCTCCATCGAATTGTGCTTCGAGATGGCGAAGTCTTGTCCTACAAGAACCGCTATGTCCGAACCCGTGCCCTTGCGGGAACCAACGGAACGAAGCCACCTCGTGGCCCGAAGGAAGCCATTGATGGGCCGGCGAATACGAACATCGTTCGTTATGCCGGACGAATGCTTGCCTTGGTCGAATCCGGTCTGCCCCATCGGATGACGATTGATCTCGATACCGTCTGCGTTGAGGACTTTGAAGGGCTCTTGGCCTCACCAATGACCGCCCATCCAAAATTTGATCCAGCGACCGGCAGGATGACCGCCTTTGGTTACGACCCGTTTGGACCCCCGTATCTCCGATATCACGAGTTTGATGAACTCGGGAATCTGCTCACGACAACATCAATTGACCTTCCCCGCTGCGTGATGGTGCATGATTTCGCCGTTTCGGCAACCAAAGTTGCATTCTTCGACCTACCGGTCGCGTTTGACCTTGAACTCGCCCTCGAAGGCAACCGACTCCCCTTTGCGTTTGATGACCAACTTCAAGCTCGGGTTGGCGTCTTGGGTCGTGGAGAACCAGGAACTCGAATCCGTTGGTATGAGATCGAGCCTTGCTATGTCTTCCACGTTGCGAATGCATTTGACGATGGCGACGACATGATCGCTGACGTTGTCGTCTACAACAGGACCTTCGACCTCGGTTTCGGCGGTCTACTTGGTTCCGACCTTCCGCGACTTGAGCGATGGACGTTCCCTGCGGAAGGCAAGAAGGTCATCAGGACGCCAATTGATGATCGCGCACTCGAGTTTCCAGTCATTGACCGCCAGGTTGCTGGTTCGTCTTACGACCACACCTACGGAGCGCTCTTTGGTCGCCGAGATGGCCTCGACCGATTTCCTGGTTACGTCAAGTACAACGTGAACACGGGGGATTCGGCTTGGATTGAACTTCCAGACCACCTGCAGGGCAATGAACCGCTCTTTGTTCGCGCAGAAGACGGGAAGGCCGACGATGAAGGCTGGCTCGTTTGTGTCGAATACGACCGAGGTCGTGATGCCTCAGACCTCGTGATCTACGACGCTCACTCCATGTCGACAAAGCCTGAAGCGCGAGTCCATCTCCCGGTTCGGATTCCCTTCGGTTTTCATGGGACCTTTGTGACTCGCGAACAACTCAGCTAAGGATTGGGCTGACTGCAGCCGAAACGGCGCCATTGAGAACCTCGTGCAACGCCACATTGGTGGCTGGAGGTCCTACCGTGGCCACGATGAATGAGAGCCCACGTGAACCAACGGTGGTCTTCACCGCCTGGGCAAATTCCTTCGGTGTTGTGACCACCGTGATGTCATAGCCGAGCCCTTGAAGCATGAGCCGATGATCAACCGGTCGCGTGGTCGTGAAAAGTCGATCGAAGGTCGCTGGAGCAACGGTGGTTGCTTGGGGCAAAAAGGAGAAGATGCCTCCTCCTCCATTGTCAATCACGACGACCGCAAGAGAACCTCCAGCTGCGCCAAGGCCGTCAACGAGCGACGACAGGTCATGGAGGAACGCCAGATCTCCGACGACGCAGAGCCCCGTTCCGCCAGCAAGAGCCGCCCCAATTGCAGACGACATCACCCCGTCAATGCCATTGACCCCGCGGTTGGCAACGACGTTCTCTGCGAGAACTTCCTTCGCGAACCACTCAAACTCTCGAATTGGCATTGACGAGGAGATCGTAAGCGTCTCAATGCCAGCAACCGTTCCAAGAAACTTCGCAATTCCCGGTTCATTCAGGGCGTCAACATGTTGAAGCGCATTGTCGAGCGCCGTCGCTGCAACTGCTTCGCAGTGCGTCCAGAGGTCGCGATACGTCGACGCGCTGCTCGACGGGAACGTCTTCAGTGTTGCCAGAAGCGTCGTCGGACTTCCAACGAGCTGCTGGCTCACAATGTGGTTTGGATCTTGCAACTGCTGCCGATCACTCAAGTGGAAAATTGCTGTGCCCTCACTCGCCCAACGAGCAACGGTGGTCGCCAAAACTTTGGACGCCCAAGGTTCCCCGACCAAAAGCACCACCTCAGGCTTGAGTGCTTGTTCTGCTCCATTCGCCCGCAGGATTGGATCTGCCAACGTCACGACGTCGTTCGTTGAACGAAGCCCAGATCTCGGATCTGCGAGGAGTGCCCATCCGTGGGCGGCAGCAACTTCGGCAAGTCCCGAAGGGGCGCCTGCTCCGGCGATCACGAGCACTGACTCCCGCGCTTCAATTCGACCGTCCAGAGCAAAGGAGCCGTCAGGGCCTGGGACGGTCGACCTCCAGGCACCAGTTCGGGCCGCGGGTAGTTCTCCTGGAAGTGCGTCCAATGGGTCCCGGAACGCAAGGTTGAGCTGAACGGGTCCTGGCATGCCGTTTGCCCCTCGTGCTGCGTCGAGTGCCCTACAGGCAAGTGAGCGCCATGTCGCTGAGGCTCCGGCGAACGGAACGCCTGGGTCGAGACTCGCACGGACCATTCCGCCAAAGAGGTCTCGCTGCACGATGGTTTGCGGCGCACCAATGCCAATGAGTTCAGGGGGGCGATCAGCAGTCACGACAAGCAGCGGGATGCCTGACAGGTCGGCTTCCGCCACAGCCGCATGGAGTTCAGTCGCAGCGGTGCCGCTCGTCACGATGATGGGGACGACCTGGCCGAGTGCGCGGGCAAGACCCAGTGCAACAAATCCAGCCGAGCGTTCATCGAGTCGCATGTGCAGGTGCAGCTCGTCTCGATTGGCAACTGCCAAGACCATTGGCGTCGATCTCGACCCGGGACAACACACCACGTGGCGAAGCCCCGCTCTGACCCACTCGTCAACGAGCGTGGCGCAGAAGGTTGCCTGAGAGTTGTCTTCGCTCACTACGCTCGCCTCCATGAACCCCGTCCTCGCCTCCACCACAACCGGTGGCGGTCAAACGCTGACGCTCCTCCACGGTTTCACCAATACCAGCGAGACCTGGGGACCCTTCGTTGACCTTCTTGCTCCAGCCTACGGAATTCAGCGGGTGGACCTGCCGGGCCACGGCCGTTCGTCAGGCGTCGTCGCGAATCTCCCTGAGTCGGCCACATTGATTGAAGAACTGCTCACCGAGCCAACCATTGTCGTTGGCTACTCCTTGGGCGGGCGCGTGGCGCTCCATGTTGGGCTCGACCAGCCACCACTCCTGCGCGGCCTCGTCCTCATTGGAGCAACGGCCGGCATTGAAAACAATGACGAACGACTGACTCGACGCACGTCGGATGAGGCGCTGGCTGCGCGACTTCGCAGTTCAGGCGACCTTGGGCAATTTCTCGAAGAGTGGCTCGATGGTCCACTCTTCACGTCATTGACACGCGAACAGCAGTATCTGGAGGCACGCCTCAACAACACGGTCGAAGGATTGGCGTCGAGCCTCGAGCAATGCGGGACCGGAACACAGGAGCCCTTGTGGCTGCGCCTCGCTGATCTTGAAGTTCCAACGCTTGTCCTCGCTGGAACAAGAGATGCAAAGTTCACTGAGCTTGGACAGAAGATGGCAGCAGCGATCCCCGCAGCAAAATTCCAAGCCATTGAGGGTGCCGGCCATGCCGTTCATCTCGAACGCCCGAAGGAAACTGCCGAGGCAATCCTTCGCTTTGCTACAGCAATCTTCGCCTAAGCGGTCAATGGCCCCGAAGAGGAAACCTCGTAGCGGGTTGCCGCGGGAAGAGCCAAGAGGCATTCACGCAAGACCGAGGAGAACGCCGATGAGTGTGGCATGGCGAAGTGCGCCTTGAGCGAGGCTTCGTCTTCCCATTCTTCAGTCAGGTAGACCGTCGTTGGATCGTTGAGGTCTTGACCGAAACGGTAGCGATTGCAGCCTGGTTCAGCTTCCGAGGCCATCTCCATGATCGACATTGCTCGGAGCGCCTCTTCGAGGCGATCTTCAGCAAGGGTAAAGGTGGCGCTAATGACGAGCATGACGTAGAGATCTCCTCTTGGGTTGGAAGTTCATTGAGTTAGTGAGCCAGTGTCAGACAAATGCCAAGAGCAAACAGCAGTCCGGTGCGAAGTTGCGCTTTGCCAGTTGCGCCAAGCAATGGAAGGAGAGCCCGCCCTTCAGCGGGTGAACGCACCAACTTGATGACATGTCGCAGTCCAACCATTCCGACGAGACCCAAAAGTGGCCACCAGGGATGGGGGCTGAAGGGGCTCCCAGGCGCAACACAGAGGTCGTTGGCACAGTTGACGTAGAAGGGCGAGATCAAGTCGGTCGACGAATGAGAGGGAGACAAGAGCCCATACGCGGTTGTCGACAAGATGCCCAGCGTTACCAACATCCACGAACCAAGGTAGAGCCATGAGCCTCGAGCCCGTCCAAATCGAACCGCGAGCGTCCTCTTACCAGCAGCAGTATCGCCCGTGACATCTCGAAGGTTGTTTGCTTCAAGAAGCGCTACTGATGAGAAGCCGACGGCAATCGCAGCAAACCAAGCGACGCCAGGAATGCATCCAATCTGAAGGTAGACCGTCCCAATTGTTGCAACGAGACCGAAAAAGAGAAAGACAAAGAGTTCGCCGAGGCCGAGATAGCCATAGGGCTTTGGCCCACCGGTGTAGCCCCAAGCAGCCAAGATCGCTGCGGCACCAATCGCAAGCAGCCACCATGAAGTTTGCGCTGAGAGGATAAAGCCCGCCGCTGCAGCGATCAGGAAAGAGAGAAGGGCAGCTCGTTTCACCGTCTTTGCCGGGACGAGGCCCGATCCAACGAGTCGCAGAGGACCAACTCGATTCTCATCAGTGCCCTTGATGCCATCGGAGTAGTCATTGGCATAGTTCACGCCCACCTGAAGAGCGAGTGCGACGACTGCAGTGAGCAGGAGTCGAATCCAATTGATGTTGTTCAGCTCAAGTTGGAGCCACATCGGGAGTCGGAAACCCAACGTGGTCATTGGTGCAGCTCCTGCATCACCTCCCCCTCTCGCCATTGCCTGTTCCACACTGTGAGCAGAGCGAAGTGTGACCATTGCCAACGACGTTCCAACGAAGAGTGGAACAAGTGCAGCGGGAAGGGTCTTTGGTCTTGCCCCTTCCACCCACCGCTTTATCGGCCCTGGCAGTGGCGGCGCCTCAGGGTTCACGGGCGCTTCGGGAACTTCGAGAAGTCCGGCTTCCTGTGCTCCACGAAGGCATTTCGACCTTCTTGGCCCTCTTCAGTCATGTAGAAGAGCATCGTTGCGTCGCCAGCCAACTGCTGCACACCGGCAAGACCATCATCTGCAGCATTAAACGATGCCTTGAGCATGCGCAACGCCAAAGGTGAGAGGGTCAACATTTGTCGACACCACGCAACCGTCTCGGCTTCGAGCTCTGCGAGAGGCACCACGGTGTTGACGAGGCCCCATTCATGCGCTTGAGCGGCGTCATACTGCCGGCAGAGGAACCAGACTTCCTTGGCTCGCTTCAGCCCAATCGTGCGAGCCAGGATTGATGAGCCATACCCACCATCAAAGGACCCAACCTTTGGACCAGTCTGACCAAATCGGGCATTGTCGGCTGCGATTGAAAGGTCGCAGACGAGGTGGAGAATGTGCCCACCACCAATGGCATACCCAGCAACCATTGCCACAATCGGCTTCGGGATGCGGCGAATGAGAATCTGCAGATCGAGCACATTGAGCCGACCAACGCCACCTTGGGCGACGTGGTCGTCCCCGATGTAACCATCATCGCCACGAATCGCCTGATCTCCGCCGGAGCAGAAGGCATCCGGTCCTTGGCCAGTCAGCACGATGACGCCAACCGACAGATCGTCTCGAGCACGCGTGAAGGCATCGGTCAGTTCGAACAAGGTCTGCGGACGAAATGCGTTGCGCTTCTCAGGGCGACAGATGGTGATCTTGGCGATTCCCTCGGCCACTTCGTAGGTGATGTCGTGAAAATCGCCACGTTGCTCCCAGGTCGGCAAGGGAAGACCACGAAAATCGTCAACGGGGTCATGGGGGGCGCCAGAAATGACGGTTGGTTGGGAGGTGAGATCCATGGGCCTACGCTACCGTTCGATGCCCCAGCTCGTGGCCTTCGATCAGGCACCTTCTTCGTCGCTTGCGACGCAAATTGCCGAGGTCCTCGACCGTGGTGATGCGTTCTGCATTCTTGATCATCGGCTTTCGCAAGCTCAGCGTGATGAGCAGCTAAGGATCTTGCGACCAACAGTCCTCGTGAACGCCTCCCGCGAGACAACACCACTCACTCATGGCCTCGAAGTTGAAGTTGGTGATGCCCTTTGTTGTTTGACATCTGGTTCGTCTGGCACGCCGAAAGTGGCGGTCCTCACGCTGCACGCGCTCGAAGCGTCAGCTCAGGCGACGAGCGCCGCTCTTGACGTCGACACGTCGTCTGATGCTTGGCTGTCGTGTCTCCCCTGGGCACACATTGGTGGCTTAAGCGTTGCCCTTCGCTCCATCCTCACTGGGACCAAGCTCGAAGTACTGCCGGCCTTTGATGCTCCCGCCGTGACTGAAATGGCTTCATCTCGGAAGGTGACGCTCACTTCTCTCGTCACGACCACCTTGCAGCGCGTCGACCCTGCACTCTTTCGATCAATTCTTCTCGGCGGTGCTGCGCCTCCAGACGATCGCCCGAACAACGTAATTGCCACCTACGGAATGACCGAGACTGGTTCAGGCGTTGTCTACAACGGCTTGCCACTTCCTGGAGTAGCGATAGCCGTCGATCAAGCAACAGGCGGCTTGCTCATCAAGAGTCCGACACAATTGCGTGCCTACCGAAACGCACCCGATCCCTTCACAACTGGTCCCGATGGCACACCCGGTTGGCTCATCACCGGTGACGCTGGCGAAATCAGTGCGGGAGGGGTCGTGTCCGTCCAGGGTCGTCTTGACGAGGTCATTGTGACTGGCGGCGAAAAGGTGCATCCCGTCACGGTTGAGCGTGCCCTTGCGGGTGCTCATGGCATTGATGAACTCAGTGTGTGGAAGCGACCCGATGAAGCATGGGGCGAGCGAGTCGTAGCGTTCGTCGTGCCTCGCCCTGGAGCTGAGGTCAGTCTGGCGTCGTGGTCGGCAGAACTCGAGACGTTGAAGCCCTGGGAACGCCCGAAGGAGATCGTGCTGCTCACCGCGCTCCCCCGCCTTGCCTCAGGCAAGATTGCCCGCCGTCAGCTCAACTAACACCTCCGGTTGGTTGATTGGTCGTGCCGCCGTCGATAACGATGGTTTGCCCGGTGATCCATGACGAAGCATCGGTCGAGAGAAACAGTGCCATTGCGGCGATGTCGTCGACCTCCCCAAGTCGGCGAAGGGGAATGTGCTTGGCAATCTGTTCTTCCCTCCCTTCCCAGAGGGCCCGAGCGAGGTCAGTCTTGACGAGGCCCGGCGCAATGGCATTGACCCGAACCGTCGGGCTCAATTCGAACGCAAGTTGCGTGGTCGTGTGAATGACGGCGGCCTTGGTGACGTTGTACCAACCAATGCTTGGCTCAGGACCAAGACCGCCAATGGAAGCAATGTTGAGAATAGACCCACCACGATCCTTCATTGACTGATGCCAGGCGGCCTGAGAAAAGGTGAGGATCGAAGCTTGGTTGATCTCGTAGGTCTTTCGCATCAGTTCCGGACTGATGTCAATCATTGGTCCAAAGTACGGATTGGTTCCAGCGTTGTTGACCAAAATGTCCACGCCACCGAATGCTGCAACCGTTGCCGCAACCGCTCGATCAGCATCTTCTGGTCGACCAACGTGGGCAACGACGGTGCTGACGGCACCGGGCAGTCCAACGAGTGTCGACGCCGCCGACTCCAGCCCTTCGGCCTTTCTCGACGAGAGCACCACGTTGGCCCCGGCTTCAGCCATACGGTAGGCAATCGCCAAGCCAATTCCTCTTGACCCACCAGTGATGAGTGCGGTCTTTCCATCGAGTCGAAGTTCCATGCGCCCAATCTATGGTGCGAGTGGATCCTCGTTCTGACTAGATTGCTCGAGACCTTTGGCGCGGATTCCTGGCCGACGGCTCGGTACGCTGACCGGGTGACGACCAACCATTTGAGCGACGCCACGTCGCCCTACCTTCGCCAGCACGCCCACCAGCCAGTCGAGTGGTACCCCTTCGGCCCCGAGGCACTTGAGCGGGCAGCCCGAGAAGATAAGCCGCTCTTCATCTCCATTGGCTACGCCTCCTGCCACTGGTGCCATGTCATGGCCCATGAGAGCTTTGACGACCCAGACGTGGCAGAACTGCTCAACCAGTCCTTCATTTCCGTCAAGGTCGATCGAGAAGAACGCCCCGATCTCGACGCGACCTACATGTCGGCAACCCAAGCTCAACACGGCCATGGTGGATGGCCAAACAGCATCTTTGCGACCCCAGATGGCCGACCTTTTTACACCGGTACCTACTTCCCGCCTCAAGATCGCCCAGGTGCTCCCTCGTTTACTCGGATCGTGACGTCGCTGGCTGAGGCATGGGCAACACAACGAGAAGAAGTTGAACAACGTGCCGACAGCTTCTACGAGGCAGTCGCAACCGAGGCAAGGTTCTCCGAAGACCTCGCAGCCAGAGCTTCAGCATCTGAACTTCCGAAAGCGGAAGCGCTCCTTCGCGCAACGCTTCTTGAACTCGAAGAGCGGTTTGATCCAACTTGGGGAGGTTTCTCTCCAGCGCCCAAGTTCCCAAGGCCGAGTCTCGTTGAGCTTTGTCTCGTCGCTGGATGGATTGGCTCAAGTGACAAGGCCAAAGAAATGGCAACCGTCACGCTCGATGCAATGGCCGCAGGAGGGATGTATGACCACCTCGCCGGCGGATTCGCTCGGTACTCAACCGATGAGGAGTGGCTCGTCCCGCACTTTGAAAAGATGCTCACCGACCAGGCAATGCTCGCCAAGGTCTATCTCCATGCCTTCCAATTGACGGGCAAGGACGACTACGCCCAAGTGGTTCGTGAGACCCTCACCTATGTCTTGGACGAACTCTGGGCGGACGAAGGCGCCTGCTACTCCTCTCACGACGCGGATGCTGACGGAGAAGAGGGTTCGCATGCCGTCTTCACCCCAGTAACGGTCAAAGCCGCTCTCGCAGCAGGTGGCGCAGGGAACTTGCTCCAGCAAGCCCTCGTCTTCTATCGGCTCGATGGTCCACCGACCTTCGAAGGTCAATCCATCCCCCACCGTCCCCTTGGGGCACCACTTGCTCGAAGCGAAGAGATGGAGTTGGCAAGGTCACTCTTGCTCGAGGCTCGTCGCCGTCGGATCCAGCCGGCAATCGACACAAAAATTCTCCTCGAATGGAACGCCATGGTGGCGTCGACCTTTGCCGAGGCCGCGATGGTGCTCGGTGACGACCGCTTTGCAGAAGCTGCCGAGCGCATTATCTCGACCTGCCTGAAACTTCACACTCGGGCAGACGGTCGACTGCTGCGTTCCTATGCCGAAGGCCGAGCGGAGGGTCTCGCCGGATCGGCTGACTACGCATGGATGGTCGATGCCTGCACCCGGCTCTATGAACTCACTGGCAAGCACGAGTGGTTGGGCCAAGCGGTGGAAGTTGGTGACGCACTGCTTCGAGGCTTCTGGGATGGAGCGGTCGATGCAACGACGATTGACTGTTCCATTGGAGGGTTCTTCTCGACTGGCCACGATGCCCCAACCGTCCTCGTTCGCACCAAGGACGTCTTTGACTCAGCCACACCATCGGCCAACTCCGTCGCTGTTGGTGCGTTCACTCGCCTCGCCGCCCTCAGTGAGGACCAGAGATTCGAAGACGCGGCGGCCACGATTGTCTCGCGATCACGTGCGATCCTTGCGGCCCAACCGAGTGCCGTTGCCGATCTTGCCCTTGCGGTCGTCGCTGCAGAGCTTGGCGGAGAGGTGGTGCTCCCCGGTCCTCATGGCCCACTCCTCGACGAGGTGCGAAGGCGGTACCTTCCCGGCACGGTGGTGGCGTTCGGTGAGCCAACGCCAACGAGCCTCTTTGAAGGCCGCGCCGAAGGTTCTGGCTACATCTGCAAGAACTCCACGTGCTCGCTTCCCATCACGAACGTTGCCGACCTCGACGACGCGCTTCAGGTGCTCGTGCAACTTCAAGGCGCGCTCTAGGGCAGAATCATCTCCGTGCCTCAACACACCCGCCACCGATCAACCAACACTCGTCCGGCGACCTCTGGTCGTCTCCACGTGCTTGGTGGCGAAGTGCTCACCATGGTCGTGCTCGCCTCGTCGCTCGACGACACCGTGGTCGTTGACCTCGAATCAGGAGCGCTCGTCCGCTTGCGAGTTCCATGGCCAGTTCACTACGAGCCGGACCTCGAGGCATTCGACATTGTCGAAGTTGACGTGGCCGAGGACCCGCAGCGCAATGATCCGGCCCACCCAGAGGCAATCACGGTGATGTCGTTGCCCCGAAAAGTTGGCATGTTGCGCGGACGCCAAATCAAGCCAATGTTGGCTGAACTCGCTGCCCCACATGACGGCTCATTATTCGGTTTTCGCGGAACCTCCGCTCCGTATTGGGAGCTTCGAGGTGACTACCCGTCAGTTGCGCTCATCACGCCGAGTAGAGGTCCGCAGCTTCTCCGTCGTCGCGACGATGACTCAACCTGGGTTCGCTTTGGTTGGGGTTCCGAAGACGTCTGGATGCCAATGGATGGCCGAACCGGTCGTCGAGTTCTCGACGCTGCCCGCCGCGAACGTCTCGCCGGCAAAGAATTAGCAACTGCTCTCGGGTTTCGCCCGTGGTATTTGCTCACGACCCTGTCGAAGCCTCGAGATGGCCACTGCTACAAGATGGTTAGTGCCCTGCTCCCGAAGAGCTAGTTACTTCGCAACCTTGCCGGAAGCGAGGTCTTCTGCCATCGCCCATCCAAATGCGACGAGGCGGCGACCAGAGTTATCAGTCACCTCTTTGAAGAACTGACCGAACTCAGGGTCAACCTTGACCTTGGCGCAGAGAAAATCAAGTCCACCCACTGGCGAACCGTCAACAGGCTCGACCACAAAGGTGCGGTCATCGAGACCCTTTTCATTACCGAATCGCTTGGCCAGGCGGCGCGCCCAAGCCCGCTCTTCACCTGACGGCTTGTGGTCAGGACGTGGAACAACATCAGCAAGAGGATTGAAGATTCGAAAGCCATCGACGCTGACGAGACGAGTCCCGAGCAGAACATCTTCATCAGGGAACGCCAAGAGTGCCCGACGATACTGATCAGCCATGATTGCCTTGAGCGTTGCTTCGGCTTTGGCGGTGCGGTCTACCAGTGCAAGTCCAACGAGCAATGAAGGCGTTCCACCAATTCGCTCAAGCGTGCAGAACGAGTACCCACGAAGCTTTGTTCCTTCACGAGCGATGGAAACAAGCACCCATGACTCGCGCTCTTTTGAGAGATAGCCAATGTCATACCCGGGTTCACGATCAACACAAAGGTCGGCCATTTCGGCGAGCTCAGCATCAGCGAGCGAGGAGGCATCCTTGGTGGTGACGACAATTGACATAGGAACCATTCTAGGGGGAGGAATCACCCTCCCTTTCCGAGGCGGATTTCCTAAGCCACGAGCGCATTTGGGCCAAGGAGGGTCCGAATCTCTCCAATGGCGGCCCGTGGGTTCACGTTGAATTCCGGCGGCAGTTGAATCAGCTGTTCTCCAACGGCCAATTGCACGGGGGTTGATCCGGGATACTCAACCAAAATGTTGCGGAGTTGCTCCACCGTGGTATCGGAAAGCGCTGCCAAAGGGAGCGCAATTCGCAGCAAATCCATTGATCCACCCTCAAGGGCTGGGCGTTCAACGGTCATCACGATCAGTTTCGGCGCGTCATCTCTCGTGTCGACTCGCGCCTTCATCACGACGATGGCATCTTCTTCAAGCAAGGGTCCGTACTCGCCCATGAGCTTTGGAAAGCACATGACTTCCATCGAGGCGTTCAAATCCTCGAGGACGAAGGAGCACATGAGTTCTCCGCGCTTGGTGAATCTTCGATCAAGCGACGTGACGACCCCGCCGACCCGACGCACGAGCGGAGGGTCGCTCGGATTCTGGTCGAGCGCAATTTCCTTGAGATCCCCAAGGGTCATTTCAACGAGGCGCCCAAGGGCACCTTCAAGCCCCCGAAGTGGGTGGTCAGAGACATAGAGACCGAGCATTTCTTTCTCGAACTTGAGCTTCAGCGGTTTGTCGAACTCGACATCGGGAATCTCAACCGCAGTCCCCGCCCACTTTGCCTCGTCGGCATCATCGCCTTGTTCCTCCGCTGCTGCAGCAAAGAGGGTCACAATGCCTACGTCAAGATTTCGACGGACTTCTAAGGTCCGCTCAATCATGTCGTTGATGACGAGCGCAAGGCCCTTTCGAGGATGGCCAAGTGCGTCAAAGGCCCCGGCCTTGATGAGACTCTCCATGCCACGACGGTTGAGCACCATTGGATCAACCCTGCGGCAGAAGTCGTAGACATCGGCAAAAGGACCGTTGGCGGTCCGCTCGCTCACCATGCGATCAACCAGGTTCTCCCCGACGTTTCGGATGGCGGACATGCCAAAGACAATCGATCGCAGCGAGGTGCCGTCAAGATCTTTCGCCGGCGCAAAGTCTGAATGTGATCGATTGACGTCAGGGACAAGCACGTCAATGCCCATTGCCCGACATTCCGTCAGGTAGATCGCCGTCTTGTCCTTGTCGTCTCGAACACTCGTCAGGAGCGCTGCGAAGTACTCAACAGGGAAGTTCGCCTTCAGCCATGCCGTTTGATAGGTAACCAGCCCATAGCCATAGGAGTGAGACTTGTTGAACGCGTAGTCAGCGAAGGGTTCGATGATGTCGAAGAGCTTGTTGCCAATTTCGGGGCCATAACCTTCGGCAACTGATCCCCGAACGAATGCTTCACGGTGTGAGGCCAAGAGTGCTCGGTCCTTCTTGCCACAGGCCTTGCGAAGGTTGTCTGCTTCTTCAAGCGAATAGCCGGCGAACTTCTGGGCAACTCGCATCATGGACTCTTGATAAATCATGAGTCCTTGGTTGTCGCCCAGCAATGCTTCGAGATCCGGATGCAGATACTCAATGGGCTTGCGCCCATTCTTCCGATCGGCGTAGTCAAAGTGCATATTGGCTGCCATAGGCCCAGGCCGATAGAGCGCAATGAGGGCCGCGATGTCGTCGAAGTTGGTTGGCGCCAGCGAACGGATGAGCACACGCATTGGGGGTGATTCCAGTTGGAACACGCCAATGGAGTCGCCACGCTGCAGCATCTCGTAGACCTTCGGATCATCCAAGGCCACGTGGTCAATGTCAGGGCGGACACCGGTCTCTTCTTCAATCATGTCGAGCGCGCGCTCGATGACCGAGAGATTGCGAAGCCCAAGGAAGTCCATCTTGAGCAGGCCAAGTTCGGCAACGCCGTGCATTTCATACTGCGTGACAATGGGAGCGTTCTCGTGGTTGCCGGAAGAGTCAGGCTTCCGTTGGATGGGAAGGTATTCCGTCAGCGGCTCATTCGTAATCACGACCGCAGCGGCGTGAATGCCATCTTGGCGACGAAGGCCCTCGAGCCCCTTCGCCACATCAATGATTTGCTTGGCGATTGGGTCGCTTGCGTACATCTCGCGAAGCTCAGAAGATGCCTTGTAGCCGTCCATGTACTGCTCAGTTGGCTCAAGACACGCCTGAAGTGGCGTGGAGCGTCCCATCACCAAAGGAGGCATTGCCTTGGCGACCCGGTCACCATCTTGTGGGCTGAAGCCGAGAACTCGAGCACCGTCGCGAACCGCCGCTCGTGCACCCATGGTCGAGAACGTGACGATTTGTGCGACGTGGTCAGCTCCATAGCGTTCAGCTGCGTACTTGATCATTTGACCGCGGTACCGCTCGTCAAAGTCCATGTCGATGTCCGGCATTTCCTTGCGACCCGGATTGAGGAACCGCTCGAAGAGAAGGTCGTACTTAATTGGATCAAGGTCGACAATGCCAAGGCAGTAGGCAACACAACACCCGGCTGCCGAGCCTCGGCCAGGCCCCACGCGGATCTTGCTGTCCTTGGCGAAGCGGATGAGGTCCCAAACAACGAGGAAGTACGCGGCAAACCCCATGTCGGAAATGACGTTCAACTCGAAGTCAATTCGATCGACCACGACACTTGGAAGCGTCGCCCCGTAACGGCTTGCCGCACCCTCGTAGGTCAAATGCCGGAGATACTTCGCTGCTCGCTCTTCATAGAGCGCGCCAGTGAACTCGTCGGGAACAGGAAACTCCGGGAGTGATGGCTTGCCGAGTTCGAGTTCGACGTTGGCCCGCTCGGCAATCCAAAGCGTGTTGTCACAGGCCTCAGGAAGCTCCGAAAACGTCCGGCGCATTTCTGCGGCGGTCTTCAAGTAGTGCTCGGTCCCGGTGAACTTGAACCGATTGGGATCCGAAAGTAGCGCTCCGGTTTGAACGCAGAGCAGTACATCGTGTGCAACGTGATCGGCTTCGTCGGTGTAGTGACTGTCATTGGTCGCAAGCAGTGGTGCATCAAGCTTCTTTGCGAGCTCGATGAGCATGGGGTTGGTCTTCTTCTGCTCGGGCAGCCCATGGTCTTGGAGCTCGACGAAGAGATTGTCCTTCCCAAAGATGTCTTGGAGGCGGGCAGCTCGTCGAAGACCTTCTTCTAGGTCATCGTTGAGGAGCGCCTGAAGGACTACACCACCGAGACAACCCGTGGTCGCGATAATGCCCTCGTGGTGTTCTTCCAAGAGCTCCCAGTCAAGACGAGGCTTGTAGTAGTAGCCCTCCAAGTAG
>CAIQUD010000030.1 GCA_903874965.1 uncultured Actinomycetes bacterium | reverse complement strand
CTAGCTTCTTTGAGGTCCGTGCAATGGTCATGGCGTCAAAGCAGGCAGCTTCCAAGAGGAGCGCAGACGTCTTCTCAGTGATTTCCGTCGCGCTTCCACCCATGACCCCCGCAATGCCGACGACCACATCGTTGCCATCAACAATGACGAGATCTTCGGGCAGTTGTCCGAGTCCTTTGCCCGCCAGTCCGAGCGTGCGCTCGATGCCATCGAGGGTGACGAGCGTCTCGCCGGGATGCGCTAGTCGAACGCCGAGCGCGGGACCTGAAAGCGCATTGAGGTCATAGGCGTGGGTTGGTTGACCGAGCTCCAACATCACGTAGTTCGACGCATCAACGACGTTGTTAATCGGCCGCATCCCCGAAAGTGAAAGACGACGAGCAATCAGCGCTGGCGATTCGGCAACGACGACACCGCGTGCAGAAGTGACTGTCAGCCCACTGCATTGACTCGGCACCGCATTTGCTGCCGATGCACAGGCGGATGTTTCGTTACCGGACGACTTGGTAACGCCAAATGAGGGCACGTCCACGTGGAGTGAGAGACGAGCGGCAAGGTCTTTTGCCACGCCAAGGACCGACCAGGCATCTGGTCGGTTGCCTTCTGCAGACAGATCGAAGACCACGTCGGCAGTAATGCCCAAGAGGTCCATCAACTTGACCCCTGGATTCGAGCCGGCGAGATCGGTCAAGACCAAGAGTCCACCTTGGTCATCACCAACGCCTAGCTCTTTCGCCGAGCACAACATTCCATGCGAGGAAACGCCGCGCATCTTCCGCTTGGCAATGGCAAAACCACCAGGGAGCACCGCTCCAACGGGAGCCAGCGGCACCACATCGCCCTCTTGGAAATTCCACGCGCCACACACAATGTCGAGGGGCTCCGCGCCGGCGTCAACAGTGATCTTTCGAATCTTGTCCGCACCTTCAATGGGCTCGATGGAAAGAACCCGTGCGCAGACGACATCCTCGAGTCCTTCGCCAACGCGTTCAATACCTTCAACCACGAGACCAAGGTCGTCGAGCATGGACGTCAGGAGGGCAACGTCAGAAGGAAACGGGGCAAATGTTTGGAGCCAAGAAAGTGGAATCTTCACGACGGCCCCTAGAACTGCTCGACGAATCGAAGGTCATTTTCAACGAGCGCTCGCATATCTGCAATCTGGTGCCGCATCTGTGCGCACCGATCAATGCCGAAGCCGAACGCAAAACCGCTGTATTCCTCGGGATCAATGCCAACAGCATCAAGAACTGCCGGGTCAACCATTCCGCAACCGCCGAGTTCAATCCAGCCAGTTTGGGAACAGGTTCGGCAACCGTCACCATGGCAAATCGTGCACGTAATTTCAAATTCAGCTGAAGGCTCAGTGAAGGGGAAGAACGCCGGCCGAAGTCGCGAGGAAATGTCCGCGCCGAAATACGCCGTCGTGAACGTTTGAATGACTCCAGCAAGGTCCACAAAGGTCATCCCGCGATCGATGACGAGACCCTCAATCTGATGAAACGTGTGCAGGTGGCGGGCGTCAGGAGTGTCTCTCCTAAAGCATCGGCCCGGCATCACCGCATGAATGGGCAGCGTGTTGTTCGCAACGGCTTCTTCCATGAGGTGGATCTGGACAGGAGAGGTATGCGTCCGCAACACGACCGTCTCAGGCTCGCCGAGTTCCAAGTAGAAGGTGTCCCACATTCCCCGAGCGGGATGCGCGGGAGGGATGTTGAGCGCTTCAAAGTTGAACCAATCCGTCTCAACTTCTGGTCCATCAGCGACGGTGAAGCCCATACCGATGAACACGTCTTCAAGTTCTGCTTGAGTCTGTGAAATGAGGTGTTGATGACCTCGTCGAATGGGCGAAGCACTCTTGCTGAGCACCACTTCGGTCAAGTCCAAGCGGTCTGCTTCGAGAAGTGCAGCGCGTTCGGCTGCTTCAACGCCGGCTCTGCATGCGTCGATGGATTCTTGAATCTGGACCCGTGCTGCGTTCAGCACTGCTCCAGCGGACTTTCTGGCTTGCTCGTCCATTGCACCCAGGCTTCGGTGTGCTCCAGCAAGCTGCGACCGTTTCCCGAGGAATTCGGCCTCGACGGCCTCAAGGGCAGTCCGACTCGTCGCAGCATTGGCAGCCGTCGCAGCAGCATTCACCAATTGGTCAATGTCGACGCTGCCAATCACCTCACCCACGGTCTCCACCTTCAGCAATTCGGTTCGGGCCATCGTATGGCAAACCATCAACCCCATTGGTTGTTCCCCGGCGCTGTTTCAGTGCTTCAAAGCACAAGACTGCGCCGGCAACACCTACGTTGAGCGATTCCGCTTCGCCGGCCATGGCAATGGTGACCGTGCCGTCAAGCAACGAGGCACTCGCTGCATCAAGCCCGTGGGCTTCATTGCCGAGCACCATTGCAACTGAACCAGTCCAATCGGTCTGGTCATACGGAACGCCACCTCGAGCTTCGGTCCCAAGGACACGAAAGCCTCGCTCCTGCATGGCCCGAATCGTGTCCGGTACCTCACCGCTCACACATAATTTCGTCCAGAGCACCGCACCGGCGGAGGCACGAACCGTCTTTGGATTAAAGGGGTCGACGCACTGGCCAGCCAGCACAATCGCGGCAACACCAGCAGCCTCCGCGGTTCGAATCAGCGTTCCGGCATTCCCAGGGTCGCGCACGTCGGCGAGCACAACAACCAAACCTGGAAGCACCGAATCGAGTGCAACGGTCCGCATCGGCACCACGGCGAGCAGTGGTTGCGGCGTGACGGTCGAGGTGACTTTCTCAAGCACGCCGGGCGCGAGCGGAAACACCTGAATGCCCGTTGAACGAGCATGGGCACACAACTTGGCAACGTCATCGAGGTGACAGTT
>CAIQUD010000029.1 GCA_903874965.1 uncultured Actinomycetes bacterium | reverse complement strand
TGCTTCAGGGCGATCAATGGTGAAGCGAGCAATGCCGCCTTCAACAGTTCGTGTGACGGGCACATCAGCGCTCACGACGGCTCCTTGCTGTTCGCGACCAATGGCCGATTCTGCAGGTTTTCAGCACTTCCACGACTTGGGGTGAGTAACGGGGTTCGAACCCGCGACCTCCTGGACCACAACCAGGCGCTCTAACCAGCTGAGCTATACCCACCAAGACCTCCAAGTTTGCCACATTCAAGAGAGGCCCGACTCACGGGCGACTGGCGTAGTGTGGAGGGACTCGACCATGGGTTCATGGTTGGAAGCCCCTGTAGCTCAACTGGATAGAGCAGACGGTTTCTACCCGTCAGGTTGCGCGTTCGAGTCGTGCCGGGGGCACTGAAAGCGCTGAAGTGAGGAGACCAAGGTGGACGAACCAAGTGCACCGGATGCAGAGGTGCCACGTGGTGCTCTCGCTCGCTTCATGGAATCCCAACTTGCCAAGGCAGCAATCGCTGAAAGCGCTGGTCCTCCTGTTGACGCAAGGGGAAGGGAACTGGCCGACTGGACCGTCAGGGTTGTAGCAACGACGATTGATTTTCTTGTCCTCGTTGCGTTCCAGGCAGTCCTGCGTGGACTTGCTCCACGAGGTGTCGTGCAGTTTCTCCTCGACATTGCCTTCGCACTCGCGTACCTCACGATGTTCGGTGCTGGCGGGAAGACGCTTGGCGGGTTCCTGACGAAGACTGCGGTCGTTCGTTCCTCGACCGGTCAGCCTCTTGGGATTCGTCGTGCCGGCATTCGATCACTCACGCTGATTGGGCTTGCCTTTTCCCTCATTGGTGCAGCCGTTGACGTGCTCCTCCCGCTTGCCGACCCAATGCGCCAATGTGTTCACGACAAGGCGGCGGGGTCAGTCGTCATCAGGACTGGCCGTATTTTTCCGGCTGGAACGATGTCGACCCCAATCCCAGGAGATGGCAGTGCGTCTCGAAGTTGACGACAGCGGCAGCGTTGCGCTCGCGACGGTTGGTCAGCGGATTCGGGCGACACTTCTTGACCTCTCGCTCTGTGCCCTCACCTCATCGATCCTCGTCAAGACCCTCCTGGCCGGTTCAATCAGCGGGATGACCACGGTGAAGCGCCAAGTGGTGAGTGGTTTGGTGTTCACCCTCCTCTTGGGGGTCGACGAAGTCCTGATGATTGGTCTTCGTGGGCGAACGCTTGGCAATGAAGTGACGAAGACGGCCGTCGTGCACGCTGATGATTTGTCGGCGGTGTCAATGGTTCAAGCAGTACTTCGATTCTTCGCCGGCCCAATGGTGTTCTGCCTTGGATCGATTGTTCTCTGGCTCATTCCTTACGTCATTGTCGACCACGCCTTTGCAGCGCGTGGGGGAACAATGCAGACGCTTCACGATCGGGCGGCTAGGACAGTCGTCGTTGTCGTCGATACCAGCGAAACGGACTAACGAATCGTTTTTCTGAAGATGAAGGGATGGCCTTCACTTCGTTCGACCATTCCCCGTGTTTCGAGAAGCACCAGATGCGCGAGGGTCTCTCCATTGGCCGCACGCTGCATGTAGTCGAGGATTTGGTCAAACGGACGTGACCATGTCAGCCGTGTCGTCAAGTCCCATGCCGTTGAACCCTCTTCCCCAAGAAGGTCGAGGATCTCAACGAGGCGGTCTTCGTGGTGTGCGACCAACGCGTCAATGCGAGCCCCAAGGTTCCGGAAGCGGTATTCGTGCGCCGGGAGAATTTCCTCCGGCGAAAAGGCGCGCAGCTTCAACAGCGACTCAAGGAAGTCTCCGAGTGGATTCGGGAATTGTTGCGTGTGGACCGAGATGTTCGACGTGATTCGTGGAAGCACGTGATCACCTGACAACAACAGCTGATGTTGATCGCTCCAGAGGCACACGTGACCAGGGGAGTGGCCAGGAGTCCACAGGGTGGTGAGGTCCCACCCGCCAAAGGTGAACTTCTGCTCATCGCGAAAGAGCACGTCAGGTTTGGCGGTGAAGACGAGTCCACGAACTTCCATTGATGAATTGGCAAGGTCAGGACGCTTCTCAAGTGGAACACCCGAGGCTTCCAAGAGTTCGGTCATTCGACGGACGAGGTCCGTCGTGTCGCTATAGCGATCGTCCAAGAGCACCGCATCTTCTGGATGAAGACCAATCCAAGCCCCCGATGCCTCTCGGACTCTTCCGGCCAATCCGTAGTGATCCGGATGGATGTGGGTGACGAGGACTGCCTCGACATCGGTGATTGATCCACCGGCTTGAGCAATGCCGGCATTAAGTGCCGACCAGGCCTCATCGGTATTCCACCCGGCATCGACCATCACGAGGCCGGTGCCGGTTTCAAACAGATACACGAGCACGTAGCGAAGCGGATTGTGCGGCATTGGCACGGGGATTGACCAGAGCCCGGGACGGACCTGTTCAACAGGGGGAAGCACGTTGTCGGCCCAGGCTTGTTTTTGGAGGACGCCAGTGACCTCGATCTCATGCATGGCGCTTACGGTAGTCCCGCCTCTGCGGGGGGTCCGGATGAGAACCAACCGAGATTCCGCCAAGACAGTCGTCACTGGCGGAATCTCGGGTGGTGGTCGGGCAGGCGGGATTCGAACCCGCGACCCCCTGCTCCCAAAGCAGGTGCGCTACCAAGCTGCGCCACTGCCCGTCGCCCAACACCCTAGTTCGTCACGAGACTCCCCTCAGCGTGCCCGGAGGAGACCCACCTGCCCGATAAGGTGGGTTCTCCTATGCGAGCCACAACCCAAGAACTCGAAGATTTCCGTGTCAAACTCCGCGTCGAAGTTGACGCTGCCGAGGCTGAGCCCACACTGCAGGACCTGAAGAAGGCAATGGCGCGTCAAGCGCGACTGCCAGGCTTCCGTGCCGGCAAGGTTCCCGTCAAGGTCCTTGAAGCCCGAATGGGCGGTGCAGAAGCGCTCCGCCTTGAGGTCATTCGTGAGGCGCTTCCTAACTTTTATTCCCAAGGCGTCCAAGAGGCCGGCATCGATCCAATCGACACGGCTGAGCTTGATTTTGACGAGGCGCAGCAGACGCCGGAGTTGATTGTCTTTGAGGCAACTGTTCTCGTTCGGCCTGAAGCCACGGTCTCGAGCCCAGAGAAGCTTTCGGTCACCGTGCCCTCACCGTTTGTTGGCGATGACGAGATCGAGGCGCAGATCGCTCGCATGCGCGAGGCAGACGGCGTGCTCGTCGAAGTCTCGAGGCCCGTTGTTGAGGGTGACTTCACCGTGCTGAGCCTCTCTGCGACCGTTGGCGATGATGGCGAATCAACGAACCTGGGCGAAGAGATGAGCTACCAGGTCGGTTCTGGAAGCCTCGTACCTGAACTTGATGAGCACCTTCTCGGTCTTGAGGCCGGCGGATCAACGACCTTCACCTCGTCGCCAGCAATGACTGGGGTTGAGATGACGTGGACGGCGGTCGTTAATGCCGTCAAGGAACGTCAACTTCCCGACCTCACTGATGAGTGGGTTGCGGAGAACACCGAGCATGACTCCGTTGGCGCCTGGAGGGATGCTCTGCGTGAGCAAATGGGTCCAATGAAGATTGTGCAGTCGCAATTCGCAGTGGGCGACGCAATTCGCAAGGCCGTTGCTGAACTTGTCGATGATGAGCTCGTGCTCGACCAATTGAAGAATGCGGAGCTTGGTGAGCGGGTTGAGACCTTCAACCGTCAGCTGCAGCAGCAAGGAATTCCTCTCGAGCGCTACTTGATGATGATTGGCATCACGCAAGACCAACTGGTTGAACAATTTCAAGCCGATGCCGCAACCGGTGTGAAGGTTGATTTGGCCCTTCGAGCCATTGCCCGTGACAACGCGATCATCCCAACCGAAGACGACATCGAGGCTGAACTCGAGAAGTCGGCTTCGAGACTCGGTTCGTCAACCGAAATTCTTCGTCAGCAAATCGAGAAGGCCGGTCGAATGGGCGAGTTCACTGGCGAGCTCTCGAAGTCAATGGCCTATGACTGGCTGTATGAGCGAGTCTCGATTACGGACGAACTCGGTATTCCTGTTGACCGTGAGCTCCTGAAGACCAATCAGGCAGACCACGATCACGACCACGATCACGACCACGATCACGAACACGATCACGACCATGACCACGATCACGGAGGCACAGCATGAGCGATTTTTCCAACGCATCAGCCCACAAGGCGTTCAATTACTTGGTGCCAACCGTTGTCGAGTCATCG
>CAIQUD010000028.1 GCA_903874965.1 uncultured Actinomycetes bacterium | reverse complement strand
TGTCGATGTTGTGGTGCTCTGTTGAGCATCAGGATGCCGGGTCGGTCCATTTGAAATGGTGGCGACGAAAATAATTAATGAGAGCAACAATCCGGCAGGGGCAGCAATCGCAACAACCTTGTTCGGCTTTTCCATAGTGACTCAAGCTAACAACCAATTAGAAGTGATGACGGCTTGACTTCACTCGTCATCTTTAGGAATTCCATGTTCAGAAAATTCGGCTTTCATGCGTGCCAGTTGTTCGGAGACCTAGGCACCTTCAAAATGACAAGAATTTCGATTGAGTTATCCGTTTACGACTTCGCTATCTCTGGGAATTGTGGTTCAGGCCGATGAGTACATCTGGCTGTCGTGAGCCAAAGACGGTTGCAGCCATGAGTCTTCCGGATGTTTCGGCGAGTTGCGGCGCAATCTTTCCGTAGGTGTCTCGAGTCGTTCGAATTGAGTCATGTCCCAACTGTTGAGCGATGTGTTCGATGCGTTGACCACTATTCAATCCAACCGTGGCGTAGGTATGGCGCAAGTCGTGAATCCGAACACGACGAAGTCCATTTGCTGCGAGGAACTTGGTGAACTGTTTCAAGATGGCTGAGGGCCAAACTTGCCCACCCACACTGTCTGTGAACACAGGGCTGGCCGGAGGTAGAGAAGAAATGCCAAGACGCTCTTGCGCTCGTTCTCGGTGGACTTGGAGTAGGTCCAAGACTTCAGGAGCAAGCCAGAGACGACGCTCAGACGCTTTCGTCTTAGGTGGGAGGACAACTAGGCACGTTTTCCTCCTGCCTTCGGCACCTGTGATGCGCACCTCACTGACTGTTCTTCTGATGACCAACTCGCCAGCAATGGCGTCAATGTCGCTGTAGCGCAGTCCCAGAATCTCGCCCCTCCTCATCCCTGTGGCAACTGCAAGCACGATGAAGAATTCGAGTTCGTTGCCCTTGGCTGTGGCAAGCAAACGATGTACTTCATCGAGATTGAGAGGTTGCTGGACTTGTGACGCTTCATCTGGTCGAGTTCGAAACCGTGGCAGTGCCTGCATAGGATTTTTCTCGATTTCTTCTCGCTTCAGTGCTTCGTTGAATAGTCGACTCAAGATGGAACGCAGGAGGTTCACGGTTGATGCAGACAACGTTTTTCGATGTCTATACAAGAGCGATTCAAGTTCCGAAGTTGAGACGTTGGCCATTGGTCGGTGTCCAAGCGTTGGAAGCAAGTAGCGATGCAAGTGGTAGGTGTGGTTTGAGAGCGTTGAGGCTCTCAGTCGCTGGGTTGCACTGTGGCTGAAGTAGTGCAGGGCAAAAGTGCCAAACGTTGCCGACGCTTCTGTCGGTGACCCTTCAGTCCGAAGTTCAGTCTGCATCTGTTTCAACAGCCGTTTGGCCTCAGCCTTCGTCGGTGCTTGCTTCGTTCGTACTTGTGCTCGGCCATTTGGCAGCGTTCCGACCCGCAGGCGAGCCTTGAAGCAACCCTTTGACCGGTCAAACACGACCTGACCAGACCCTCGCTCACGCATCGAACTCGCTCCAGCCGGGAGTGGCGAAACAAGCCTGTTGCGTGGTTTCGAAGGGAGAAGTTTCTGCCGAGAACGCGTCCCCATCGCGTCCCCAGCGACAGTGCGTACATGAAGAGCACAACCCGGAACCCCCAGTTCTTAGGTTCCTCTATTGGACTTCTTGGAGCCTGAGCGGAGAATCGAACTCCGGACCTTCTCATTACGAGTGAGACGCTCTGCCGACTGAGCTACCCAGGCCCGTGCCACAACAACGTGGAACGACCGGTTGAAACCGGACTCTCAGTGTAGATCGTGGAGGTGAGATGAGTTGGCGGGTGCTGGATTCGTCAACGTTCGGCACCTTCGCTTGACGCATCGTTCAGCCAAAGAAGAAGCGGCAAGAGAAGGTCACTCCAGCCTTTGTAGTCGGCAACTTCCGAGGTCACGGTCTCGAGAGTGTCCTTCAGTGCAGCGACATGGCCAGGTCGGTCGAGGAGAACCCGGAGAGGTGCTGTGTAGTTCCGAATCGTAAAAACAATGGCATTCGACAAGGGGAGTCGGATCAAGGTCTGTCGTTCAACTCTGAAGGTCAGGCCACCGAGGTCTTTTGGGAGTTCCAGCGCTCGACGAGCAGATGGACTTGGCAGATGGAGTTCGTCAGTGTCAAGCACGGTCCAATTGAGTCGCCACTTTGGTCGATCCACGCTGAGACGGTTGAAGAAGTCTTCAACCGGCGAGTCCAGGTCTTCGCGGTAGCGGGGCACTGGACCATGAATCTCAAGGAGTGTTTGTCCAATTTTCTCCTGCAGGTCCCATCGAGACGGAAAACAAACACAAGCAGCAGTAAGGCGCCATCTCGTTCCATCGTGTTCCATGATGCAGAGATCTTCTTGAACGTTGCGTGCTGCCCAGACAATCGGGAGCTCGAGATCAGACCAAGGTTGGATGCTGATTCCGTTGACGTCGAGTGCGTTACCAATTCTCTGGGCTAGTTCCAACTGAGCAGGGTGACTGTTGTCCTCAACGGCAACGACGGCGCTGTATGAATGTTCGAGCAATGACTGCTTCTGGGCAATTTCCTCGTCTCGGCGTTCATCAACTTCAAGCCAGTTGCTCATTTCGAGAGGCCGTAAGCCCATGGTGAGGCGCCACGGGCGACCGTCAACTGGGAAGTAACGAAGTGGAGAACTGCTCACCCACTCATCTTGGCCGAAGGTCATGGACTCCCAGTGAGAAACAAGGGAGTCGGGGGTAGGGTTGGCACGTCCATACCCGCGACGTGAATCGAGTCAACGTGCCGAAACTCACTTCAGTGGTAGCTCCTGAGTCGCCAGAGTTCGCCGCGAATGAAGCCGTTCAGCTCCAGCACTTGGCTGACCTTGACGTGCAGCTTCAACTTGCTCTCGACGGTGGTGGCGCTCGCTATCGAGAGCGACATGCAGCGAGAGGGAAGCTCGAGGCGAGAGCTCGAATTGAACTCCTCCTTGATGAGGGTGCGCCATTCCTTGAGTTTTCAAGTCTCGCCGCCTTTGGATCAGAGTTCTCCGTAGGCGCCGGAATCGTGACCGGGCTTGGCGTCGTCTCCGGGTTTGAGTGCGTCATTGCAGCGAACGACCCAACGGTGCGAGGCGGAGCAATCAATCCGTATGGCTTGAAGAAGCACCTTCGAGCCCTTGAAATTGCTCGTGAAAATCGCCTTCCCGTCATCAACTTGGTCGAGTCTGGAGGAGCTGATCTTCCGACCCAAGCCGACCTCTTCCTTCCAGCCGGTCAACTCTTCCGAGATCTCACTCGACTCTCGGCACTGGGTATTCCGACGGTCTCCCTGGTGTTCGGCAATTCGACCGCAGGCGGCGCGTACGTGCCTGGAATGTCTGACTACGCCGTTTTGGTTGATCAAGGGGCGAAGGTCTTTCTTGGTGGTCCCCCGCTCGTCAAGATGGCGACCGGCGAAGAGTCGGACGACGAATCGCTCGGCGGAGCCCGGATGCACTCGACAACTTCGGGGCTCGGTGACTATTTCGCGACGGATGAGCACGATGCGATTCGTATCGGGCGTGAGATCATCGCAAGTCTTCGTTGGCAGAAGAAGGGACTTGGACGGGTTGCCGATGTCGTTCCCCCGCTTCACGCCGCCACGGAACTTCTCGGAGTTGTCTCCGGCGATCTCCGGGTTCCCTTTGATCCGCGTGAAGTCATTGGTCGCATTGTTGATGGTTCTGAGTTTGATGAATACAAGGCCCACTACGGAACGTCGCTCGTCACGGGATGGGCAGTGCTCAACGGCTACAAGATTGGGATCTTGGCCAATGCACGAGGTGTCTTGTTCAACGATGAGGCAAAGAAGGGCGCAGAGTTCATCCTCTTGGCCAATCAGACCGACACGCCACTGCTCTTCCTGCACAACACGACTGGGTTCATGGTTGGAAAGGCCTACGAACAAGCGGGAATGGTGAAGGACGGCGCCAAAATGGTGAACGCTGTTGCGAACTCCACGGTTCCGCATCTTTCCGTCATCATGGGGTCGTCGTATGGGGCGGGGAACTACGCGATGTGCGGACGAGCCTTTGGTCCTCGGTTCTCCTTTAGTTGGCCAGGAGCACAAGTTGCAGTCATGGGGCCAGAGCAGCTTGCCGGCGTGCTCTCAATTGTCGCCCGCCAAAGTGCGGTGTCGAGGGGTCTCGAGTTTGATGAAGACGCTGATGCGGTCCAACGCAGTGTTGTTGAAGAGCAGATTCATCGCGAACAGCACGCCTTCGTTATGAGCGGAAAGCTCTACGACGACGGCATCATTGATCCCCGCGACACTCGTGTCGTGCTCTCGATGTGTCTGTCGGCCATCCACAGCGCACCCGTTGAGGGACGGCGCGGTTTCGGCGTCTTCCGGTTCTAGTGATGCCGCTGTTCAAGAAGGTTTTGATTGCCAATCGGGGAGAGATTGCCGTTCGGATCGCTCGAACTTCACGGTCACTTGGTATTCGAACGGCGATCATTTGTCCGGAAGATGAGCTGGATTCCTACGCCAGCCATTTTGTCAACGAGACGGTTCATCTTCCGGGTACCGATCTTGCATCGACGTTTCTCAATAGTGGAGCCATCGTTGCAGCGGCCCTCAGTGTGGGCGCTGATTGTGTGCACCCCGGCTACGGCTTTCTCTCCGAAAACGCAGCATTCGCACGAGCGGTCGAAGCTGCGGGAATGACCTTCATTGGTCCATCTGCCGACGTGATTGAACAAATGGGCTCAAAGATTGGGTCGAAGGAAGTCATGAAGGCCGCAGGCGTCCCCGTCCTTGAAGGAGCGCCGATCGCGACAGCTGAGGATCTCATCAAGATCGGTGACGACACAGGTTGGCCGCTCCTCGTGAAGGCTTCAGCGGGCGGCGGTGGCCGAGGCATGCGAATTGTGCGAGGACCTGACGAAGCGGCAGAGGGTGTCGATGCCGCCTATCGGGAAGCAGTTGCAGCTTTTGGTGATGGGACACTTTTGGCCGAACGATTCCTCGAGACGCCTCGTCACATTGAGGTCCAAGTTTTCGGTGATCACCATGGAACCGTTGTTGATCTCTTTGAACGAGATTGCAGCGTTCAGCGCCGCCACCAGAAGGTGGTTGAGGAGTCACCAGCTCCGGGTCTTGATCCATCTACCCGAGACGCTCTTCGAGCAGCCGCGCGTCTTGCCGCAAAGACGGTTGGCTACGTCGGGGCAGGAACGGTCGAATTCATTGTTGATCAAGACGGCACCTTTGCCTTTCTAGAGATGAACACTCGTCTTCAAGTCGAACATCCAGTCACTGAAGCAGTGACCGGCCTTGACCTCGTTGAGTGGCAGTTCCGCGTCGCCGCCAATGAACCACTCGGTCCTTCGGTGCTCAACGCGACCTCGACTGGACATGCCATTGAAGTCCGCCTTTGCGCTGAGGATCCACGAAATGGATTCCTTCCTCAGTCGGGAGAGCTCGAGACTGACTTTGTCGAACTTCCCGTTCGAATTGATGAGGGAATGTCTGGAGGCTTGGTCAGCCCTCGGTATGACCCGCTGTTGGCAAAGTTCATCGCTCACGCGGACACCAGAGAAGAGGCAGCGGATCTCCTTTCATGGTCCCTTCGAATCTGGGACGGTCTCGGCATTACGACGAACCGCGATCTTCTCGTTGGCATTCTCGAAGATCCTGACTTTCTTGCCGGAGCCGTGCCAACGACGTTCCTCGAAACTCATGACCCGGTGGAGCTTTGTGATCGAGTGACGACCTCACGTCATGATCTGTTGGCGGCAGCAGGAGCTGCGTGGCTCGTGGCGGTCTCGGGGCGAGATTCACTCGATGGAGCGATTCCCCTTCGTTTTCGAAATGTCTCGTCGAGTGCCGCTGACCTTCAACTTGAAGAAGGTGGAGTCGTTGTTGACCTCCACATCGAGGAATCAGCTTCGGTTTTCGCACTCACTCTTGACGGCAATACCTATGCGATCACCTCGGTGACACGAGACGCCGATCACGATCGCATGGATGACAGTCGCCCGATTGCGCTGTATCCACAATTCTCGGTTGAGTACCCGTCAAGGGGCTACAGCACCATCACGGTTGAACTCCCTGAGCGACGAATCTTCGTCGAAGGCTCAGCCGATCAATGCTGGATCAGCGTCCCGGAGCGTTTTGCCCCACCCTCGGCGGCAACGCCTTCTGGGTCGCTGGTGGCACCCATGCCAGGTTCCGTTGTTCGGGCCGACGTTGCGGTCGGCGATGTCGTCACGGCATTTCAACCGCTTGTTGTCCTTGAAGCAATGAAGATGGAACACGTGCTTCGGTCGCCATTCGCCGGAACGGTGACAGCGGTCCATATTGCGCAAGGCGTCCAAGTTGAAGCGGGTGCGCTACTCGTTGAAGTCGAGGAGGACCCAAATGGCTGATGTCGTTACCTATGAACTTGAGGGGCCAGTCGCGTGGCTGACGATTTGTCGGCCAGAGTCCCGCAATGCACTGAATGCTGCAGTTCGCCAAGGACTGTGGGAAGGACTCAAGACTTTCAATGACGACAATGCCGCCAAGGTGCTCGTCTTGACCGGTGCTGGTGATCGAGCGTTTTCAGCTGGTGCGGACTTAAAGGAAATGTCTGCAACAGCGATGGAAGTACCTCCGCCGGATTTCCTACCCCAGATGGGTCGGAATCTCGAGGTGCCAAAGCCAACAATCGCAGCGGTCAATGGATTTGCCTTGGCAGGCGGCTTCGCACTTGCCCAGACCTGCGACCTCTGTATTGCCTCCTCAACGGCGACCTTTGCAATTTCTGAAGCCAAGGTTGGTCGCGGTGCGCCATGGGCGGCGCCACTGCTTTCCATGCTTCCTCGACGCATTGTGTTGGAGTTGCTCATGAGCGGGCAACCGCTGACTGCCGAACGGGCCTACGAGCTCGGCCTCGTCAATCAAGTGGTTGCCCCGGAGGACTTGATCGCCGCAACGCAACGATTCGCAGAGCAAATTGCGAGCAATGCACCGCTTTCGGTGCGCGCCGCCAAGGCCATGGTTGGAGCAGTAGATCCGGCCGCCAGTGAGCGAGCCTTTGAATTGGCAGAAGCAATCTGGGAACCGGTCTACCGGTCATGGGATGCCCAAGAAGGTCCGGCTGCGTTCGCCGAGGGTCGGACTCCGAAATGGGAAAACCGCTGATGGCAGTCCTTCAAGAGCTTCTCCAAGATCTCGAGGACGAAACTGAAGCCTTTTTGGGCTTGCTCGAACAGGTTGGCCCAACGCGGTTCTCCCTCGTGACACCTGCGGTGCCGTGGACGGTGACGGACACCGTTGCCCATCTCGCATTCTTCGATGATCAACAGCGCTTTGCCATTCTGGATCCAACAGGGTTTGAAAACAGTGTAGAACAGGCGATGCTCCTTGATCGGAGCCTCGTCGATATCGCTCGCGACACCTATGTCGATGAAGCACCAGACGAGGTCGTCGAGTGGTTCGAGACCTCACGAGCCGATCTCTTGAAGACGTTTCACGAGTGTCATCCAGGAGCACGCCTTTCATGGTTTGGTCCGTCGATGGGAGTTGCGTCGGCGGTCACGGCTCGGCTCATGGAGACCTGGGCACATGGGGTGGATCTCTCCGACACCATTGACGTGGCCCCCATTGCAAGTCCTCGACTCCGCCACGTTGCCCTTCTTGCCCACCGGGCCATGCCCTTTGCTTATGGGGCACATGGCCTCCAACTTCCTCTTGATCCGCTTCGTTTCGAACTCACTGGACCGAATGGAGAACGCTGGAGTTTCGGCGATGACGATGCCACGTCAATTGTTCTTGGCTCAGCGCTTGAGCTGTGCCTCGTGGCAACGCAACGACGCCACGTTGCCGACACCTCCCTTGTCGCAACGACCGAAGAAG
This sequence comes from uncultured Actinomycetes bacterium, assembly GCA_903874965.1. Classification (GTDB taxonomy): domain Bacteria; phylum Actinomycetota; class Acidimicrobiia; order Acidimicrobiales; family RAAP-2; genus CAIQEU01. Next base: position 5,468 of record CAIQUD010000028.1, on the reverse strand, counting down.
CTGCGGACTATCTCTCGATTGCTCAGGCATTTGCTGGTGCTCCCGGCGAGGGGCGCCAACCAAGGGGAGTCAAATGAGTCGACCGCTTCGGGTGGCAAATTGTTCCGGGTTCTATGGCGACCTTCACGACGCACCGAGGTTGTTGCTGGAAGGACCTGACGCCATTGATATCTTGACCGGCGACTACTTGGCTGAGCTCACCATGCTGATTCTTTGGAAAGCGAAGCAAAAGGACGCTGATGCTGGCTATGCGACAACCTTTCTTCGCCAAATGGAAGAAGTTCTCGGCACCTGCCTTGACCGGGGCATCACCGTGGTGGCAAATGCTGGTGGCCTCAACCCTCGAGCACTCGCGGACAAGTTGCGCGCCGTCGCGGAAGGAATGGGACGACAGATTTCCGTTGCGGTCGTCGAAGGTGACGACCTTGCAGCTGAAGTACCCAACCTGATGGCCGAAGGTGTTGCGTTCACCAATCTCGATACGGGACAGCCGTTCTCCTCAACAGGGCGACGGGCATTGTCTGCCAATGCCTATCTCGGCGCCTTTGGGATTGCAGCCGCTATTGAACGTGGCGCGCAAGTGGTCGTGACTGGACGCGTGACCGACGCGGCGCTCGTGATGGGACCGGCGATTGCCCACCATGGCTGGGGTCGAAGTGACTTCGATCAGTTGGCGGGCGGCCTTGTTGCTGGTCATCTGCTCGAGTGTGGCACTCAGGTCACTGGTGGGAACTACGCGCTGCTTCACGAGCTTCCCGACAATCGATTTCCTGGATTTCCTATCGCCGAGCTCTCAAAAGATGGCTCGTGTGTGCTGACGAAGCAACCAGGCACCGGTGGACTGGTCTCGGTCGGGACCGTGACCGCACAGCTCCTCTATGAAATTGGATCGCCGCTCTATGAGAACCCTGATGTCGTTGCCGACTTCAGCACCATTCATCTTCGAAGCCTTGGCCCCGATCGGGTTGAGGTCAGTGCCGTGCGTGGCTTTGCGCCGTCGGGGCAGTTGAAGGTTGCCCTCAACTTCGAAGGCGGCTTCCGAAATCAGATGTCGGTGGTGCTGACAGGGCTTGATCTCGAAGCAAAGGCGGAGCGCGTTCGGGCCATGTTGTTCGAGCTTCTTGGTGGCGAAGACCGCTTCGATGACGTGTCGGTGGAACTTCTTGCCGGCTCAACCATTGATGCGCCAAACAATGAGGCCGCCACTGGTCGGCTGCGCATCGTCGTCAAAGGTGACGACATCGATCTCGTGGGACGGAAGTTCTCTCGGGCGCTCGTGGCATTGACCCTCGCAAGTGTTCCTGGAATGTTTGCCGACACTCCTCCGACCAATGCAACGGTCTATGGCGTCTACTGGCCTGCGCTCATTGATGAAAGCGTTGTTGAGCACCGAGTGGTTCTTGAAGGCGGCGAGGTGCTCATCATTCCCTCGGCGCCAACGACCGCCCCAAGGCAGATCGCTCCTTCTGAGACGCGAGACGAACGTCAACCAGAGGCCTCCGTAACGCTGGCGCTTCTCGGTGACCTCTGTGGTGCTCGGTCCGGCGACAAAGGTGGCAATGCCAATGTTGGAGTGTGGACGTGGGATGACGAGCTCTATGCGTGGATGAGTGAAGCCCTGACAGAAGATGCAGTGGCCGATCTCTTGGCGCTTGATGTCGATGTTGAGGTCAAGCGATATGACTTACCAAATCTTCGAGCACTTAATTTTGTGGTCATTGGTCTCTTGGGTGAGGGAGTTGCCTCGACGACGCGTCTTGACCCACAGGCCAAAGGTCTTGGTGAATACCTTCGGTCTCGAATGGTTGAACTCCCCGTTGGACTCTTGCCGAAGTTGCTGACTCAGTAACTTCTGGGCAGTCCCAAGGTGTGGATGGCCACGTAGTTGAGGATCATCTCTCTCGACACGGGAGCAACCTTCAGCAGTCGGGCCATTCCCCACACGGTCGCAAGGCCGAACTCGGTCGACATGCCGTTGCCGCCATGGGTTTGCATGGCTTGATCAATTGCCTGCAGCGCGGCATCTGCCGACGCAAGCTTGGCCATGTTGGAGGACTCTGCCGCATCGAGGTCGTGGTCGAATTCCCAAGCTGATTTTGCCAACATGAGTCGAGCCATTTCGAGATCGATCTTTGCTTTGGCGAGCGGATGAGCGAGACCTTGGTGTGTACCAATTGGAACTCCCCAGACACTGCGGTCTTTGGCATAGCGCGCAGCCTTGTCGATCGCGTAGCGACCAAGACCACACAGCACGGCGGCCGAGAGGATTCGCTCCGGGTTGAGACCCATGAACAGTGGGCGCAAGGCCCCGCCTTCAGGTCCGATTCGGTGATCATCAGAGAGCTGCACCTCGTCGAAATACAACGTGAATTGTCGCTCGGTCGCGACGATTTCAACTGGTATTGGCTCCATGGTAAACCCAGGTGCATCCGTTGGGACAACGAAGAGCGTCAACTGACCACGACCGGTCTGTGGGTCGGTTCCCGTCTTCGTGACGAGGAGCAAATTTTCCGCGTCGTCGACGCCGGAGATGTAGTACTTCGTCCCTGAGATTGACCACCCGTCTTCTGTGCGCTTGGCAACGGTTTCCATCTGATGAGAATTCGAACCAGCATTTGGCTCGGTGATGGCAAAGGCCATCTTCGATGATCCAGACCCAAGACCGGGAAGCCAACGCTGCTGCTGGTCTTCCGAGCCAAATCGAGACAGTACTTCTCCGCAAATTGCAGGGGAGACGAGGAACATGAGGAGTGGGCAACCAACGGCCGCCGTCTCTTCAGCAACCATTGCAAGTTCCGTGATGCCCATCCCGCCGCCGAAGGGTTCAGGAATGTTGACGCCGGTGAAGCCCGCTTCAGAGAGCGCTTCCCAGAGTGCGGTTCCCTTGCCGCCACTGCGAGCTTCACGCTCGAAGTATGTGTGACCAAATGATGAGGCAATCTGCGCAACCGTCGAGCGGAGAAGTTGCTGTTCATTCGTCTCAAGGAAGTCCATCACTGCTCCAGTTCGTGGTGCTTCGAATCTAGGGCATTCCTTTTGCGTGTGAACGCTTGATGACAAGGTGGGCAGAGACCACACCCTCAGCGATACGTTTGGGACACGACGACAGGAGTGCCCAGATGGCAAAGCAGAGCGACGTCCGACTCGACGATGTGTTCACCGCCACTTCGGGCAGCGTCCTCATGTCAGGCATCCAAGCCATTGTCCGTGCTGCCTTGGAGCAGATGTGGCTTGACCATGGACGTTCACTCAATACGGCGTCGTTTATTTCCGGGTATCCAGGCTCGCCTCTTGGTGGCGTTGACATGGAACTCGATCGTGCCAAGCGCTTTCTCGATCCCGCCAATGTCATTTTTCAACACGGACTGAACGAAGAGTTGGCCGCGACGGCTGTTGTTGGCAGTCAGCTCCTCGACCAGGTCCCAGGTGCGCTCTATGACGGCGTCGTTGGTTACTGGTTCGGGAAAAACCCTGGTCTCGATCGGGCGGCTGATGCCCTCCGTCACGGGAACTACGCGGGCACGATGCCACTTGGTGGAATGGTCGCCATCATTGGCGATGACCCGTCATCAAAATCATCGACGCTCCCATCGGCGAGTGCGGAGATGTGTGAATCGCTCCTCATTCCAGCCTTCAATCCCTCAACCGTTGGTGAGATGGTCAGTTACCAACTCCACGCGGTTGCCATGTCTCGCGAAGCAGGCACCTTGACGGCACTTCGCGTCGTGACAGATTTGGCCGACGCGGCAGCGGTCGTTGACCTCATTGATCCAGCGACCTACATCCCCGTTCCTGATCCCGAGCGGCCACGGTTCCGAGCGACGCTCCTTGGTGCTCGGGCCGTTGAAGCGGAACAACACCTCTTCGAGACTCGAATCCCAAGAGCAACGGCCTATGCCAAGCGCCATCACTTGAATGAAGTGACCTTCGAAGCGTCCAAGCCAACGCTCGGGATCATTGCTTCCGGGGTGACCTATGCCAGCCTGCTTCGTGCCTTTGAGATTTTGGAGATTGATGATGCAGCGCTCGAACAGATGGGAATCCGACTCATCAAGATCGGTCTGATCTGGCCCCTTGACCACCAAGAGTTCCGTGACTTCACCGACGGGCTCTCGACCGTTTTTGTTGTTGAGGACAAGCGACCGTTCCTTGAACTCCACATTCGAGATGCGCTCTATGGCGCAGCGAACCTTCCTCGAATTCTCGGCAAGGAGGATGTCGACGGTAGTCCGCTCGTGCCTCGCTGGGGATCAATGGACATTGATGGCCTCATTGCGGTGCTGGCGAAGGTGCTCGTTCGTCACAACCCGCCTGAGCGGGTGCTCCAAGAAATTGCTCGAGTACAGCGTCCAAAGACGAAGCTCGCCGTCACGGCGTTGCCAGTTCGTCAGCCGTATTTCTGCTCGGGTTGCCCGCATAATCGGTCGACCAAGGCCGATGACGACCAATTGGTCGGTGTTGGCATTGGCTGCCACGTCATGGTCGCCTTCCAAGATGAAGCACGCGGTCACAAGGTCGGCTTGACGCAAATGGGCGGCGAAGGTGCGCAATGGATTGGACTCTCTCCGTTCACCAGTGATCCTCATTACCTTCAGAACCTTGGCGATGGGACGTTCTTCCACTCCGGGTCGCTGGCCATTCGGGCGGCGGCTGTGGCGGGGGTTCCCATCACCTACAAGCTCCTCTATAACCGCGCGGTGGCCATGACTGGGGGGCAAACTCCGACTGGGGGACTTGAGGTTCCGCAGTTGACCGCGTGGTTAGCTCTCGAAGGCGTCAAGCAGGTCATTGTGACGACTCCCGAGCCCGATCTCTACAACGGCGTCGTGCTTGACCCCATTGCCTCGGTGCGGCATCGAGATGATCTCCACGAGGTGCAGGAAGAGTTGGCCAAGGTTCCCGGCGTGACCGTGCTGATCCATGACGATCGTTGCGCTGCGGAAGAACGTCGCCTCCGCAAGCGCGGAACCGTCGCAACACCCAAGCATCGAATCGCGATCAATGTTCGCGTCTGCGAAGGTTGTGGTGATTGCCAGGTGAAGTCAACCTGTCTCTCGGTTGAGCCAATTTCGACGGAGTTTGGTGACAAGACGCAAATTCACCAGAGTTCCTGCAACTTCGACTTTTCCTGCATGGAGGGAGATTGCCCCTCCTTCTTGAAGGTCACCCCCGGACGTCACGTTGAGCACGTGATTCCTTCCCTTCCAGTAACGCTGACCGCACCGATTTCGCTCGTTGGCGATGACGTCTCGGTTCGAATGACCGGCGTTGGCGGCACTGGAGTGGTCACCGTCTCAAGAATTCTGCAGATGGCTGCTCGACTCGAAGGGCAGTTTGCCTCCGGCCTCGATCAAACCGGCCTGGCACAAAAGGGCGGTCCGGTGATTTCTGATGTGCGTATTGCGCGTCACGAATTGCACACGGCCCCGAAGGCCTCTGAGCACACCATTGATCTCATCCTTGGCTTC
>CAIQUD010000027.1 GCA_903874965.1 uncultured Actinomycetes bacterium | reverse complement strand
TCCTGACGGCAATGGAAGCAGCTGCTTCAGCTGATGCCGCCAGTTACAGCCGGTATGGCTCGACAACCTTCAAGCAGGTCTACATCTATGGCGGACTTGACCGCTCTCCAACGGTGCTGAGTCGCAACTTCGGCTTCTCCTGGGGACTTGGCGGTTGGTTGCTCACCCCGTTCTTGGGACGCATTGGACTTGAGGGCTTCGCTCGGCTTCGTCAGCGAGTGGCGGACGGCCTCGAGACCACCTTCAAGAGCCACTACAGCGATGAGATTTCGTTGGCAGGAGCTCTCGACCCTGGCGTTGTCCGACGCTACGCAGCTCAAGCAACGGGAGAGAAGTACCTCATCGTTCCTCACGCCTAAAGGCACCCACGGGTACTCTCCGTCTAGGCAGCGAATGGAGGACTCATGGCAATTGACCGACACGGCCTTGAGCAGCAAGGCAATGCCGAATCGATGGAGGCGTATGACGAGGCGCTTCTCCACCTCGTCCGATTCAAATTTGACGTCATTGGAAGCCAAGAGTTGGCCAGCGAAGCAGATCCGAGTTCGGCGATGGCGGGGGTCTTTGGTGCCTACCTCGGCCTCATGTCCTCCGAGGCTTCCTCGGTAGTTGACGCCCGCGCAAGTCTTGAGGCCCTTGAGATTGACGAGGATCGGCTAAGCGCCAGAGAAGTCGCGCACCTTGCCGCTGCTCGAGCGTGGGTTGCGGGCGATCTTCTCGGAGCAAGTTCAATCCTCGAACAACTTGCCATTGACTATCCAAGGGACTTGCTTGCGCTTTCGGTCGGGCACCAGCTCGATTTCTTCACCGGTGATGCCAGAAGATTGCGGGACCGGATCGGCAGAGCACTCGGAGCCTGGAGCGAGACGGATGAGGCCTATGGTTACCTGGAGGGGATGTATGCCTTCGGACTCGAAGAGTCAAATCGCTACGACCTTTCCGAGGGCATGGCAATGAGCGCTGTCGACCGAAATGGCGACGACGTCTGGGGTATTCATGCTCTCGCCCATACCTATGAGATGCAGAGTCGAATTTCCGAGGGGCTGACCTTCCTTCGAAGGAGCGAGTCATCCTGGTCAAGCCACAATCTGCTTCGGGTTCACAACTTCTGGCACTACGCGCTCTACCACTTGCATGGTGGCGACATTGATGGTGCATTGAGGATCTATGACGGAGCCATTCGAGGTGAAACTGCTTCGGGTGTTGCCTTCGAACTCATTGACGCAACCGCACTACTTTGGCGACTATTCCTCGAGGGTGCCGACGTTGGTGATCGCTGGTCGCCACTCGCCACGGCCTGGAAAGACCGACTCGCTCCTGGCTACTACCCCTTTAACGACGTTCATGCAGCGATGGCATTCGCTGCGGCTGGTGACGACGCAGCGGCGCGTGCCCTCATCGATGAAATGGTCGCTTTCGTCGACCGAGGTGATGACGGGACGACCGGTTGGCAGATGACCAAGCAAGTAGGGCTGCCCGTTTGCAAGGCGGCGCTGGCCTACGTCCAAGGTGATGACAAGAGCGTCATCGGCGAGCTGTTACCGATCCGAGGGGTGCTCCACACCTTCGGTGGCAGCCATGCGCAGCGAGACGTCATTGAACGAACCCTGCTGGCATCAGCAATGCGGCAACCGAATTCAACCTTGGCGCATGCCCTCATTGCTGAGCGCATTGGGCAAGACCCAACCAGCGGTTTTGCCTGGTCAAAGTTGGCCGCTTTGGCAACGACCGAAGGAGCAACGACTACGGCAGAACGCGCCAAGGCTCAGGCTGACGCGTTGACGGCAGCGATCAGAGCGGCTTGAGGCAAGCGCGTCACTTTTGCAGGGGGAGAGCGATCGGCAGTTCGGACTTCGTGTCTCCTACGATGAGCAACCGGGGGAGCCGCTTTTAACGACTTCTCATTGTCATCGAACAACTCGAAGGGAACATCGTGCCAAACGGTAAGCCAAACATCCTGGTCATTTGGGGTGATGACATTGGGATTTCAAACCTCAGTTGCTACTCCGATGGACTGATGGGCTATCGAACGCCAAACATTGATCGGATTGCCG
>CAIQUD010000026.1 GCA_903874965.1 uncultured Actinomycetes bacterium | reverse complement strand
TCGACACGCTCGGAAGGTGTGCCAGCAGCACGGTGTCACCTTCATGAAAGGCCCGAACCGGTGGTCGAGCAGCAACATGCTCAACGAGACCCAAGAGTCCGAGCACTGGTGTGGGATCGATGTCAACTCCCGCGCTCTCGTTGTAGAGCGAGACATTGCCACCAATGACCGGAAGTCCAAAGGCGAGGCAAGCCTCGGCCAGGCCATCAATGGACTCCGACAACTGCCACATGACTTCTGGGTGCGTCGGATTTCCAAAGTTGAGGCAGTTGACGACCGCCGCCGGCGTCGAACCAACACACGCCAAGTTGGCAATCGACTCCGCGAGCGTCATCGCAGTTCCGGCCCGTGGGTCAAGTGAGCACCATCGGGGATTCGAGTCGGTCGTCAGCGCGAAGCCTCGTGTTGACGGAGGCAGTCCTGGGCCGGCCAAGCGAAGGAGCGCTGCATTCGAACCTGGACCAGTAACCGTATTGAGAAACAGCTGATGGTCATACTGGCGATAGACCCAAATTGGGTCACGAAGCATCTGGAGCAACTCGGCCGCAAGGTCGCCCTCAGGTAGTGCTTCGGGACGATCGGCAAGACGGGCATCGAGATTCTCAGGTCGTGCAAGAGGGCGCTCATAGAGCGGTGCATCGTCGGCCAACGACGACGCAGGAACCTCTGCCACGATCGGTCCATCAAAGCCATGTCGGATGCGAAGCACGCCAATCGGCTCGCCGTCACTTCCAATCGCTGGCTCAGTGACTCGACCAACAACCGTTGCGCGAACTTCCCAGCGGGCACAGAGTTCTTGCACTCGAGCAAGGCCTTCCGGCGTCACGATGGCCAACATTCGCTCTTGAGATTCCGAGGTCATGATTTCCCAAGGTTCCATCCCGAGTTCACGAGTCGGCACGGCATCAACGTCGACGTCCATGCCAACCCGGCCTCTGGCCGCCGTCTCGGACGTTGCACAGACAAGGCCGGCGCCACCAAGGTCCTGAATACCAACGACCAACTTTTCATCGAGGAGCGCAAGGCACGCCTCAATGAGACGCTTCTCCTCATAAGGGTCGCCAACTTGGACGCTTGGACGCTTGGACTGGTCATCGTCTTCGCTAAATCCTGCCGAGGCCAGGACGGACACACCGCCAATGCCATCTCGTCCAGTTCGTGATCCGAGCAAAACCGCCAAGTTGCCCGTTCCTGAAGCAATGCCGAGCACGAGGCGCTCCGTTGGCAATGCACCGAGACACAGCACGTTGACGAGAGGATTACCGGCATAGCAAGGGTCAAAGGTGAGTTCTCCACCAATGGTCGGCACGCCCACCGAGTTGCCATACCCCGATACTCCAGAGACGACTCCTTCGAGCAACCAGCGCTGCCGAGGATTCGTCGGCGGACCAAAGAACAACGGATCCATGACGGCGATTGGGCGAGCGCCCATCGTGAAGATGTCTCGAAGGATTCCTCCGACTCCGGTCGCAGCACCTTGATAAGGCTCGATGGCCGAAGGGTGGTTGTGTGACTCAATACGGATTGCCAACGCAATGCCGTCGCCTGCATCGATGACTCCGGCATTTTCACCTGGACCAACGAGGACGCGATCGCCGGTCGTCGGAAGTCGACGAAGGTGAATCCGAGAGGACTTATAGGAACAGTGCTCCGACCACATCACTGAATACAGGGCTAATTCCAGGTGATTCGGTTCTCGTCCGAGGACCTCAATCACAAGGTCGAGTTCAGCGTCGGTGAGACCGAGCTGACGATGGATCGGTTCCAAGGAGGGAGCGGCCATTGCCGAAGCGTAGTGGACGGCTTCAGGCGTTCTCCTGCTGACCGTTGAGGAGTTCGGTCCGATGCACCCACGTCCACCGAGCGATCGCCACGGAGAGAACGAGCGTCAACACATTGATCGACAACTCCACCAGTCCATTTCCGCCTTTTGCCCAGATGCCATGTTGCAGGTCATAGGCAACGTCAATCGAGAACAAGTACCCACCTGCCCCGGCTGCCATCAAGAGCCACAACACTGCGCTCGCCGATCGTCGACGAAGGGCAACACCTCCAAGCACCATGCAAAGAGCGAGCCACGTATCAGGTGCAGGGAACGTTCGCTCAAAGGCGAGGTAGACCGCAGACGTATCTGAAGCAACAAGGGATCGATGAAGAAACCAAGCCAACCAATAGGCAGCAATCACCCCGGTAATGAAAAAGCAGCCAATGGACCATCGAAGAGCATCTCGGCGCAAGGTCATGAACGAAGGCTAGATCGCTCGATCGAGTGCAATGGAGCAATCATCAAGGCAAGTATTAGCCAACTTCGTCTCGACGAGGAGTGGTTGATTCCCTTGGAATATCATTGATTTAGCGGGAGCGAATTACCAAGTACTTCACTAGATAATTGCATGCAACTTCAACGTACTCACCTCTATAAACCATGAATCTTGCGAGTTCCCCTTGCAATATTGGAGGAGAGCAATGCTGAGAAGACTGCGAGAAAATGAAGCACTTCTGCACACTTATCTTGTGCTGATCACTACACTCAACAGTGCTCATCTACTTTGAGCGAACTCAATGGAAGGAAGCAAATGGCACGTTCTGCCGATGCAACATCAAAGATGTCAACCGCCCATAAAGACGCACTTAGTCAGGGACGGACTGAAAGTTTGGCTGTTCGGAAGTACCTGGAGGCACTTGTCTCCAACAAGCCAAAGCGTGGCCGCAAGCGCACCCCCGCTTCGATCGATGCCCGACTCACCGCCATTGCGGCAAAGTTCGAAAGCGCTGATGCCTTGACGCAACTGTCACTCATCCAAGAGCGCAAGGACCTTGAGGCCGAAAAGGCATCCATGTCAACGAAGAGTGACGCCTCGGAGTACGAGAAGGACTTCATTGCTGTGGCCGCATCGTTCTCGGAGCGCAAGGGTATTGACTACGCCTCGTGGCGCACGATGGGCGTTGATGCCAAGGTGCTGAAGGCTGCAGGCGTCCGACGGACTCGCTCGGCATAAGCCAAGCAATTCTTGGTATTTAGGCGAAGACGCTCGCTTCAACGAGTGCTCGCAGCAACACCAGTCCATCAGTCGAGCCGAGAAGGTTCGAACAGGCTCGTTCGGGGTGTGGCATGAGGCCAACAACATTTCCCGCCTCATTACACACCCCGGCGATGTCATCGAGCGATCCATTCGGATTCACCTCGTAGCGAAGCACAACCTGGTCGTGATCCTGCAGACGCTGAAGCGTCTCGTCATCGCAGACATAGCTTCCCGAAAAATGGTTAATCGGAATAGAAAGGCGCGTGCCTTTCGCAACCCCCCGCGTCAGCGATGAGCGGTCATTTGCCACGATCAACATGGAGTCTTCACAGTTAAAACTCAAGTGATTATTTTTCTGCAGTGCGCCAGGAAGCAGTCCCGCCTCAGTGAGCACTTGAAAGCCATTGCAGACACCAACAACCGGCCCACCACGGAGAGCAAACGCAGAAACAGCGTCCATCACTGGGCTGATTCGAGCAAGGGCACCTGGTCGAAGGTAGTCCCCGTGGGCAAATCCCCCTGGCAACACCACCAGATCAAAACCACTCAAGTCCTGCTCGGTGTGCCAGACAAGTGTGGCGGTGGCCCCAGCTACCTCAAGCCCCGAAACCGCATCGTGTTCGCAGTTGCTTCCTGGGAAAACAACAACAGCGGCTTTGGTCACTTGGCCTCAACTTTGACGTCGTGATCTTCCATAACTGGATTCGCAAGGAGACGACCCGCAAGGTCCTCGGCGATCGAGGTTGCTTCTTCCAATGAAGAAGCTTCAACCTCAAAGAGGAAGGATCGTCCAGCTCGAACGTTATGGACTGCATCAATGCCAAGGGCGGAAAGTGCCCGCTCGATGGTTGCCCCCTCTGGATCTGCAATTCCACCACGGAGCCGGACTGAAACTGTCGCTGAGAACCTCATGCTTCGGCACCGTACCAGTCCGAGAGGGATCGTCCCGTCACGAGTTCATACGCAGCCACATATCGAGCCGAAGTCAGGTTGACAATGTCTTCGGGAACCTCCGGCGGTGGGGGCTGCTTGTCCCAGCCAATACCCTCGAGCCAGTCACGAAAAGGCTGCTTGTCATAGGCAGGTGGTGTTGCCCCAGGCACAATGCCGCTTAGCGGCCAAAGTCGGGATGAATCCGGGGTGCAAACCTCATCACACAGCACGAGCTGCCCATCCACGTGGCCGAATTCAAACTTGGTATCAGCCAAGACAAAACCTGCGCTCTCGGCTCGTTTGGCGGCACGTTGATAGACCGCAATCGAGATCGCAGCAAGTTCATCAACCAGTGGCCTTCCAACAAGTTCTCGAGCTGCGTCAATTGAAATGTTGAGGTCGTGACCTTCTTCGGCTTTTGTCGAAGGAGTGAACATTGGCTGTGGCAAACGATCGGCAAGTCGCAGGCCTTCTGGAGCTTGCATGTCGTGAATGGTTCCTGCTCGCTCGTACTCAGTGAATGCCTGGCCAGCCAAGTAGCCGCGAACAATGCATTCAAGACTGACCATTTCGGCCCGCTCGACCAACATGGCGCGGCCATGCGTCGACGTTGGCAACGTTTGCTTCGTCAGTTCGTCAATCTCGGCTGGGTCGAACGAAATCACCGAATTCTGGACGACATCCTTCACTTCTTCCAACCAGAACGCCGTCATTGCGGTGAGCACACGACCCTTATTGGGAATTGGCTCCGCCATCACCACATCGAAGGCGGAGAGTCGATCCGAAGCAACCATAAGCAGTCGATTGCCGGGCACGGCGTAGAGGTCTCGGACCTTGCCACTGTGCACCAGTTCCATAGCGATCTGCGTCATAGCTTGTCCGCCAGGAGACGAACCTCATCAACGGCTCGATGAGCGTGAACGAGCACCCGTTTGAGATCAAAGGCGACGTCGAGTTCCGCCATTGACAAGTTGACCTCCTCATCGGCTTCCAAGACCGATCGCAAGTGCTGTCGAGACTCAACTGAGGTTCGAGCATCGCGCTGGACAATCCTGTAGGCCTCGTCTCGAGTTCGTCCGCCCTCAATCAGTGCGAGCAAGACCGATTGTGAGAACACAAGTCCAAGCGAGTTGACGTCCAGATTTTCCAGAGCCCTCTCCTTATTAATGACGAGATTGGCCGCCAAGCCCGTTGCTTTGTTCAACATGTAGAACGTGAGCGTTGCGCAGTCAGGCACGATCACTCGCTCAACGGAGGAGTGGGAGATGTCACGCTCGTGCCAGAGCGCCACATCTTCGAGTCCCGCAGACAAGTAGCCACGAAGAACACGGGCAAGTCCGCACAAACGCTCGGACAAGATCGGGTTTCGCTTATGCGGCATGGCCGAAGAACCCTTCTGACCCTTACCAAATGGCTCTTCTGCCTCTCCAACTTCGCTTCTGGCAAGGTGGCGAACTTCAGTGGCAAAGAGTTCAATGGTCGTTCCAATTGCCGCACAGGCATAGAACCATTCAGCATGACGATCTCGAGCGATGACCTGCGTCGCTGGAACGGCCTTGAGGCCCAAGTGCTCGGCAACAAATGCCTCAACCGAAGGATCAATATTGGAAAACGTGCCAACGGCTCCGGACAGCTTCGCGACGGCAATTGCTTCGCGAGCCCTTTCAAGTCGCACGAGGTCCCGCTGGGCTTGCAAGGCAAACAGCGCGAACTTCATGCCGAAGGTGGTTGGCTCGGCGTGCATTCCATGCGTCCGACCGAGCACGGGGACATCCTCGAGCTCAACTGCTCTCGTCGCGAGCGCTGCGACAAATGCCCGCTGCTGTTCCAGCAATAGGTCCGTTGCTTTCGTCATGGTTGAACACAGCGCAGTGTCGACCACATCAGATGAAGTCAGACCGAAGTGAATCCACGAGCCCTCGGGGGCGCCAATTCGGTCTTGGACAATGTCGACGAATGCCGCCAGGTCGTGATTCGTGATTTCTTCACGGGCATTCACTGCGTCAACGAATGCAGCGTCAACATGCGGTGCTCGAGCGCGAAGCGCAATGGCATCCTCAGTCGGCACCACACCAATGGCGGCGAGCCCTTCGGCGGCCAAGAGTTCGACTTCTAAGAGCGTCTGCATTCGAGCTTCGTCGGTGAACAAGTCGGCAATGGCCTTTGGTGCGTAGCGGGGGATCACCCGAGCTCCTCTCGTTGTGCGGCTTCGAGGGCAATATCAGTGCGGTACTGCATCCCGTCGAAGTGAATCTGTGCAACCGCGTCGTAGACACGAGTTCTCGCTTCGCGAAGCGATGCACCGACTGCGGTGACCGCGAGCACTCGACCACCCTTCACGAGAAAAGGACCTTCGGGATCAGGTCGGACTGTTCCTGAGTGAAAGACCGTGACACCTTCGCGAGGGTTGGCAAGTTGACCGTCAGGTCCAAGTCCAGAAATCGGCATGCCTCCACGAGGAGCTTCCGGGTACCCGGGTGCGGCAAGAACTACACACACCGCTGCGCCGGTTGCGGGTTGAACGTCTTCGAGCTCCCCGTTACCAATCTTGGTGAAGAGCTCAACAAGATTCCCTTGAAGGAGCGGAAGCAGGACTTCAGTCTCTGGGTCACCGAAGCGAGCGTTGAATTCAAGCACCTTTGGTCCAGAACTCGTCAACATGAGACCGGCGTAGAGCACGCCACGGTAATCAATACCGAGGTCAATGAATGCCGAGACGAGTGGCTGAATAGTGGTCGCAACGAGCGAAGCGACTTCTTCAGGACGGATACTAGGCATCGGGGTATAGGCCCCCATGCCACCGGTATTTGGACCGAGGTCGCCGTCCATTAGACGCTTGAAATCCTGAGCTGGCGTCAATGCAAAGACGCGCTTGCCGTCACACAGTGCCAGGAGTGAGCATTCGATGCCCGTGAGTCCCTCTTCAATGACGATCCGCCGACCAGCGGCACCGAAGCTCTCGCCCATCAACTTATCGATGACGTCGTCGCGTGCTTCAGCAACATCATCCGTGACAAGGACGCCCTTACCCGATGCCAAACCATCGGTCTTGATGACATAGGGAGGGGACATGGTCTCCAAGAATTCGAGCGCTTCGGCGACTGAGGTGAACGTCCCAAACCCTGCAGTCGGCACGTGGGCCGCGTCGAGCAACTCCTTCATGAAGGTCTTTGAACCTTCGAGTTGCGCCCCATCGGCACCTGGGCCAAGAACCACCCTGCCAAGTCCCCGCAATTGGTCAGCGAGGCCATCGACCAAAGGTGCTTCAGGTCCAATAACCACGAGTTGCACATCGTGAGCCGTTGGATCGAGATCGCTCACACTGATTGGAAACGCATGAGCCGTCGAAGCCATGCCTGGATTCCCTGGCACGACCACCACGGGTGCATTGCGGGCCAATGCAACGGCTAGGGCATGTTCTCGGCCACCGCTGCCAACGACGAGTACTGGACGACGGTCGCTCACGACTCGTGGAAGGCGACGAACTGCTCTCGACCAGGACCTACGCCAACCAAGCGAATCGGCACGCCAATTTGAGTCTCCAAGAACGCCACATAGTCCTTGGCTGCATCCGGCATCTGTTCAAGCGACGTAAACGCCGTGAGGTCGGACTTCCAGCCGGGGAGTTCTTCATAGACAGGCGTGACCTTGTGCAGAATCGACTGGTGATACGGCGGGTAGTCATACCGGACGCCATCTGCCTCGTAGGCAACACACACCTTGATGGTGTCGAAGGTGTCGAGGACATCGAGTTTGGTCAGGGCAATCTCCGTCAACGAATTGAGCCGAACTGCCTGGCGAGCCATCACCGCATCGAACCATCCGCAGCGTCGACGGCGTCCGGTGTTGGTGCCGTATTCGTGACCGCGGTCAACAAGCAGGTCGCCGAGTTCGTCGGTGAGCTCCGTCGGAAACGGACCGGCGCCAACTCTTGTGATGTAGGCCTTCGCAATGCCAACAATGGTCGTGAGATCGCGTGGACCAAGACCTGAACCAGTCGCAGCTCCACCGGCAACAGGGTTGGACGACGTCACAAAAGGATAGGTCCCGTGGTCCAAGTCCAAGAATGTTGCCTGGGCACCTTCTAAGAGCACATTTCGCCCAGCGGCGAGTGCATCGTGAACAAAGCCAACCGTGTCAGCAATCATTGGAGCAATGCGAGGGGCATAGATCCCGAGATAGGTGTCAGCAATGGCGTCGACATCCATCGGAAGCCGGTTGTAGACGCGAGAGAGCAACGCATTCTTTTCGACCAAGGCAATTTCCAACTTCTGACGGAAGATCTTCTCGTCAAGGAGATCTTGCACACGAAGTCCAACGCGCGTTGCCTTATCGGCATAGGCAGGGCCAATTCCACGCTTGGTGGTGCCGAGGGCGTTCTTGCCAAGGTAGCGCTCCGACACGCGGTCGAGCTCTTGGTGATACGGCATGATCAGATGCGCGTTGCCAGAGACCATGAGCGCTGAGGTGTTCACACCCTTGGCTTCGAGCACGTCAATCTCATTGAGCAGGACGCCTGGGTCAACCACGACACCATTGCCAATGACGGGAGTAACCGCTGGGTAGAGAATTCCCGAAGGGATCAATTGAAGTGCAAAGGCTTCACCCTCAACGACAATTCGGTGGCCAGCATTGTGGCCTCCCTGATAGCGGACGACGACGTCCATTTCCTTGGCCAAGAGGTCAGTCAACTTGCCCTTGCCCTCATCACCCCATTGGGTTCCAACGACGACAGTTGCCGGCACAGCGATCCTCCAAGCCCAGTTCGGGTACAGACCATCGTACCTTCCAGGTTGACTGCCGCTCTCTTTGAATGATGCCAAATTGGAGGCTGTTCACTCAGTTTGACCAAGTTACGGTGGCAATGACCTCATTTCAGGTGATCGCGCCTTCCGAGAACACTGGGATGACTGATATTGACGACTAGGTTGGATCGTGCCGATGCGGCCCATCACTCGGGCCGACGCAACTGCGCAAAGCGACAGGAACCCACCATGGCTGACAAGTCCCAGAAGTCGAACAAGAACACCAAGAAGGTCGGAAAGACCCTCCAAGAAAAGCGTGCCGCAAAGGCTGGCAAGGCAGCCGCCTCGTCAAGCACCATTCGGCCCTCAACGGGACCTGGCGCTAAGGGCTAACGACCTCTTGTTGGCATTAGCCGACGAGCGTGATTTCCTCACCAGTCCAGTCGACGGTCACGGTTGATCCTGCCGGGAATCGTCCATCGAGAATCGCCAACGCGAGCGGATCTTCGACACGGCGTTGCAGCACGCGGCGGAGTGGTCGCGCACCGAAGTCCGGGTCGTAGCCCTCGTGAGCGAGCCTTGTCGCTGCAGCGTCAGTCACCGTCAAGTTGATGTCTCGATCGGCCAATCGGTTGCGGAGTCGACCCAATTGGACGGTGATGATCTGGCGAAGGTCCGCCTGAGTGAGCGAATGGAATCGAACGATCTCGTCAATTCGGTTCACGAACTCTGGCTTGAAGTACTGCTCCGGTTCGACGCTCAGATTCGACGTCATGATGAGCACCACATTGGTGAAGTCAACCGTTCGGCCTTGGCCGTCAGTCAGGCGTCCATCTTCGAGCAATTGCAGAAGGATATTGAAGACGTCCGTGTGAGCTTTCTCAAGTTCGTCTAACAGCACAACTGCGTAGGGACGGCGCCGCACCGCTTCGGTCAACTGACCACCTTCTTCATACCCAACGTATCCAGGAGGAGCACCAACGAGACGGCTAACCGAGTGGCGTTCCATGTACTCACTCATGTCAATGCGAACCATTGCGCGCTCATCGTCGAACATGAATTCCGCCAAGGCGCGGGCGAGTTCGGTCTTGCCAACTCCCGTTGGTCCGAGAAACAAAAAACTTCCAATTGGACGATTCCGATCGGCGAGACCCGACCTGCTTCGACGAATGGCATTGGCAACTGCCGAAACGGCCTCTCGCTGTCCAATGACTCGCTCCGCCAAGAGGTCTTCAAGGTGGAGGAGCTTTTCCACTTCACCCTCGAGCAACTTTGCAATTGGCACACCGGTCGAGCGGCTGACGACCTCGGCGATGTCCTCAGCGTCAACTTCTTCCTTCAAGAACCGCTGGTGTTCTTGCAGCACGTTGAGTGCCTGGGTTGCTTCGGCGATATCACTTTCAAGTTTTGGAAGGTCGCCATAACGAATTGCCGACGCTTGAGCGAGGTCACCTTCACGTTCTGCTCGTTCGGCGTCAACCCTTCGCTCTTCAAGTTGGGTCTTCTTGGCGCCAATGAGATCAATTTGGGTCTTCTCGGCCTGCCAGTGTGCGGTCATCTCATCGCAGGACTCTTGCCACTCGGCCAACTCTGCTTCGAGCTTGGCCAGACGGTCCTTGGATGCTTGGTCCGTCTCAAGCTCGAGGGCGACTTTCTCCATCTGCCCCTGCCGTATCCGCCGAATGACGACATCAAGTTCAGTCGGCATGGAGTCAATCTCAATTCGAAGCTTCGACGCCGCCTCATCAATGAGATCAATGGCTTTATCGGGCAAGAAGCGTGCAGTGATGAATCGATCCGACAACACCGCTGCTGCGATCAGCGCTGCATCTTGGATGCGGACACCATGGTGGACTTCGTAGCGCTCTTTGAGTCCTCGAAGAATGGCAACGGTGTCTTCAACACTTGGTTGATCGACGAAAACTTGTTGGAACCGACGTTCGAGCGCTGCGTCTTTCTCGATGTACTGGCGATACTCATCAAGGGTTGTTGCACCGACCATTCGCAGCTCGCCTCGAGCGAGCAAGGGCTTGATCATCTGACCAGCATCCATTGCCCCTTCCGCTGCCCCGGCACCAACGAGAGTGTGCAGTTCATCAATAAAGGTGATGACATTGCCCTCGGCGTCTTCAATTTCCTTCAAGACCGCCTTCAGGCGTTCTTCGAACTCACCTCGATACTTCGCCCCGGCAACCATCGCTGCGAGGTCGAGGGCAATGACGCGCCTGCCCTTGAGCGACTCCGGAACATCTCCTTCAACAATGCGAGTGGCCAGTCCTTCGACAATGGCGGTCTTGCCGACCCCAGGCTCGCCGATCAGCACCGGATTGTTCTTGGTTCGGCGCGAGAGCACTTGGATGACGCGTCGAATTTCCTCGTCACGACCAATGACGGGATCGAGTTTTCCGGCTCTGGCCAAGTCAGTGAGGTCGCGCCCATATTTCTCAAGCGACTGGAACTGCTCTTCTGGATTTTCACTGGTGACGCGATGATGTCCACGAAGATCTCGAACAGCGACGAGCAACCGATCAGGTTCAACGCCCAAGTCTTTGGCAAAAGCCAAAAGCACGTGTTCGACCGAAAGGTAGTCGTCGCTCATCTCTGCTCGACGTCGATCAGCATCTTCGAAACCAGCAAACGCCGCCGAGCCAAGCTCAGGGGCCTTTCCACCAATGGCACGCGGAAGCGAGCCAATCGTTGCGCTCAGTCGGGTCGCAATGGCTTGAGGGTCTTCCCCCATTGACGACAAGAGCGGTTGGGTGATGCCTTCTGGTTGCGCGAGGAGTGCAACGAGGAGGTGAGCAGGGACAATCTCGGGATTCCCGAGTGTTTGGGCCTGAGCTTGAGCTGCCTGGAAGGCCTCTCGAGTTCTGATGGTCCAACGCGTGGGGTTAAGCGCCATAGGGGCTACCGCCTTCCTTGGGCCCGACTCCCTTGGTCAAAGGGAACGGGAGACTGCTTCAGGGGCACGATCTCGCGCCGGTATTGCCGCCGAGTGGCTTCGACTTCCACTCTTGTTGCTGCCTGGAGCTCCTTCAGTTGCTGCTTCAGTCTTGCGACCTCCGCTTCAAGTTGAAGGACCTGCTTGACACCTTCCAAGTTGAGGCCTGCCCCCGTCAAGGTTTGAATATGGGCGAGACGCTGCAGGTCGGCATCGGAGAATCGACGACTTCCACCAGACGTGCGGCCAGGCTCCAAGAGACCCTTGCGCTCGTAGATGCGAAGCGTTTGCGGGTGAACACCGGAGAGCTCGGCGGCAACCGAGATGACGTAGACAGCTCGGCCTTCACGTGGTGTCGTCATGATGCACCGTCAATCTTGCGTCGAAGTTCGACGTCGTCATCAAAGGTTCTGAGCTCTTCATAGAGTCTTCGCTGTTCATCACTCAAGTGCTTTGGCACGGTGACCTCAATTCGAACGTGAAGGTCGCCCGCCACACCGTCGACCTTCGCTGCTGGGACGCCATATCCCCGAACCCGGAGATTCGTGCCATTGGTGATACCCGCTGGCACCTTGACCGTGACGGCTTCATGCAAGCTCGGCACCGTGACCGTCGTGCCAAGCGCTGCTTCTGCAACGGAGACCGGCACCGAGATGACGAGGTGCTTCCCCTTCTTTGAAAACAGTGGGTGCGCCGTCACAGAGATCACTACAAATAGGTCTCCTGCTGGACCGCCGCCGGCGCCAGGGGATCCCTTGCCCTTCACCTTGATGCGCTGACCATCGTCAACGCCTGGTGGAATCCTGACCTTCACCTGTCGATTGGAGGGCGCTCGCCCGGAACCGTGACAGACCTCGCAAGGAGTCTCAACAATCTGGCCCCGACCATTGCAGGTGGGGCACACCTGCGCCAAGGAGAACATGCCTTGATTGTCATTGAGCGAACCCGAACCTTGGCACCTAGTACACGTCTTGAGCGAGGTGCCAGCCTTCGCACCAGAGCCCCGACAACTGCCACATGCAGCTTGTCCGGGTACATGGACCGACGTCGTAACCCCATCAATGGCCTCGGCGAAGTCCAAGTGCAGATAGGCCTCAATGTCGTCGCCACGTTGGGCCTGGCGTTGCCGTCCGCGACCTCGATTGAACAATCCACCAAAGAGGTCTCCAAGGTCACCCATGTCATCAACACGGAAGGAGCCAGCGCCAGGTCGCCCCGCGCCACCAAATCCAGCTGCTGCTGGCCCCATGGCTCGGACTTCGTCGTATTCCTTGCGCTTGGCCTCATCGCCAATGACCTCATAGGCGGTTGAGATCTCCTTGAAGCGATCTTCCGCTCCTGGGTTGGCATCTGGGTGATACTGCTTCGCCAACTTGCGATACGCGCGCGTCAGGTCCTTCTCGGTGACATTCTCTGGAACACCGAGCACCTTGTAGTAGTCCTTCTCGAACCACTCGCGCTGAACCGCCATGGGCTAACCCTTGACCTTCACCATTGCTGGACGGAGCACCTGGCCACGCCAGACATAACCGGAGCGAAGGACTTCATCAACAACCGTCTCCTCGACGCCATCGTCAGCTGGGGCATGCATGACTGCATCATGCACGCTTGGATCAAAGACTGACCCAACTTCATCGACTCGAACGAGACCTTCCTTCGTCAACACTTCGAGCAACTGCGCACGAGCAGCAACGAGAGCTTGAGCCTCAGCCTTGGCGTCTTCGTGGTCGACGAGGTGCGTCTGGGCAAGATCCAACGTGTCGATGACCGCGAGCAACTTCGTGACAAGGTCGCCCGCTGCACGGGCTACTTCATCGATTTGGGTCCGCTGCACCCGCTTCTTGTAGTTCTCAAAGTCCGCCTGCAGCCGTTGCAGTGCATCAAGGTAACCGTCTCGTTCCGCCAAGGCGAGGCTCAGCGGATCGAGTTCTTGGACTTCCTCCTCGAGCAGTTCCTCGGCGGCACGGACGACGGCTTCACCGTCGTCCATGCCATCGTTTGGCTCAGGAGTGGTTGATTCCCCGCTCACTTCTCGTCCACGATCTCGGCGTCAACAACGTCGTCGTCGTTCTGCGGTGCAGACGCTCCGGCCTCGGCGGCGGTTGCTGCCTCGTAGAGCTTGGTGGAGAAGTCCTGACTCGCCTTCATCAGCGAGTCAGTGGCGGTCTTGATGGCCTCAAGATCCGTGCCTTCAAGTGCCGACTTGACTGCGGCAACTGCCTCGGTGACCTTCGTCTTCTCTTCTTCGCTCAACTTCTCACCTTGATCAGTGAGGAGCTTCTCCGTTTGATAGACGAGACCCTCGGCGCTGTTGCGAACTTCCGCCTCTTCCTTTCGGATTCGGTCATCTTCGGCATGAGCCTCGGCGTCACGAACCATGCGCTCGATGTCCTCTTTCGAAAGGTTCGACTCGCCAGTGATCGTGATGGATTGCGTCTTGCCAGTTGCCTTGTCCGAAGCCGAGACATTGACAATGCCGTTGGCATCAATGTCGAAGGTGACTTCGATCTGCGGCACGCCACGAGGAGATGGTGGGATGTCAACGAGCTGGAACTTGCCGAGCGTCTTGTTGTACATCGCCATCTCGCGCTCACCTTGCAACACGTGAATCTCAACCGATGGCTGATTGTCATCAGCAGTCGTGAAGACCTCGGATCGCTTGGTTGGGATTGTGGTGTTGCGCTCGATCAACCGGTGCATGACGCCACCCTTGGTTTCAATACCAAGTGACAGCGGCGTGACGTCCAGGAGGAGGATGTCCTTGACATCACCCTTCAAGACTCCGGCTTGGACCGCTGCACCAATGGCAACAACCTCATCAGGATTCACACCCTTGTGGGGCTCCTTGCCCGTCATCTGCTGCACGAGTTCTTGGACAGCTGGGATGCGGGTCGATCCACCGACCAAGACCACGTGGTCAATGTCGGAGGTCTTAAGACCAGCGTCCTTGATCGCAGCCTCGAACGGGCCCTTACAGGCAGCGACGAGATCGGCGGTCAATTCATTGAACATTGCTCGCGTGAGTTTCAGGTCCATGTGCTTCGGACCCTCGGCGGTGGCGGTGATGAACGGCAGGTTGATCTGGGTCTCTTGCACCGAAGAGAGCTCGATCTTTGCCTTCTCTGCAGCTTCTTTGAGGCGCTGTGTCGCCATCTTGTCTTGGGCCAAGTCAACGCCCTCTTGGTCCTTGAAGGTCTTGACCATCCAGTCGATGATCTTCGTGTCCCAGTCATCTCCACCCAAGTGGGTGTTTCCAGATGTCGACTTCACCTCAAAGACACCGTCACCAATGTCAAGCACTGAGACGTCAAAGGTTCCACCACCGAGGTCAAAGACGAGGACCGTCTGGTCCTGGCCATCCTTATCAAGGCCATACGCGAGTGCAGCCGCAGTTGGCTCGTTGATGATTCGAAGCACGTTGAGTCCGGCAATCGCTCCAGCTTCTTTCGTGGCGGTGCGCTGCGCATCGTCGAAGTAGGCAGGAACGGTGATGACCGCATCGGTCACCGTGTCACCGAGATATGCCTCGGCATCGCGCTTCAACTTCTGCAGAATTCGAGCGGAGATTTCTTGAGGTGTGTACGCCTTGCCATCAATGTCAATGGTCCAGCTGGTACCAATCTCACGCTTGACGGAACGAATCGTGCGATCTGGGTTGGTGATTGCTTGGCGCTTGGCCACCTCTCCAACGAGTACTTCGCCATTCTTTGCGAAACCAACAACAGACGGCGTCGTCCGTCCACCTTCTGCGTTTGGGATAACGACGGGCTCGCCAGCCTCCAACACGCTGACCACCGAGTTGGTCGTTCCAAGGTCAATTCCGACAGCCTTTGCCATAATTCTCTGCTCCTTTGATGGTCCGACATGCACTGCGAACCCTGAGCCCCACCACCGTGGTGTTCGCTCTGGAGATCATTGTAGCAAAGTTGATAATGCTTGTGTCAAGTTTTCTGCAATAGTCCACTCAGTTAAGAAGAAACCCCTGATAATGCCTCTGTTGTCCTCATACAGGAGAGCCACTCGTTGCCTTCGGTTCCCTCAGACCCCCTACAGTGCGAAGAGAGGAGGCCTCACATGAGCCAAGATCACCCCGTCACCATCACCCGCGGCGACCCCGAGACCGTGCTGCAGCCCATGAGCGTTGAGCAGCGTCACACCCTTGCTCAGGCCGGGACCGACATTGTTCTCCTGAAGCAAGCTGCCACGCAGTGGCCGGCATTGCTCCAAGTGTGGGCATCACTGGCGGAGACTGCGGTTGACCCAGTTGAGTCCTATGCCTATGCACGCGTTGGCTATCACCGCGGCCTCGATCAACTCCGGCAGTCCGGTTGGCGAGGTTCGGGTGCGGTCAAGGCAAGTCATGAGGAGAACTTGGGATTTCTTCGTTCACTCAATGCCTTGCGCAAAGCTGCTGAGGCAATCGGCGAAGCCGTTGAAGCCAAGCGCTGCGAGATGTTCCTCTATCAAGTCGACGCCAACTGGACTGCGGTGCTCAGCGGGTAATTCCTGACTGATCCGAACTACCAACCAAGTTCGTCGCGGCCCGACCAGGTGCAAACACACACCTCATTGCCTTCCGGGTCAATGAGGACCGTGAAGGCCGGCGGGATTGATGTCGGACCAACAACGCCACCAGCGGCGAGTCCAGCAGCAATCCGACTCTCCGCTTCATCGTGCGGGACCGAGACATCGAGGTGCAGACGGTTTCGTTCGGTTCGTGGAACCTCCATTGTTTGAAACCAAATTGGCGGATGCATGCCATTGGGATCGACAAGTTGGAGGTCACCCTCGACTGGAGAATCAACGTAGCCAAGGACGGCCTTCCAGAAGGCTCTGACTGCTGGAATATCAACGGCATCAATGCACCACTCATGACGAGCAACTGGCCTTGATGCCCCTCGTGTGGTCGGCGGAGCAGGCGCCCAACGCGGACCTTCGAGTGCCGCCGCAATGGCTTCGACGAGGTCGACTTCCACCTTGGTCACCCAGTTCATCTTCGGGCTCGTGACGGACAAGTGCACGCTGTCACTGCGAAGGAGCATCTGGAGATGCGAGCCAACTTCTGTTCCAACGGCGTTCGCTGCGCGAGACGCCAGGTCGGAGGCTTCAATCAGGGAAGCGACTGGATAGCGAATATCAAAGGATCCGAGCACGAAACGCCAACCAAATGGCTGCACCAATCGTTGGGCTTCTGTCCGAGAGAGCGGTTCCATGCCTTGACCGTAGCAAGGAGGTCTACTGGATTCGGTAAGTTGACGTCATGCCTGATCTGATCCTCCTTCGCCATGGCCAGTCGCTCTGGAATGAACTCAATCTCTTCACTGGGTGGCACGACGTTCCGCTCACCGAGAAGGGTCGGATCGAAGCAGCAGCAGCCGGAATGTTGCTGAAGGAGGCAGAGGGGATTGAGGTGGCGGTCGTCCATACGTCGCTCATCAGTCGCGCCATCATCACCTCGCAGCTTGCCCTCGAGACAGCAGAGCGGTCATGGGTGCCAGTGAAGCGCCACTGGCGACTCAATGAACGGCACTACGGCGCGCTTCAAGGCAAGAACAAGAAGGAGACCCGAGAGCTCTACGGCGACGAACAACTCCAAGCCTGGCGCCGTGGCTACGCGACGCCACCGCCCCCCCTCGATGCCAATGATCCAATGCAGCCTCGCTTTGACGCTCGGTATCGAGACATACCAATCGACCTACTCCCAAGCGCAGAGTGCCTTGCAGATGTTGTCGTCCGAACGCTTCCCTACTACCACGACGCCATCGTTCCGGACCTGCTCAATGAAGGCGCCCGAGGTGGCGCAGTACTCGTTGCGGCACACGGCAACTCACTCCGCGCACTCCGCAAGTACTTAGATGGAACGAGCGACGATGACATTGTTGATCTCGAGATTCCAACTGGCATCCCCTTCCACTACCGCTTGGCTGATGACCTCTCCGTGCTCTCAAAGGGTTATCTCGGTGATGCGGAAGCAGCATCTGAAGCTGCGGCCGCGGTGAAGGCTCAGGCTGGTTGATCTCGTTTCCTTGGGCAGAAGCGCCCAGGAATGATTGCTCATGTCACTCCAGCCAACCGTCCGCAGCCTGACCTCTGGCCTTCCACTTCCGAGTGAAGAAGCCCGCCAACTCGTAGCAATAGAGCTTTCACGTCCTGAGCGCGGGATGGCGCTCTGTGGATTCTCTGGCGATGTGACACGAGCAATCGAACGAGAAGTTCGCCAAGTTTTCGACGAACCTGAAGCCTTGGCCAATGTTGAAGGCCTCGTCACTGAAGCTCTCGAGGCCTGGGCAACTGGCGAGGTTCCGGTTCGTTATGTCCCTGACGGCGAACAGACCCCAAACGAGGTGATCTTCGGGTTCTGCGTGGCGATGGCCCCCTATGCCGAACAGCAACTGACCGCTCGAGGAATTCCCCAGCACGTGATTGCAGCAACGCTTGGCTCAACGGCACAGCAAGTGGAGCTCCACCAACGCCTCCACCGAACCCTTGGGGTTGAGAGTGCTTGGTGGCAGGTCTATGGACTCATGGGCGGTTGGATTGGCATTGGTCAACTTCACGCTCATCGCATTGTCCTCGGACGCCATCCACTTGGACCCAATCCATGGATCTCTCGCGAGGAGCAGGACCTCCACGGACCGGGTTGGCAATCGGGAGATGAAGCAATTGGCCTCCACATCCCACACGGTGCCGATCTCTCCTCGGTAGCGCTTGACGAGACCTTCACCAAGATGACGTCGTTAGTTCCACTCATGTGGCCGAGCACGACAGCGCGCCTCCTTTCAATCCAGACTTGGATGCTTGATCGTCAACTTGCTTCAGAACTCGATCCAACCTCAAAGATCTTGAGTTTTCAAGCAGCATTCGAACCAACCCATGCCTTCGCGGAGAATGATTCGCTCACGAGGCGTCTCGTATTCGGAACAACTCCAAATCCAGAACATCCAACGTCGCTCCAGGCGGCACTGCTTCATCTGTGGTCTGAAGGTGGACACAGTCGGTGGGAAGTTGGCGTGCGTTCCCTCAGTGGATGACTTGAGTTCGCAACCTGAGTCCTGCCGCCTTTGTCGTTCTATTTCTCCTCTTCTGCGAAGATAACTCTCGTGCCAAAGAACATGCCTGCGGCAGAGATTCCCATCACGTTGGAGCTCGTGCACCAACTGTTGATGGTCCAACACCCAGAATTTGCGCAACTCCCAATGACGGTCGTGGCGGAGGGCTGGGACAACCTGATTGTTCAACTGGGCAACGACTTCCTTGGTCGCTTTCCTCGACGCCATGTTGCGGTCAATCTCATTCTCAAAGAGCAGACCTGGCTCCCACTTCTTGAAACCCGCCTTCCGCTTCCGATACCAACGCCAATTCATGTTGGCAAGGTGAG
The DNA here is from genome assembly GCA_903874965.1 of uncultured Actinomycetes bacterium. Lineage (GTDB taxonomy): Bacteria > Actinomycetota > Acidimicrobiia > Acidimicrobiales > RAAP-2 > CAIQEU01. Next base: position 1,001 of record CAIQUD010000026.1, on the reverse strand, counting down.
CGAGCTTTTTCCCTTTCCGTGGAGCATCACATCGAACTTTCCCGGAAGCATTGCTTCACAGGCAATGCATCTCCATGAGGCGGTCGTTGCGAAGCAACTCGGCGACTTCCTCGGCGCGCTCCATCACGAAGCACCAAATTCCGCTCCTCCAAATGAGTTTGGTAGGGGGACGCCATTGAATGACCGGGCTTGGAGAGACGATGGGAATTTGGCAACACTTCGGGGCCACGTCGACACGGACCATCTCGAAGCGGGGCTCAAGAGCGGACGAGAGGTCGCCACTTGGCAGGCGCCACCTGTCTGGATTCACGGTGACCTTCACCCAGCCAACCTCATTACTAACAACGGCATCTTGAGTGCGGTCATTGACTTCGGTGATCTCACCGCTGGAGATCCCGCGACTGATCTGTCTGGGCTGTGGATGCTTCTTCCGGAACACCAGCACCACGTGTTCTGGCATGCCTACGAAGCAAGAGCACCGTTTGGAGCAGATGAGGCCTTAAAGACTCGTGCGAAGGGCTGGGCCGCAGCGCTCACGCTTGCGATCCTCGCCAACTCGGCCGACAACGAGACCATGGCTGCCATTGGTGCGACGACCGCAGAGCGCTTCACTTCCTAACAACTCTTCACCAACGACGAACAACCGCCGGGCATCCAAGAGGACACCCGGCGGCTGCCGTGCAAACAAGGGCAATGCGCGGGTTCTAGATGGCGTCGCTTCCGCGCTCGCCAGTCCGGACCCTGACAACGGCGTCGACAGGGATGACCCACACCTTGCCGTCACCAATCTTGCCGGTGGAGGCAGCGGTCACGATGACATCGACGAGTGCATCGCACTCGGCGTCCTCAACGAGAACCTCGAGGCGCAACTTTGGAACGAAGTCCACTTCATACTCCGCACCGCGGTACACCTCAGTGTGACCACGCTGGCGGCCGAAGCCTTGGACCTCTGAGACGGTCATGCCGGAAACGCCTGCGTTCTTCAGCGCCTCCTTCACGTC
>CAIQUD010000025.1 GCA_903874965.1 uncultured Actinomycetes bacterium | reverse complement strand
TTTGTGCCTGGAAGAGCTGCATCGTCTGGCCACGGATTGCCGCAGTGGTCGAGTACATCTCGAAGGTCAACACAGGACCTGAGCTACTTCCTGAGTGGTAGTAACCGTCGCCTGAGTTGTAGAAGTATCCAGCAGCGTCAAGGTCATCCTTGGCAGCCTGAACGTGGACGACGTTGTAGCCAGCACCATTGTCAACGTAGCCGTCTTGTCCAGGAACGAACATACGGTTTCCGAGTGGCTTGGTCGATGGAACAACTTGTCCAACCGTTGCAGCAATGATTCCAGGACGGTCGGTTCCAAGAGCGATAGCTCGACGAACCAAACGCTTTGCCAGGTCTGGGTTCTGCTCATTGAAGTCAAGGTGCTCGAACTGGAGACCTGGAACCAAGGAGTAGTCCACCGATGGCTGCGTTGCCGCCTGCTGCTGCATGCTGAGTGAAGTGCTCACAGGCTGGAAGACGTTGTAGTCCCCAATTGCGACACCTGCAACACCTTGCGTGTCATCCTTCAAGTTCTGGAAGACAATCGTAGGAGTCTTAGGCTTTGCGCCCCACCACTTTGGGTTGACTGTTTCGATCACGTTGTTGTTCGCAGCGTCGTAGCTCTTAATGATGTAAGGGCCAGCTGAAACAACGGTCTTCACAGGGTTGGCGTTGAAGCCAGTGTTGAAACCAACCTTGCGGGCAACGTGAGCTGGGACAAGTCCAAACAGCGTCTTCCAGTCAGGGAACGGCTTTCCAGCCAGCATGGTGACCGTAACCGTGGTGCCGTTGGGGCACAGGCCCTTTGTGCGGTCCGCAGCTGATCCGCCACACTTCTTGGCTGAGACACCAGATCCGACGACCGACTCAATTTGGTTGTAGCCGGTGGTTCCAGCCGAGTCGTACGTCTTGTTGCCCTTGTCCTTGAAGCTTGAGTCGCCGCTATTGGCTTGATAGGTGTAGATGAAGTCATCCGCAGTCAACTTCACCCCGTCCGACCAAACAGCCTTCGGGTTAATCACATACGTGAGAACCTGCCTGCCGCCGACAGTGGTAGCGGACGCAGATGACACGATGTTGGCGTCGCGAACAAGTGCAGCATTGTTGTTCACGATGAATGGTGACGGCCAGACCTGGTTCAGGATCTCGGCCAACACGAACTGGTTGGCAGAAGATGTTTGAACATTCCAGCCAGCCAGGGTCTGGTTAAGGGCCATCGTGACATGGGCGCCGATCGGCTTCGTCTTCGCTCCAGCATTCGGAATTCCGATTGCGGAGCTAGCGAGCAGCGACAACCCAGCCAAGACAGCGGCGGAGCGTGTAACTCTCATTTATTTCCTCCCGATGATCTTGAGTCGCCCACAATCTGAGGGTCCCCCCAAGCCCTCGCAATCGTAAGGAGAAGGTAAGTGCTTGTCAACAGCACCCCGAACTTTGTAACTCAGCGTTCACAAAACTGTGGCGTGACGATCATTTCGGACGGATTCACTCGGAAGGGGAAGTTTTCTTGGGAATTTCCCGAATCATGCAAAATTTGCTGGCGATTCTCGTGCGGCCCAACTCTCAATTGATTCTCAGTTGGGCACCCGGATGGAAGCTGAATCTCGGCTGCAACAACTCGGAACACCATTCTGATGAGTCCAAGACGGGAATTCTCACGCGGGGTTCAAGCGAGATTCATCACGAGAAGCAGACCGCAATCACGAGCCCCTATGGCTTGAGTTCAGCGAAGACTCGCATGAAGAGCTTCCTCGAGCGTTGGTTGGCCAAAACTGAAGCCACTCCTCTCGAGAGTTGAAGGAAGTACACGTTGACTCGCGAAGACGATTTCGTCGGCAAATTCCCGACCAAGCGCGAGATGGAGGGCGAATTCCGGGACGGAGAGCAGCGTGGGACGGTGGAGCGCTCCTCCGAGGGACTTCGTGAATTGGGCATTCGTCAGCGGTTGTGGACTCGTGAGATTCACAGGTCCTTCAAGGCTCGACGACTCAATCAAATGCACCATCGCGGCGACTTGATCGTCAAGAGCGATCCAACTCAGCCACTGCCGGCCATTACCCAACTTGCCGCCGAGACCGGCACGAAAGAGCGGCAACTGCTTCTTGAGTGCCCCACCATTTGGGTCAAGCACAACGCCAGTGCGCAGCAGGACTGTTCTCGAACTGTCGTTGGCGGCAGCGGCTTCCCAGGCAACACAAACGTCTGCCAAGAATCCTTGGCCTCGAGGAGAGTTCTCGGTGAGCTCTTCGTTCCCTCGGTCACCGTAAAAGCCAATCGCTGAAGCCGAGAGAAAGGCTGGCGCTTGCTCGCCCAGGGTTGGGAGGAGTGAGGCGAGGAAACTCGTCGCGTCAACTCGACTCGAGAGAACTTCCGCCTTTCGAGAAGGCGACCATCGCTTATCGCCAATCCCTACACCGCAGAGATTGACGATGGCGTCGAGGCCGTGAAGGGCGGATTCCTTCGATCGGTCCAAGGTCTTGCCTTGGGGGTTGAAGAACACTTCATCTGGAGCGAGAGAAGACTTGCGGACAAATCGAATCACGGAGTGGCCCCGCTCGCGCAGTGATGCAGAGAGCGCAGTGCCGATCAGTCCACTGGATCCTGCGATCGCAATCTTCATTGGTGTCTCCTTCATGAGCCTGGTGCCGAATCTCGAACTTGTTCAATGAATCGAGCAAAGGCGTCGGGATGTGTGAGGTGAGCTCCATGGCCCGAATCGTCGAACCAGGTGACGCGTGCTCCCGGGACATTCGCACCCAGCCACTCGACGGTGTCTCGATGGTGCGGAGCCGTTTTGGTGGTTCCGCTGCCGAAATGCGATGGCATGGTCAAGAGTGTTGGATCGAACTGCAGGGTTCGAATGGCGCTGAGGTCGACGACCAATGCAGGACCGTCTGCTCTCCGATCCTCTCGGAGACCATCAGAGAGACGGTCCCATGCTGCATCACCGACCATTCGACGAAAGAACTGTTCCGCTTCGTCGCCGGGGTCACTTGCGAGTGACGGCCAAGATCCCGATGAGTGGCGGTGGAAACCAATCCAAGGCATTGGAGGCTCGTAGGCGCCAAGTGCGGCCACAAGGTCTGGACGCTCGAGCGCGGCGGCTTGGACGAGATCTCCTCCGAAGCTGTGGCCAATTGCGACAACGCCATGTCCTTCGTTTGCTGCTTCGGCCAGTGCGAAGAAGTCGTCCAGGTGCGAACGAAATCCACCAGTGAGATTCATGCCACGTGACCCCTGGTAACCCCTGCGGTCATAGGAGACGACCGCGGTGTCGGTCAGCCGAAGGATCGATCGTGAGAAGGACGCGCCTCGGTCGAGCGAACCGTGCACCAGGATGACGACGGGCTTCATCGGGGGAGTCTCTGGGTAGTGCAGGAAGGTCTTTAGGCCTTCTGGTGCTGCCTTCTCAAGAGAAGTACGCCAATGGGATTCAGTTTGAGGAGGATGAGGCACGTCCCGACGCTACCGGGGGCGCCACGGCCATCGGGCGGTCATGGAGTGACCTTCACCTGCTTGACTGGATCATCATGTCCTCCACGCACCATGTCATTGTCGATGGATCCAACTTGGCGACCGAAGGTCGTTCAGTTCCGAGCCTCGTCCAACTTGATGATGCCGTTCAGGCCTACCGCCTGGAAGATCCTCACGCTCAGATCATCGTTGTTGTCGATGCCACGTTTGGTCATCGCATCGATCCAAGTGAAAAGGCGACCTACGACGAAGCGATTGATCATGGCGAATTGTTGACGCCGCCGGCCGGGGCGATTGGGCGGGGTGATGGCTTCATCCTTAAGATCGCCAACAAAGTCGGAGCCGTCATCTTGTCGAATGACTCCTTCCAAGAATTTCATGGCGACTATCCGTGGTTGTTCGATGAAGGTCGCCTGATTGGCGGAAAGCCCGTTCCGACCATTGGTTGGATCTTCACGCCACGTTCCCCTGTGCGTGGTGCAAAGTCTCGGCAGTCCGCTGCCAAGGCGAAACCTCGGCTTGGGGCCGTCAAAAAGTTGACGGTGGCCCTTCCTGAGGGCGTTACGCCAAGCATTGGTGATGCCATCACACCTCCGACCAAGTCGGTTCGCCGAGCCCCAAAGAAGGAGGCGCCCCGACCTGAGCTGGTTGCGGAACTTCGCGATTCTGGACCTGACTCTTTGACGGCACCTGTGGTGAAGAAGCGCGCCGCAAGAGTGAAGTCCGCACCAGACCTTGAAGTCGTTACTGAAGAGCTGCCAAAGAAACCTGCTCGCCGTTCTCGCAAATCAGCTGACAGCGAGCCTGTCGAAACTCCTGTTGCTCCGCTCAAGGTCGCATCGACAAAGAAGCGAGCCTCTCGGAAGTTGGAGCCGATCGAGGCACTTGCGACTGAAGCGAAGAAAGTTCCTGCAACAAAGCGGACGACAAAGAAGTCGTTGACCCCTGCTCTGTCAACTCAGACTCCCGCTCGTTCCGCATCTTCACCGGCAAACGAACCCCTGGCTTTCGTAACCTTCATCAGCACCTATCCACTTGAGAGTGTCGTTATCGGTACCGTTTCGAGCTTCACTTCCCACGGTGCAATGGTTGACGTTGCTCTTCCCGACGGCACGTCGATGGTTTGCTATGCGCCGACGAAGCACTTGAGCGATCCTCCACCGAAGAGCGCAAAAGAGGTGTTGGTCGGTGGAGAAACCTATTCATTCCGTGTTCGAAAGCTTGACCCCGCACGTCGAGTGGCCGAACTCTCATTTGCCTGAGGCATCTCCTTATGGTCCGCATCGCCACTTGGAATGTGAATTCGCTTCGGGCGAGGCTTCCACGTGTCCTCTCTTGGCTTGAAGCCACGAGGACCGAAGTGGTTTGCCTGCAAGAGACCAAGCAATCTGATCTGAACTTTGATCCAACCCCATTCGAAGCTTTGGGGTATCAGGTGCTCCATCACGGTGATGGCCAATGGAATGGTGTCGCCATTGTCTCCTCAGTGGGTCTCAGTGATCCAATTGCTGGATTCGGCAGGGCAGACCTTGAGGCCGGCTGTCGAATACTCACGGCGACCTGTGGAGGTATCCGAGTCTCGAGCGTGTATGCACCAAACGGGCGAGCACTTGACGATCCGCACTACGAAGTGAAACTTCACTGGTTCGAGCAACTTGAGACTTGGCTTCGTGACGAGGGACTTGTTGATGTTCCTCACGCGATCTGCGGCGACTTCAATATTGCGCCGAGCGAGTTGGATGTCTATGACCCGCAAGCACTTGTGGGAATGACGCACGTGAGCGACAAGGAGCGTGCAGCGCTCGAGCGTCTCTTCTCGCTTGGTTACCGCGACGCGTATCGGACCATCAATCCCGAGCAGCAAGGATTTAGCTGGTGGGACTACCGAGGCGGAGCCTTCCACCAAAACCACGGCATGCGGATTGATCTCCTGCTCACCTCTCCATTACTCACGAGTCGCGTCACCGAGGCTGCCGTCGATCGAGCTGCTCGAAAGGGCGAAAAGCCCTCCGACCATGCACCGGTAACGATCAGCTTGATTGACTGACGCCACTCGCCAAGAGGTGTGTTCACGAAACCCCTTGTTCACCAATGAGAGGGGTCCATACATCGGTGGAGATCGTTGGCGACTCTTGCAACCAACGTTGCTTTCGTTGAACCACCACGAGATCCTTCAGTCGTTCAAAGCATCGCTTGCGATTTTCCGCAACCGGTCGAGTTGACGCTGACGCTCTTCGCCCTCAAGCGGCATTTCGGCACGTGCCTGCCGAGCAAGTTCCTGCTCAATGGTGGCCAACCAGGGCGACGGCCCCCGACGACGACCTTCAGCCCGTCCGGCGTTCGAGCGACGCTCTGACCACGAAATCGTCAGGGTGTCCGTGGCTCGGGTCAATGCGACGTAGAGCAGTCGACGTTCTTCAGCAAGCTCTTCATGGGTTGATGCAGCAGAGAAAGGAACGATGCCCTCGGCCACACCGATGACGAAGACGCTCGACCATTCGAGGCCCTTTGAACGGTGAAAGGTTGCGAGGACGACACCCGTTGGAGCATCGGTCTCGAGTTCTGGAGTTGAACGGTTGACGGTAGTTCTGCTGTCAACGCCCGGAGCGAGATCACCACCGGCGAAACGGTAAGGCACGCCGACGGCGTCGAGTTCGTCGGCGACGGCTTGGAGCTGTGCATTGGTTCGAGCAAGAACAGCGGTGGAGTTCAGGGTTTCCGGTTTGGATTTCTTCTGGAGAATTGTCAAGGCGATTCCTCTCGCCTCGTCACCTTCGGTGGGGAAGCTCAGCACGCTTGGAGGCGTGCCCCCTTCCCGAGCGGTGCTTCGAGCGCCGGGTGCACCGAGGGCTGCATTGGCAACATCAACGATTCTCTTGGTTGAGCGGTGATTGGCAAGGAGGATCACGGTTTGTGTTTTTGGATATCGGTCGACGAGGTCGGCCATGAGATTTGGATCCGCTCCGTTCCAGCCGTACACCGACTGATTCGGGTCACCAACGAAGGTGAGATCCGGGTCATCTCCAGCGAGCACGAGGAGAAGGTCTCGTTGTGCCGGGTTTAAGTCTTGTGCCTCGTCGAGCGAAAGGTGTTGGTACCGCCACTGCATCGCTTCTCGGAACGAGAGGTCTTCGCTCATCAATCGGGTTGCTTCAAGGAGAAGGTCGTCAAGGTCAAGCTTTTCTTGTTGCCGTCGAAGCTGTTCGTAGCGAAGGAAGGTCTCCGCGATCTCTTGACGGGGGCCCGGACTCTTTCGCCCGGCGAATGAAGCTGCCTCGAGATACGACGTTGGTGTGAGGCCACGCGACTTTGCCCAAGAAATTTCTGCCTCGATTGCAGCTGGGCGCATACCGCTCGAAGACGACGTTTCGAGGACAGAACTGATCATTCGCGTTCGATCAGGGACGAGGACGACCTTTCGCTGTCGGCGATCACTCCGAAAGTCATTGAGCATGCGGAGGGCAATTGCATGAATCGTGCCGGCCTGGAGGTCTCGAACTCCCAGGAGGAAGAGCCGTTGGCGGAGTTCCTCGGCTGCTTTTCGAGAGAAGGTCGCGACAAGGCCCCTCGTTGGATCAAGTTCCTCGTCGGCAACCCTGCGTGCAATGCGGAGTGTCAGTACTCGCGTCTTCCCCGAACCCGCACCAGCTTGGATGCAGAGCTGTCTGCTCGTTGACCGAATGGCCTCAAGCTGAATGGCAGTGCATCGCTCAAGGGCGGTAGCGAGCGCCTGCTCGGGGGGAATCCAAGACATACGAGCAACCTAGTGGGCCGCTCTTTCACCATTCTCAGTGACGGTGATCTCTAGGATGCTCCTTGTGTCTTGGCTCTCCTCTGTCGTCCTCCGCCAATGTTGAGTCTCCTTCCTGGCGATCTCTATGGGGAGAAGATCGGCGATGGACCGGTGCAACTGCTCTTTCTTCATGGATGGGGTCGGAGCCACCGAGACGCGGCGCCAATTTTTGCGTCGCCTCTGTTGGCTGGAGTGACCACGGTGGCAGTCGACCTTCCTGGATTCGGTGCAACGCCGCTGCCAGAAGAAATCTGGGGTTCGCGTGAGTATGCAACGGCACTCATCCCATTGGTTGAGTCCTTTGATCGACCAATTGTGGTCATTGGTCACTCAAGAGGTGGCGCCATTGCCGTTTGCCTTGCCGCAAAACGCCCAGACTTAATTCGAGGAGTGGTGGCGACGGGAGCTCCATTGCTTCGGTTGCACAGCAATCAGCGTGCTCCGCTCACGTATCGAATGCTTCGCTTTGGGGCGAAACACGGTTTCGTTTCCGCTGCTCGGCTCGAAGCAGCCAAGGATCGGTTTGGTTCTGCGGACTATCGAGCAGCATCTGGGGCGCTCCGTGACATCCTCGTTCGAGTGGTGAATGAGTCTTATGAGGAAGAACTAGGCGCCCTCTCGTGCCCACTCGAACTTGTCTGGGGACGCGAAGATGACGCCGTGCCTGTTGCAGTTGCCGAAGCCGTCACCGAGAAGGTCATGGGAGCCAACTTGACCGTCGTTGAAGGAATTGGTCACCAGACGCCTTCGGGTTGTGCCCAGGTGTTGGCCGAAGCGGCAGCGAGGCTCCTATGAACCTGTTGTTGGCGCTTGTCGTGGTACTGGCAGCTCTCGCAGGAGCAGCCTCACAGTTGGTGCGATGGCTACGTGTTGCGCAACGCGAGCACTATCTCCCAGGAACGACTTGGCCATTCGTTCTCCGATGGACCGCGTCGAGTTGGTTGAATGTACTGACGACGGCTCTCATTTTCCTTGTGCTTGTCGAAGTCCTGATCCTTCGAAGACAGCATCCCGTGCTCACCGGAGTACTCGCCTTGCTCGCCAGCCTGCTGCTCGTGGTTGTTCCCGTCGGGCTGGAGATCAAGGGTCGAACGTCAAAGCTTGCCTATACCGAACGGTTGCGAAGACTGATGTTGGTTGCAGCGGTGCTGGTCGTGATCGTGGCGCTCGCTGTTGGACTCTTTTGGTCATTTCCAGCAGGTGCCCTTTCGGCAGCGCTACTCGTCGCTCCTGCAGTTGGTCTGGCGCTCAGGATCCTCAGTCCTTCTGAGCGAAAGCGGATGCAGCACTTCGTTGATCAAGCTGGCGCAACCTTGACGGACGTGCACCCCCTCGTAGTGGCGATCACTGGGTCCTATGGCAAGACCTCGACCAAATTGCACCTCATGCAGCTGGCAGGTGGGGCTCGACGAATGGTGGCAACGCCAGCGAGTTTCAACAATCGAGGCGGTTTGGCGAGGGCAATCAATGAACACCTGACCTCTGGGACCGAGGTGTTCGTTGCCGAAATGGGAACCTATGGGCCGGGCGAGATCGCGGATCTTTGCTCCTGGATCCCTCCAACCATCTCGGTCATCACCGCAATTGGCCCCGTGCATTTGGAGCGCTTCGGTTCTCTTGAGGTCACCCTTCAGGCAAAGGCGGAAATCACCGAGTCTGCGTCGACGGTCATTTTGAATATTGATGACGTTCGCCTCTCGAAGTTGGCAGATGACCTCAGCGCCACGGACAAAGTTGTTGTGCGCTGCTCTGGAACTTCGCTTGATGCCGACGTCAGTGTCGTCGTTGGAACCAATGGACTCGCCACAATTGCCCGTCATGGCCACGTCCTTCAGAGCGACGTCACCCTGCCTGCCGGCGTACAGGCGAGCAATGTGGCCTGCGCCTGGGCTGCGGCGGCAAGCCTTGGCATTGACGATGCAGCGTTGGAGGCTCGCCTTGGTTACCTCGCACCAGCAGAGAATCGATCAGTTCTTGCCACGTCATCAGGAGGAACGATCGTCCTTGATGACACCTTTAATGCAAATCCAGCTGGTGCCAAATCGGCACTCCGGATTCTCCAATCGCTCGACGTTGATCGGCGCATCCTCGTCACTCCAGGAATGATTGAACTCGGGGTCGAGCAGGCAGAGGAGAATGAAGCCTTCGCTCGACTCGGAGCGAACGTGGTCGACGTTGCATTGGTGGTTGGACGCACCAATCATCGAGCGCTTCTTCGGGGACTTTCTGGGTCGAGTGTTCAGGTGCTTTCCGTCCCCACTCGAGATGCAGCCGTTACCTGGGTGCGAGCAAACGCAGGGGCACGAGACGCAGTCCTCTACGAGAACGACCTTCCCGACCACTACCCTTAAGGCGCATGCCCGCCGAGGGTGTGGTGAACGAGGAGGATTTGGTGGGCGACGTCGCGGTGATCTTCGGTGGTCCTTCCCCAGAGCACGATGTCAGCATTCTCACCGGCCTTCAGGCCGTCAGGGAGTTGACCTCGCAGGGAACCGTTCTTGCGATCTACTGGACCAAGCGTGGTGAGTTTGTCGAGGTTGATCCTTCCCTAGAAGCCTCCGCATTCGTCAATGGCACCCCTTCAGGGGCGAGTCCTCTTGAGCTCAGAATGGGCATTGGATTCGTTGCAATTGGCAAGCGCCGTTCCAAAGAGCAAACGCTCGATATCAAAGCTGCGATTCTCTGCACGCATGGGGGCCCGGGAGAAGACGGCTCGCTCCAAGGAGCCCTTGATCTCGCAGCGATCAACTACGCGGGTCCGTCCGTTGCAGGCGCAGCCCTTGGGATGGACAAGTTGGCGTTTTCAAGTGTCCTCTCCGATCACGGGATTGCGGTGCTTCCTCGTCGAGCGTTGACATCGACGCTTCAAGAACTCGACTTCGCTGGTCCCTACATCGTGAAGCCTCGCTTTGGTGGTTCGTCGATCGGGATTGACGTCGTGGCCGATCTCCAAACGGCGAAGGCGCGCCTGACGTCAAACATCCACCTGCAAGTGGGCGCAGTGATTGAACCATTCCGGGCCGATCTCTCGGACTTGCAAATCGCGGTGCGGACCTATCCAACGCTCGAATTGTCGGCGATTGAGCGACCAATTAAGACGTCAACCGGATCAGAGATTCTTGACTACCGCGACAAGTACGTTGGCGGCGAAGGCATGGCTTCGGCACCTCGCGAACTTCCAGCGAACTTGTCCGAAGAACGTGCTGCCGAAGTTCGTGCGGCTGCAACCGCAGTGGCAGAACTTGGTTTGATCCGTGGCGTTGCGCGGATTGACTTCATGGAAGGGGAGGCGGGTTGCTTCGTGAATGAAGTGAACACCATTCCTGGATCGCTTGCTCGCTACCTGTTCATTGATCCCGTTCGGTCGTTTCGGGAACTTCTCGCGGATCTTGTCAGTGAGGCCGTTGAACGTCCGACGCACAAGTACACCACCTCAGGGGCCGATGGCCTCGTCCTCCGAGGCGCCGCATCGATCGCAGCAAAACTGGCTTAGCTGCTTCCAGAGAGTTCGCCTTGGAGTTTCCAGTAGTGATCCTCGGTGGCGGCGGAAGGGGCAAGTCCTGGCTCCAGGGCATCGAGCTTCTGGAGATGATGTGCCCATTCTCGTTGTAAGAGATCTGCGTCTCCAGATGCAGCGGCGAGTGCCATGGCGGTTCGGGCAAGTGACTCTGAGTACTGATTGAGTACCCTTGCTCTGTCGACCATCCACTTGCCGAGCTCAAATAACCCTTGATCGAGTGCAAAGGTTGCAGCTCTTGCAACAGCAGTCGTCATACTCACGGAAAGCGCCGACGCGTGGCCTTCGGTGGCGAACCAGTCGTAGCCCAAGACCACTGCTTCGAGTGGAGGTCCCTCAATGAGATCGCAGGCTGCCCGAACGAGTGCAATCACCTCAGAGTCATTCGTCGAGTGACGAGCTTCCGTGAGCAGTCCCTCGAGTTCGGTGACGTCACATCGCACGTGGATGCCCAGACGGTACGAGCCCGAACGAGTTGCTGTTGGCAAGTTGGGCTGTCCTTCATGGTCGACGCCAAGTGCGCGCCGAAGCGTGGAGACTGTATTCGACAAGCTCTTGGCGGCTCCATCGGTGCCGTCGGAACCAAGGACTCTTGTCCGAAGTTGTTCGCCCGTTAGTGGTGCTGCCACATGGAGCGCAAGATACGCCGCAACTTCAACGGCACGACGTGCTCGCCGAGGATCGAGCGCTTCAGCGAGGCCATCAATTCGAGGCACTTGGGTGAGAAGTCGAACGATGGGAGTACCGACGGCGGTCGAGCCTTGCCCAGCGCTGTTCGCTTCATCAAGATCTGGCGCCAGGGAAGCCAGGAGGTCTGCGGAGACGCCGAGTCGATCAAAGGTCTTCGTTCCCGATGACGACGTGACCTCAATGTGCTCATTGGCCCGTACTTCGAGGTCGGGCTCTTGACTCGAGGTGGTCACGACCACGACAGCGCTCCGCGTCATCTCGCTCAGTTGCTCAGGATCACCAATGAACAGCAGAGGTCCTTCGGCGCCGAGTGCGACGTGGTCTGCCGCCACGTTTGGATCGCTTGTCACGGTGGCTCGGTATTGAGTTGGCCATGCAGAGGCCAGGAGCTGACCGAGGCGAAGAAGGTCCGGTCCATTCGGCCCGGTGATGGACATCACTGATCCAGGGGGAAGGAGAGCAATTTGGGGCTGGCCGTCATTCGTGCCAAGGGGGAACGCGATGACGTGATCGAGGGTCTTCGTTGAAGTGTGAAACTGACCATTCGCTCGTCCAAGGTCGGCAATCTCGGGTAGTGAGCCGCGAGGTGCTACTTCGGCAAGTTGTGTCATGGCAGCATCGACAAGACCGCCTTGGAGCACTTCCTGTCCAAAGGCGAGCGCAACTTCAGCGACCGGCGGCATTGAAGGCTCGTCCTCGTCGTCAACCTGACGACGCTTTCGACGTGAGCCTGCTGCTCCAGCTAAGAGGCCAAGCCCCAGTGCTCCAATGAATGGCAGAAAGTCATTGTCGGATGGCTGAGCTCCAAGATTCGTCTGGAGAGCAACGGGTGCCTGCGGCGTGCTTGCGTGCGAGGAGGCAACTTCTTCATGGTTGCCTCCAGCGACGATGACGGGTCCCGGAACCTTTCGAGGAGGTGGAACTGGAGGATCAAGTGCGGGAACCGAGAGTCTCCAGCCAGTGCGAATGAGGCGTGGATTGGAAAAAACCTCTCCACCTTGAAAGACGTGGCGGAAATTTGCTTCAAGGAGCAATGGGTACCGCCTTCCATCGCCATAGAGCTTCTCGGCAATGCTCCAAAGACAGTCACCGTTCTGCACGACATAGAACGTTGCTGCCGAGCCTTTCGATGAACGCATGGTCGCCTGATCCTGCTGGGTTGCTCCCGAGTGAACTTCGCTCCCAGAGGGACGTGCAGGTGTGGCAGATGCAGCTCCACCAAGCCCAATGAGCAACGTGATCGCCAGCGCGACTTGCCCAGCCAACCGATTGACTCGACTATCGGTTGAGCCTCGTGCGTGAAGGTGCGCCCAGGTAGACGTGATCAGTCCAAAGGTGAGGACCGCCCAGGCAAGTCCAGCAATCGACAAGAGGGCAAGTTCAACAATGGTGAACCACGGTGGGCGACCTGGAGGTCGATGCGTTGCCAGCACCACCAGTGCCGACGGGATGCCGAACATCAGGAGGAACGCAATGAACAAACTTCGTAGTGCTTCGGTCCTCGGGGTCGTGCTCAGAGAGACGCTCCCGTGTACACGAGGCTGTAGGACTGGACGCCAATTGCGGTTGCGGTGATGAGCAGGGGGCTGTCGCCGTTTGGGAGTGGGCTCTCGAATGACGCGCCTGGGGCGACGACGCTCGGAAGCCCATTTCCGAGCGTTATAAGGAGGTTCGAGCTTGACTCGTTCTTGATCGTCACCATCGCAGTTGCGAGTTCTCCATGAAAGAGATAGGTGGCGAGTGCTGCCACGGGGGCGTCGACGTAGCCGTTGAGGTGCGGGCGAGGAACCGCGAAAGCGGTTGGTTCGACGGTCGGCACTGGAACCGTCGTGGTTGTCGTCGTAGTCGACGGTGCGGGATGCTTCGGCACCAAAGTTTGCCGTCCCCCTTGGCTCTCCGAAGCGGTTCTCTGGATTTGAAGCCCTGACGTTGAACCTTGAGAAGAACTCCTCCGGACTACCGAAGAAGGGGATGCAGTTTGCGGGGGAATCTCGACGGCCCGTTGTTCGGGTGTCTTGTTTGCTCGATTGGCGGGGTGAGAAGGAACGAGAAACCCCAAGCATGCGACGCCGAGTGAAGCGGTGGTCAAGAGTGCCCAAGTGACGGGTTGATCGCCTCGACGTCGCACCGTTCACCGTTCCACTCGCGTTTGGGAAGGTTCCCGTTGTGGTGACGCTAGGTCGAAAGCGGAGAGAAGTTGCCGCGCCCCCTCTTCAGCAAGGCGATGGACTTCGCGTTCGGGAAGTCCGAGTCTTCGCCGGAGTTCGCCCCACGTGAGATCTGCAACCAGCCTGCCAACAAGCACGGTGGCCGTCGAGTGGCTAAATGTCGACAGTCGCTTCGCCAAAATGTCTTCAACGGTGAGCTGACCGCTCAAATCCTCTAGGTCGTGAACTGTTGAGAGATCGGTGGTCCGGCTGCTTCGATGCGACAGTCCTTGACGTCGAAGTCGAAGACGGACGGCCGAAAGGATGTCTGGTCCTGCGTACTTGCGATGCTGACCTGCCCATCCTTGACACACCTCGAAGGCTGAAGAAATTGCATCAATGAGCAAGTCGCCGGGGGTCTCCCATCCAAGCCCCTTTCCCCAGCCAAGGCTTCGGCCAACACCCAGAAGGCCGGGAAGGAGTGCTTGCACGAGTGCTCTCGTAGCTGTGGGATCCTCATCACCGCGTTCCAACAACTCCGTAAGGAGCTTGAATCGTTCGGAAACAAGAAGCGGCCCACCCGTTGACAATGCCGTGGTGAGGCCGACCTCTCGAATGGAGGGAGCAATTGGTTCGAGGGCAAGGAGGAGCAGCTGTCCCCGATCAGACTTTTCCGTGTCGAGCCAGTCAATGGTTAGGTTCGTGATGATTGTGGTGGTGTCCATCGGGCGAGCATGAGCGCGCGCCTGCCCACGACGGTGCCCACCACGTTGCCCACGGGTTTGCGGGGAACGGTCAAGGGACCCAAGTACGCTTGCCCACATGGATCTTGAGCACTTCTACGAAAGCAATGAAGCACGTCGAAACTCTGAGGAAATCGAGTTCGGGTCAGAGTGGGTAGGCGAAGACGGCGAAATCTTTCAGTTGAGCTGGATCGAAGCCACGGGCGAGATGTACCTCATGGCCGACACGCCAAATAACCCTGTTGTTGACGGATTCGGCGACATTATTCCGACTCCTGAACAATCGTCAGAGCTCGAAGTGGAAGTGCTCGG
Source organism: uncultured Actinomycetes bacterium (assembly GCA_903874965.1). Taxonomy (GTDB): domain Bacteria; phylum Actinomycetota; class Acidimicrobiia; order Acidimicrobiales; family RAAP-2; genus CAIQEU01. The sequence continues at coordinate 8,210 of CAIQUD010000025.1, read as the reverse complement.
CACCATTGGCACCCTCGACGAGGTTCACTCGATCCTTGAAGGATGGCAAGACATCTGTGGAGAACCAGGCAGCCTTGCGTGGCTGAAGGTCAGGCTTTCTGAGCGTGGCCTCAAGGCCTAGCTGTCCGCAGCAGCGTTCATTTCGAGCGGCGTTGGAAGCCCAATGAGCGTTGACGTGAACTGCGTAGCGAGATTGTTGGTCCCCATGTCGGTGTCCTCTGGAAGGACGCCGCTCTTGACCAGAAGATCCGTCAGGCGAACCATGATCACGGAGAAGCGAAACCCAGCGAAGACCTCGTAGAACTCGAGGTCGTTGATTGGCCGGCCGAGGAGCGCTTGGAAGCGTTCAATGCTTTCCTCTCGCGTGCCAAATCCCGATGGGGTAGGGACACCGAGTCCTTCCGAGAACTGCCGGTTGAAGTACAAGAACCAACCGAAATCGAGTTCTGCTGGAGCAAAGGCAGCCATCTCCCAGTCAACGACCGCCGCAGGGCGGAAGTCCGACCAGATGATGTTGCCAATTCGAGCATCGCCCCATGAAAAGCCAAGCGGACCTTCAGTCGCTGGACGGTGGGCAACCAACCAGTCCCAGATTGCCTCGGTGGTTGGCTGAGGGCGGTCGCCCTTGGCGAAGTCCAAGTAGGCGCGGTAGTAGCCCATCTGTTGCTCGAGGCCAGGTGCGCCAAATTCTGGGCGATCGAGAAACGAAAGCGAAGGTGTCGACGGATCGACCGTTGCCACACTTGCCAGCGTCTCAATGCCGGACCACCAGAGAGTGGCTCGCTCTTCGTCCGTCGCCTTCAGAACCCAACCGTCCGGGTCGAAGGTATACGGCAAGTTGTCTGCGGGAACATCGCCTTCGACGTGGTCCATCACAAAGAAGGGGACGCCCAAGTACTGCGTGTCGGTCTCGTAGTTCCCAAGGGTGGGGAGCGGAAAGTCGACGCCGAGTTTGGTGAGTGCATCCATCACCTTGTACTGCGTTTCAAAGCGGGCATCCATGAACAAGGTGTGGCTCGTTGGATGGACACGAAGCACTTTTCGGTGCTCACTTCGGACACCGTCCTCCGTCCACTCGAGTGTGGTCATGATGGTTTCATTCGAGAAGCCGTTCCCACCCGGAGCGCTGACTGCCGCCACGACAGGATCCGAGCCCTCGGGAAGATGTCGCGAAAACCATGTGGCAAGCGTCGTCTTTAAGTACTCAGGGTCACGATTGGCGAGGTCTGGCATGGCGTCACTGTAGAGCGATCACCGAGCAGGTGCCGATTTGTGGCCGGTACTTTCGACGACGGGGGCAGTTGCTCGCTATGGTTTCTCCAGTGCCCGCAGGGGCCGAGATCAGGGGGACGCCATGGCGATCAAGAGCTACGACAAGTTGTTCATCGGTGGAAAGTGGGTTGCCCCAAAGGGTTCAGCACGCATTGAGGTCATCAACCCAATGACCGAGCAAGTCATTGCCTCTGTTCCAGATGGCACCGAAGCCGATCTCGACCTAGCCGTTGCCGCAGCACGGGAGGCCTTTGATCACGGACCATGGCCACGCATGAAGCCAGCAGAGCGCGGAGCGGTGTTGCGCAAAGTTGCAGAACTGATTGCAGCCGAAATGGGTGAGATGGCAGAACTGATCTCGACAGAGATGGGCGCGCCACTGCTCTTCAGTCACATGGGCCAAGTGGCAGCGCCAATGATGGTGCTCAACTACTACGCCGACCTCACCTCGACGTTCGACTTCGATGAAGTTCGCACCGGTGTTCTTGGTGGAGAGGTCTTGGTTGCCAAGGAGGCAGTTGGTGTCGTTGGTGCAATTACTCCCTGGAATGTCCCCTTGTTCCTCGCGGTCGGAAAATTGGCGCCAGCACTTGCGGCGGGTTGCACGGTTGTCTTAAAGCCCGCTCCTGAAACGCCCCTTGATGCGTTCCGTCTCGCTGAACTCTTTGAGCTTGCTGGCCTTCCCGAAGGCGTGCTCTCAGTTGTTCCGGCCGGCCGTGAAGTGGCGGAGTACCTCGTGCGCCACCCACAGGTCGACAAGATCTCCTTCACCGGTTCAACGGTTGCCGGAAAGAAGATTGGTTCACTTTGCGGTGAGAATCTCAAGCGATTCACCCTCGAGCTCGGTGGAAAGTCCGCAGCAATCATCCTTGAGGATGCAGACCTCGAGTCGTCAATTGCCACCTTGCTTCCGAATGCGCTCATGAACAATGGACAAGCCTGCATCGCGCAGACGCGAATCTTGGCCCCAACAAGCCGATACGACGAAGTCGTTGATGCACTGGTGGCTGCAGTGAGTGAGTCATGGACCGTTGGTGACCCTCTCTCCATGGAGACCGCTGTTGGTCCATTGTTGGCTGCTCGCCAGCGTGACCGTGTTGAGGGCTACATCGCCAAGGGTCTTGAGCAGGGGGCACAGATCGCTCTCGGCGGCGGCCGTCCCAAGGAATTCCCTGTTGGCTACTTTGTCGAGCCGACCATCTTCACTGGCGTCAAGAACGACATGGTGATTGCCCAAGAAGAGATCTTTGGACCAGTGTTGTCGGTCATTGCCTATGAAGGCGATGAAGATGCCCTGGCCATTGCGAACGACTCAGACTTCGGTCTCTGTGGTTCTGTTTGGACTGCCGACAATGAGCGGGGTCTCGGCATCGCACGTCGAGTTCGGACCGGCACCTACATGGTCAACTCGGGAATGCCCTTCGACTTTGCCACGCCATTTGGTGGTTTTAAGAACTCTGGAATGGGACGTGAGTTCGGCCCCGAAGGTTTGGAAGCCTTCCTTGAGTTCAAGTCGATCACATTCCCGGCTGGCTACAGCCCGAAGATCTAGTTCCTAGGAGCCATTCGGCGCGTAGGGGTTCTTCGCGAGGATCGTGGTGCATTGCGCCTCGAGACTCGGGATGACGTGGGAAATGCCAACTCGGACTGATTCGCTAATGGTTGTCTGCAGCGCATTGAAGGAGCCATCATCCGACGTTGCTGCTGCTGCGTTGCCGAGGGCTCGCGTCAACTGCACTTGCGCGTGAGCAATTCGCTCGTGACGGGCATCACCAGTGAGGCTTGCCGCTGTTCGATACGTTGCAATCGCCACGCCCACCTGCTTGCACGCGGCAACTGCATGACCATTGCTTGTTGAGCAAGCCGCGAGGAGAACTCCGCCGAGGAAGAGGCCTGCAGCAGCTTTGAAGATGGGCCTGCGTCGCTTCACCCGAGCCACTGCTCGGCGTATTCACGAAGGAATCTGCTCACCTGTGCGCATCGATCGAAGACATCGCAGAGCAGTTCGTCACCTTTGAGGATCTTCGTCAAGGAGACAGGACGTCGAGCAACCACGTTGAGTCGGCGCTCTGCAGGCTCAAGTGGTGAAGAAAACGAGTCGACAGCAGAAACTTCAATGGGCAGGTCCGTGCCGCAAAGGCCATTCAGGTCGAGGTTGATTCGGAGGAGATCTGGGCTCATTGGGAGTGGCGGAAGTGCCCAGGTGAAGGTCAGAGGGAAGAAGTAGTCATCCGGTGGATCGTGGTCTTCGTCGAGGGTTGCCACTGCATCTTCAAAGGCCAAGAGGACACGTGGTTCAACGTCGAGCGAGAGGTGCAGGTCAAGTGGGCCACCGCACGCATCGTCCGGATGGAGGTCGACTTCGTAGGTCTGGCGCAGAGAGTAGGTCTCGACAAAGTGTCGTTCGTCGTGAACATGGAAGCCGTGATCCGGAGAGTGCTCTTTGAGATCAGCGACATACCCTGCAACGTCAATAGCGGCCACGGACAGACGTTACCTGCCCGTGCAGGTCGAGCAGATTGCGCTCCCTCGCTGAGCTCCGAATCCACCATGGGTTGGGATCCGCCCTCCTGCGAGCCGCCGCGGCACCGAATCGCAGTGATCACGTTGCTAGGTTGACATCGTGAACGATGCTCAACTCTTAGAACTCCTTGTCGACGCCGGAAAAGCCGTTCGGCAAAGCCTTGAAGGCTTTTCGGAGAAGGGTTATTCGGGCCTCCGCGAGACGCAGTACAAGCTCGATCTCGTGGCTGATGCGGCGGCGTGTGAAGTGCTCTTGAGCGGCGGGCTCGGTGTCATTTCAGAGGAATCCGGCACGACTGAGGGCGGGCGGGCGCTTCGTTGCGTGGTCGACCCCATTGATGGTTCGACCAATTGTGATCACGGTGTGCCGTTCTTCTCAACAAGTCTTTGCATTCTCGATGACGAGGGACCACGCGTTGGCCTTGTCGTGAACCAAGCAACCGGCGTGACCTACACCGCAATTCGAGGCAAAGGCGCATGGCGCGATGGCACGTCGATCAAGCCATCGGGAACCGTTGAACTTTCCGATGCCATTGTTGCGTTCTCCGGTCTACCGAAGAAGCATCACGGCTGGGCGCAATATCGCGTGCTTGGAGCTGCGAGTTTGGAATGTTGCCTCGTTGCTGACGGATCGCTTGACGCGTATCTCCAGGCTGGAACCTCACGGATCAATCCCTGGGACTACCTTGCGGGGCTCCTCATTTGCGAGGAAGCAGGTGCGGTGTTTCTCGAAGAAGACGGGCTTGATCTTGTTGTCGAAGGACCAGCAAGCCGCCGTCCGATTGTCGCGGCAACTTCCGAACTTGCCGCTCAGCTCCTTACTCAAGCTCCGTTCTGAGGTTCAGAGGATTGATGGATCTATGGGTCTGAGCGAGCCATTGACTGGACGCGACTCGGCCTAGGATGACGTCCCCGGGCGCTTAGCTCAGTTGGTTAGAGCAGCTGGCTTACAACCAGCAGGTCGGGGGTTCGAGTCCCTCAGCGCCCACCAAATTTTTGGCATCCGAACGCACGACAAGTTCGCAAGTCGCCACACGACTCTTAGAGAAGACCGGGAGCGAGAATTGGTAGTCCGACCTTGCGTGCCGCTTCCAAGAGACGCAAGTCATAGCAGAGGAATCCAAGGAACTCACTCCTCGCAGCGCTGGAGACGTGTTCCGCCGTTGCAAGGTGAATGGCATCGAGCGATCGGAGATCTCGGTCGTCAAAGCCCGCAGCCCGAGCCACAATGCTTGGGGACAGAGTGACGATCCCAATTCCGTCCAGCACCTCGCCTGCTCTTCCAAGATCCATTGGCGTACTGCGTTTTGTGGCACGAGGTAATTCGACTTCGATCATGACGGACGCAACAAACTGAGGACTCAACAGCCCTCTAATCCAACTGGAAAGGTCTTCGCTGTGAACTTCGAACCGAACGAGCTTCACTGCCGCTGAAGTGTCGATGTAGATCAACAAGGCATCACCACCGGTCGGGGCTCTCCCTGTCGGCAATTACCGCATCAAGACCGCTCGAATCAACAACTGTTTCGCCGGTCGAATTGAACGTCGGTAAGGGGGCGCGAGGTGGTCGAAATTCACCTGCTTCGAGGAGCGCAGCAAGTGGAGAGGGATGTATCGGCTCAATGATGCCGACTGTGGTTCCGTTCCTCGTGATCTCAACGCGCTCTCCCATTTCAACGCGAGCAATCACTTCAGCAGTTTGCTGATTCAGTTCTCGGATGCCAACTTTTCTCATAGTCAAATTGTACTACAAAAATGTCAGACACTGTAGAGCCGAAGAACACCATGTGTCTCGATTCCCATCACCTCCACCAACCAGCCTTTGGCCGAACCCCGACTTTTTGTTGCAACTTCTGATCGGGCCAAGTGATGGACAGTTGAGCAACCACGCAGCTTCTGTACCGGCGAGTTGTTCCAACGAATCTGTGGTCAGGACTCGGCGATTCGATGGCAGGGCGAAGGCCGTCTGAGATGGCGACTTGGCTGCAAGCGCAGTGATGCACTCACGTGATGGACTACCCAAAGAGAAGGGAGCATTGAAGACTCATATGAACAGTGTTGAGGGAACCAATCAAGCCTGGTCAGAGCTCGCCCCAGACTACGAAAGAGCGCGAGCTCTCGAGGATTCGCTGGACAAGCTCGTCGAATGGCCTGCACAGAAGGATCTGCTCGGGGATGTCTCCGGGCGATCATGTCTTGACCTCGGTTGCGGAAATGGGAGCAAAACCGCAGAGTTGCTGACGATGGGTGCAACGAGTGCCGTAGGGGTCGATATCAATGGCAACTTCATCGACCAACGACCTCTTGGCCTTGAACTCATCCATGCCGATCTCAATGACTTGGCGTCGCTCGATGAACTCAAGGGCCGGGCTTTTGACCGAATCCTCTTTCTTCAGTCCTTCGGCTACGTGAGTTATCCGGTGCCGATACTGAAACACGCGCGCACCATGCTTCACGAAGACGGGTTCATCTTGCTCTCGAGAACTCAACCGATTCGTTATGCCCTCGAGAGGGCGGAACAACATGGGACTTCGCTTGGTGAGGAGTACTTTTCTTCATCTCCCTTCACTTACCGCAGTTCATGGAACGATCAGATCGCCCTTACGAAGCGCACCTACACGATGTCCGATCTGATCAATACGTTTAGCGCCGCCGGACTGTGGATTGAGGCATCGGTCGAGCCGCAGCTGTCGGCCGAACAGCGCCGTCAATTTCCACATAAGCAAGAGTGGATGGACAAGTACCTGGGGATTCTGATCTTTAAGCTCCTACCCTTACCTGGGCTGATGCACAGACATTGAGCGATGCTCGGTGGATCAAACGCCGTCCCATTGCCTCTTCCTAGAAAGTCGGGCAAGAGATAGTGAGCCGACGACCGTCAGAAGGTTGGCCGATCAGTCCGCAACTTCCATTCGAAGTTTGAGCCATTCGGCCATTGCGGCCTCGTCGATGTCGCCGGCTGCCACAGCCAGCATTGTTGCAACTGCATCGTCAACTTCGACATTCAATTGGTGACCGTTCACCTGCAAAAACATGTTGAGGCGGCCCCATGACAGCCGCTTGTTTCCATCCAAAAGTGGGTGGTTCTTTGCAATGCGAACTGCAAGTACGGCTGCTTTGTCGATGAGTTTCGGATAGTGGTCCTGGCCACCAAAGGAGGCTTGTGGAGCATGGAGAGCTGAGTCGAGCAAGTCAATTCTTGGACTCCGAGCGAGCGTCACAAAGTCGAGTCCAGTCACTGCCTCAGCGATCACCAGCGCCTCAGCAAGGCTGAGATATCTCACTGCGCCAAACGGTCCAAGATCTCTCGGTCCCGCTCGGTGATCTCCCTGAGCTTTGTCATGAATTCGTCGTCATGACGAACACGCTCGACCTCCGCGGTCAAGGCATCGACCACCAATGTATTGACACTTATTCCACGACCTCGAGCTACGACTTCAACTGTCGTAGCGAGATCCTCTGGCATTCGAATAGTGGTGGTCTTCTTTGTCATGACATCATGATAGCGCGCCATCACAGATCTATCCGACCGATTCAGCATCCTCACCAAGAGATATCCATCAGCAATCTGACGGGATGCGGCATGTGTCCATCACGTCAGTGCATTCTCAGCTAGGTACCGCATTTTCAGGAACAAAAGATGTCCGAGTTCGAGCCCAAATCCCATTCAACCGTGCCGAAGTGATGCCAGAAATCTCTGATTGTTTCGAGTGATTCGAATTCCCTTTGAGCCATCAGTGTACGAAGTCTCTACGATCATGCTGACGACTACCGCAGAGGATCCCGATGCCTACGAACATGCCCACCAACAACCTTGAACTCCGGTCTCTCGTTACCGACCAAGGTGAACTTGAACTCTCGCTCCACGAGGTTGACCTTCCTGCACTCACTCCAAGCCAGGTTCTGCTGCGCGTCGAAGCTTCACCAATCAATCCCTCTGACCTCGGGCTCTTGCTCGCGGCAGCGGACCTTGACACGCTTGAAGCATCTGGAACCGAAGAGCGACCAATCCTGCGGGCGCAGATTGAAGCGTCAATTCTCCGAGGTCTTGGCGGGCGTCTAGGGCAGTCGATGGCCGTCGGCAACGAGGGAGCGGGAACGGTGATCGCCAGCGGTGGCAGCCCTGAAGCTGATGCCCTCGTTGGACGGGTTGTCTCCGTCGCCGGTGGCTCGATGTACGCAACGTATCGAGTAGTCGAAGCTGGAATGTGCCTCCTCCTTCCCGATGGCACCGCCGCTCGAGCCGGTGCGTCCTCCTTCGTCAACCCACTGACTGCGCTCGGAATGGTTGAAACAATGAGGCTTGAGGGCCACCACGCGCTGATGCACACTGCCGCAGCATCGAATCTTGGGCAGATGTTGGTCAGGCTCTGTGCCGAAGAGGCGGTCCCGCTGGTCAATATCGTGCGCCGTCC
>CAIQUD010000024.1 GCA_903874965.1 uncultured Actinomycetes bacterium | reverse complement strand
CACCAATGAACGTCAATCGGTCGTTTAACTCCAAACCTGATCCGGAGGTTTTTGGTGAGGCAATGAATCAGCGTTCGCGGAGGATTTGACGTGAGGCATCAGGATTCGACGGAAATCCACGATTGCTCCGTCTCCGGTGCCTTCAATTCCGAACGTGAACTTGCCCTCCGGGACGGTGCCTAGGCTCTCAGCCATGAAGAAGCTCATGATCTTGGTTGTGCTCGTTCTCGCAGGCATCGGCATCGCCAGCGTCAAGCGGAACAAGGGAGAACAAACGTCGCGATCGACAACCCGCAGCTTGGTGAACTACCGCGAGGTTGCTCGCAAACCCGCTGCCGCCTAGTTCCGCAGTTCTCTACAAGCTGACGCGATGGACGTTCAAAATGCCATCGATCGATCGAAGGTGGCTGAGGACGTCGTCACTCGCTGGCCCGCTCGTCGCCAACACCATGAGCGCTGTGTTGCCTTCTCTCGATGGACCAACCGCCATTCTGGTGATGGAGACACCTGCACTTCCAAGTACGGTCCCAACGCCACCAATCATGCCAGGACGGTCATCGTTGCGAACGACCAGCATGTCCTTCATTGGCTTCACGTCGACAAGGTGATCATCGACACTCACAATGCGAGGCTCGGTTCGAATACCAACGCCGGCCAGGGTTCCTGATAGCGAGTGATCAGCGGTCCGAAGCGTAATGAGATTGACGAAGTCATGGCTGACAACTGTTGAGGTCTCTTCAACGGTCAGCGACTGAGCTTCCGCCAACTGCGGAGCATTGACGTAGCTCACGGGCTCGGAGGAATTCGCTCCAAGGAAACCTTTGAGCACCGACAGCGTCAGGATCTTGGTTCCAGCCCCGGCAAGATCGCCAGCGAATTCGATTTGAAGGTTCTTCGGCGCCACATCATGCAGGCCTGCGAAGAAACGCCCAAGTTGCTCAGCGACTGGCATGAACGGGGCAACTGCTCCTGAGACCTCGCCAGCAGAAACGTTGACCGCGAACGGAACGAACTCTTGGTTGAGGGCCAGGATCAACTGCTCAGCAATCGTGAGTCCCGCCTTGTCCTGAGCCTCGACGGTCGATGCGCCAAGGTGAGGAGCGACGACAATGTTGGAAAGCTCAAAAAGGGGCGACTCGGTCGTTGGCTCCTTGGTAAAGACGTCAAGTGCCGCTCCAGCGATGATGCCTTCGCGCAGCGCCACGGCGAGATCGTCTTCGTTCACGATCCCACCTCGAGCAACGTTGATGAGACGAAGGGAAGGCTTCGCCTTCTTCAACAACTCGAGATTGAAGAGGTCAATCGTCTCTTTGTTCTTCGGAAGATGAATCGTGATGAAATCGGATTGCGCAACCACCTCGTCAACGGTGAGCAGTTCAACGCCCATTCGCTTTGCTCGCTCCGCGGAAATATACGGGTCATAGGCAACGAGCTTCATCCCAAAGGCAAGTGCGCGCTGCGCAACGAGCGCACCAATTCGTCCGAGACCAAACACACCGAGCGTCTTTTCATAGAGCTCGACGCCTTCCCACTTCGATCGCTCCCACTTTCCGCCCATGAGTGCGGAGTGTGCCTGGGGCACGTTCCTTGCAATTGCAAGCATGAGGGCCATCGTCTGCTCCGCTGCAGAGACAATGTTTGACTGCGGGGCGTTGACCACCATGACACCGCGAGCGGTTGCGGCCGGGACGTCAACATTGTCGAGTCCAATACCCGCACGTCCAACAACAATGAGATCAGAAGCCGCCGAAAGGACGGCTTCAGTGACCTGCGTTGCTGATCGGATGATGAGTGCACTTGCACCGGGAATTGTTGCGATGAGCTGCTCTTCAGTGAGCCCCTCTTGGACATCGACGTCGTGGCCTGCTTCTGCCAAGAGGTCGAGGCCATTTTGCGCAATTTTCTCTGTCACGAGGACACGGGCCACTGAGGGTCCTTTCGGGTAGTTCTGAAGGTAGGTCGGAGCGAAGTTGAGTAACTACTCAGTTGCGCTGTCAAACAATGAGGCTAGGCGTCGAACACCTTCGACAAGGTCGTCGTCACCGAGCGCGTAGCTAAGCCGGAAGTAGCCAGGGGCACCGAATGCTTCGCCTGGCACGACTGCCACTTTGGCAACATCAATCGCCAACTCTGCCAACTCGGCACTCGTTTGGGGACGGCTTCCATCGATCTGCTTGCCCAAGAGTCCAGTGACATTTGGAAAGGCATAGAACGCCCCATCAGGCATTGAGCACGAAACGCCGTTGATGGCATTGAGCCCTTCAACCATGAGATGACGGCGTCGATCAAAGGCCGTGCGCATTTCCGCGACGGCCGTCAAATCTCCCGAGACTGCGGCGAGCGCAGCCCGCTGAGCGACGTTGTTGACGTTTGACGTGGTCTGGGACTGATAGTTGATTGCTGCGTCGATGAGATCGCGTGGACCGAGAACCCAGCCAATGCGCCAACCAGTCATCGCGTAGGTCTTCGCAACACCATTGACGACCACCCAGCGATCGGCAATTTCAGGGGCGACGACAGGAAGCGAATAGTGGCGAGCCTCTCCGTAGACAAGGTGCTCATAGATCTCATCGCACAAGACCCAGATCCCGTGTTCAGCCGCCCAGCGACCAATGGCCTCGATTTCTTCACGGTGATACACCGCACCAGTTGGGTTCGATGGCGACACGAAGACCAGCACTTTGGTCTTGGTCGTTCTCACGGTTTCAAGCTGCTCGACCGTAACCTTGAAGCCCGTCGACTCATTAGCAATGAGTTCAACTGGTACTGCACCGCAAAGCGCTGCAGCTTCTGGATAGGTCGTCCAGAACGGACCAGGAACGATGACTTCGTCACCCGGATCGATAAGCGCTGTGAAAGCGTTCGTGATCGCGTGCTTTCCGCCATTTGTGACCAACACCTGGGTTGGTTCAATCACGAGGCCAGAGTCCCTCAGTGTCTTTGCGGCAATTGCTTCGCGAAGTTCCGGCAGACCTGCAGTTGGCGTGTAGCGGTGGTTCTTGGGATCACGTGCGGCAGCAACCGCAGCCTCGACGATGTGATCGGGCGTTGCGAAGTCTGGCTCGCCTGCCCCAAAGCCAATGACGTCGTGTCCAGCGGCCTTCAACGCCTTGGCGCGAGCGTCAACGGCGAGGGTTGCCGACGGCGCAAGCGTTGCCAGTCGACGTGAGATTCGGGCGGTTTCCTTACGTGAGGTCACTCTGTAATGATTACATACATGACCAATCCAGTCGACATTCAGATTCCTGAGCACCTCCTGCCCTCTGATGGACGCTTCGGTTGCGGCCCGTCAAAGGTCCGCCCGGCCCAAACGAAGGCACTCGAAGCAGTGACGACCTCGTATCTCGGAACCTCGCACCGTCAAAACACGGTCAAGAATGTTGTCGGAGAAGTCCGATCAGGCCTGGCGGACTTCTTCAGCCTTCCCGATGGATATGAAGTGCTTCTTGGCAATGGTGGCGCAACAGCGTTTTGGGATATCGCAACATTCGGCCTGATTGAAGCCAAATCCCAGCACCTGTCGTTCGGCGAATTCTCCTCAAAGTTTGCGAGTGCTGCGAAGGCTGCACCGTGGCTTCAGGACCCTGAGGTCTTGAAATCAGAACCTGGGACTCGGCCGTATGCCGTTGCAAATCCCGAGATCGACCTCTACGGCTTCACCCATAACGAGACGTCGACCGGTGTCTCGATGCGGATTGAACGCCCGAAGGGCGCAAGTGGCCTCGTCGCTGTTGACGCGACCTCCGGAGCCGGAGGCCTTGCCATTGATCCAAACGAATTCGACTGCTACTACTTCGCTCCGCAAAAGTGCTTTGCCTCTGACGGTGGCCTCTGGCTTGCCCTCATGTCGCCAGCCGCAATTGAGCGTGTCGAGCAGATCGCCGCGACCGATCGATTCATTCCGGCGTTCTTCGATCTCAAGACTGCGCTTGATAACTCACGACTCAATCAGACCTACAACACACCAGCACTCGCCACCCTGTTTCTCTTGAACGAGCAGATCAAGTGGATGAACGAGCAAGGTGGTCTTGAGTGGGCTACCGCTCGAACCGATCGCTCCGCTGAAATTCTCTACAGTTGGGCTGACGAATCAGGATTTGCTCGGCCTTTCGTCGACCATCCTGAAGACCGGAGCCATGTCGTTGGCACCATTGACTTCGACGATTCCATCGACGCAGCTGACGTTGCGAAGGTTCTCCGAGCCAACGGGATTCTCGACACGGAGCCCTACCGCAAGCTCGGACGCAATCAGTTGCGAGTTGCGATGTTCCCGGCCATTGAGCCAGACGACATCGCGGTGCTTTGTGGCGCCATCAATCACGTCGTCGGTGCACTCGCCAACTAAGGACGTAACGACAAGACTCCGGGCACTCAACAGAGGCCCGGAGTCTGAACGTCGTTGCTGTTGCTCGTGGGCGTTAGGGTCAGCCCCCGGAGGCGTCCTGGACCCGAGTCTTGCCAGCGGAAATGAACGGCATCATCGCACGCAACTCCGCACCAACTGACTCAATCTGATGCGCTGCGCCTTCGGCCTTCAAGCGCTCATAGTTCGGTCGTCCATTGCGGTTCTCCGCAATCCACTCGTCGGCAAACGTACCGTCTTGAATCTCAGTGAGCACCTTCTTCATCTCTGCCCGCACCGAGTCGTTGATGATTCGTGGGCCACGGGTGAGATCTCCGTATTCTGCGGTGTCAGAAATTGAGTAGCGCATTCCAGCAATGCCCTGCTCATACATGAGGTCGACAATGAGCTTGAGTTCATGGAGGCACTCGAAGTAGGCAGACTCTGGCTGATAGCCAGCATCAACGAGCGTTTCGAATCCGGCACGAACAAGTTCGGTCATCCCACCACACAGCACCACTTGCTCGCCAAAGAGGTCGGTCTCGGTTTCCTCGGTGAAGGTGGTGTCGAGAACTCCTGCTCGAGTTCCGCCATTGGCGTGGGCATAGCTGAGCGCCAATGCATGGGCCGAGCCTGACGCATCTTGGTGAACCGCGATGAGGCTTGGAACGCCTCCCCCTTCGGTGTAGGTCCGACGAACAAGGTGACCAGGTCCCTTCGGGGCAACCATCGCGACGTCAACGAACGCTGGAGGGGTGATCTGGCCAAAGCGAATGTTGAACCCGTGGGCGAAGAAGAGTGCGTCGCCCTCTTTGAGACTCGGAGCAATGTAGGCCTCGTAGGCGGCCTTCTGCTCGGTGTCAGGCAGGAGCACCATGATGAGATCTGCCCAGGCAGCGGCCTCGGCGAGACCGAGCACCTTGAGGCCTGCCTCGGTTGCCTTGGCGACCGATGAAGAACCTTCGCGGAGTCCAACTCGGACGTCAACGCCCGATTCCATCAAGTTGAGGGCATGGGCGTGGCCCTGCGAGCCATAACCAAGAATTGCGACTTTTCGTCCTGCAATGAGTGACGGATCAGCATCGCGCTCGTAGTACATCGTTGCCATTGTTGCTCCTTATTGTGAGAAGAAATTGTTGGTATTGCTCGGCGAAATCAGGGTTCCTGAGCTACTGGGCGGACAGTTTAGGCAGGGCGACAAGACCGGTCCGATGGAGTTCATCAATCCGGAAGACCCCAAGCAGTTCCTGGAAGGCGTTGATCGAGTCAGGGTGATCAGCCAACATGACCGTCATCTCGCCTGCCCCGGCATCGACTACCTGAGCGCCGACGTTGGCACAGAGGGCAATTGCGGCAGTTTGCTCCTCAGCGGAAACGGAGATCGTCGCGAGGAACAGCTCCCGCTCGACGACTTGGCGTTCATTGACGTGATCGATTTCCACAACATTGATGAGCTTGTCGAGCTGATTCACAATTTGTTCGAGCGGTGCGGATGCCGCATCAACGACGATCGTGATTCGGCTGAACTTGTGGCTCGGATCAGTCGGCGCGACGGCCAACGAGTAAATGTTGAAGCCACGTCTCGAGAACAGTCCGGCGACACGGTGCAAAACACCGGCTTTGTTCTCGACGAGAACTGACAAGACGTGGTGATGAATCTCTCCCGAGATTGGCTCATACTCAACGGGCTCTGGGGTCACTTGGTCACCTGCTGACTTGGATGGACGAGAATTTCATCATTGGTGCAACCGGCAGCAACCATTGGAAACACCTTCTCCGACGCATCGGTCCTGAAGTCAATGACAACCGGGCGATCGTCGATTGCATTGGCTCGCTCAATGGCGGCCGGGACGTCATCAGGATCATCGACGCGAATGCCGACGCATCCCATGGATTCCGCCCACATCACGTAGTTGGGCAGATCTGGGGAGAGATACACCTCGCTATAGCGCTCTTCATAGAACATCTCTTGCCACTGACGAACCATGCCAAGGTACGCGTTGTTGAGAATCGCGACCTTGATCGGAATGCCTTCCGAGCGTGCCGTGACGAGCTCTTGGGCCGTCATCTGGAAGCAGCCATCCCCATCGATCGCCCAAACCGTCTTATCGGGCCGGCCGACCTTTGCACCAATGGCCGCTGGAACGGCAAAGCCCATGGTTCCTGCTCCACCGGAGTTGATCCAGGTGCGCGGTTCTTCAAAGTCCCAATACTGACTAGCCCACATCTGGTGCTGTCCAACGCCGGAGGCGACAATGGTCCCGGCTGGCGCCATGGCATTCAGGGTCTCAACCACCATCTGCGGCTTCAACAGTCCGCCAGTTTCCGCCTTGTCATAGGCGAGCGGGAAGTTCGCTTGAAAGCCGCGAAGTTCTTCCCACCAAAGGGAAAGATCACTTGGCTGCACGGCAGCTGCCGCTTCCGCGAGCGCTGCAACGGCGATGTTTGCATTCGCCACGATGGAGAGATCCGCCCGACGAACTTTGCCGTGTTCGGCGCGATCAACGTCGAGGTGAATGACCTTTGCCTTTGGTGCGAACCCGTCGACTTTGCCCGTGACTCGATCATCAAATCGAGCGCCGAGGGCAACCAGAAGGTCGGAGCGCTGAATTGCCGTGACGGCTGCATAGGTTCCGTGCATTCCAGGCATCCCCAAGTGCTGCGGGTGCGAATCAGGGAATGCACCACGCGCCATCAGAGTCGTGACGACCGGTGCTCCAGTTCGCTCAGCGAGTGCAAGCAGTGCGGCGGAGGCATTGCCCTGCAGTACGCCGCCACCCACGTAGAGCACCGGACGTTCTGCTTCCCCAATCATCCGAATTGCTTCGGCAATGACCGCTAGATCGACCGATGTCGGGGGTCGGTAGCCCGGCAGATCAAGGTCGGTGGTGCCTTCTGGCCAGTACCACTCCATCATTGATTGAGAGACATCCT
>CAIQUD010000023.1 GCA_903874965.1 uncultured Actinomycetes bacterium | reverse complement strand
TGGAGTGGCTTCCAACTAAACCCGTTGACTGGTGCAATCGTTGTTGCAACACGTCGGATCCTGGGTTGATCGATCGAGATTTTCGCCTTCAGCGCTGGATTCGCTCCAACTCGCGTGTAGAGATCACGCCGCAATTCGTCCAGTTCAACGAGGGGATTCGGATTTGGACCAATGGCGATCGAGAGCGCAATCGTTTGGTCATCGACCTCTTCAACTGACGCAGAAAGAATCCATGCATCATTGGTGATTCGAGGGCCATTGAGAAGCCCCAAGATGGTCCGAAGCGTTTCACCATCGACATCCATTTGTGACGGGAACGATGATGCCTCTGACAGCACTTGCATCGAGGTCTCGTCAACGTCATCGCCAGCAAGGACAAATTCCACGACCCCTCCACGCGAGGATTGAGTTGCATTGAGGACGTATTCACCTCCCTCCTCAAAACTCATGGCGAGTTCATAGATGACCTTGCCCTCAATGCCCTCGGCGATTGTGCGAGCCTCGGCAAATCGGTAAAGAACCGCTGCCACGACCTCGTCGACACTGCACGCACAGATCGAGTCGTGAGCGCTATTGCGAATGACTTCGAGCCACGCAAGCTCAAGCAATTGTTCTGGCCAAGCAGTGGGACTGCCAAAGAGTGCGGCAAGGGGTTCGGCACGACGCTCGAGTGCGCGCTCGGTGATTCCTGCGGCAAGCTTGACGTCAACTCGATTCGACGTCACGCCCATCAGCATGTTCGAACGAAATCCTGAGCGGAGTTCACCCGTCCACTCCTCAAGACCTTCTCGTTCGACCATTTGGAGATACTCCGGGAGTGAACAGATCTCAAAGTGGAAGTCATCTTGGAGTGCGTTGGCTTCCTCAAGGACTCGTCCGAGGTGTGCCTGTGGCAGCAAGTGATCTGAACCATTCATGAGCAGGAGCGGCCCCATGAGGAAGGCTTCGATCTCTTGCACATGGTCGGTCACACGATGCACGAGTGCGGGAGCATTACTTGGGAGGGCCGCACCGTTCCCATAACCAACAGGCAAGTACTCGGCACGAACTGACGAGCCATCCGGTGCAACCCAGCGAAAGCCTGTCTTCGTGATTGCACTTGGCACACCTCGCCACAGAACGGTGTCGGTGAGACCCGCTTGGGAAAGAATTTGCGGCATTTGAGCGATGTGGCCGAACATGTCTGGCAGGTAGCCAACCTCCATCACCCCGCCAAATGCCGCTCCTCGCTTGATGCCCATTTGGATATTTCTGACAATGGTTTCGCCGGAGACGAGAAATTCATCCATGAGGATGTACCAAGGTCCCATCGTCAGCCGACCCGATGCCGCGAGCGCGCGAATACGGTCTTCATTTTCAGGACGAATCTCGAGGTAGTCGTCAACAACTGCCATTTGACCATCGAGGAGAAAGCGCCGATAGCTCGGATCCTGCTCCATGAGAGGGAGAAGCGTGTCAAGCAGTTCAACCAGCTTGAAGCGGAATGTTTGGAATGGTTCGTACCACTCACGGTCCCAGTGGGTGTGGGGGACAACGGCAATCGTTCGGCGCTCAGACATGGTTCTTAGGATACGACCAACTTGAACCGTCAGGGATAGGCTCGCAGGGTGAAATCCTCCAGGCGACTCTCTGGGGTATTTGCCTCACTCGCTGCAGAAAGTCCCGCAGCTCCAGCCTTGCTCGACACAAATGCCCGCGTAGAGGCGACGAGACGTGATTTGGAAGCGTTGGCGGGGGAGCACTCATTGGCTTACCAGCAACGCGGGCTACTCCCTGGGCATCGAGTACTTGTCTTGGTGCACCCTTGCGTTGAAACGGTCGCATCCCTGCTTGCCTGTTGGAAGATCGGATCAACCGTTATTCAAGTGAGCCAAGCCGTTTCCCAACAAGACTGCAGAGATCTTGCGACATTGGTCGGTGCGCAGTGGATTCTTGACGCGCGAATTGCTGATGCGTCCGCCGCGCTTCAACCCACAGGGGTTGTAGGGGGCGATGGAACTGTCGAGGATGCGCTGCTCGTCATGACCTCTGGGTCTTCAGGAACACCGAAGGTAGTCCGCCACACCCATGAAACGGTTCTAGCTGGATGCACCATGGTCACGAACGCCTGGGAGGTCACCGAACTCGATCGGCTAGCTCTGGCGCTGCCGTGGAGCCACGTCCACGGCCTCATCATTGGACTGCTCGGCACCTTGCTTGTTGGCGGCTCAATCGAGATGCATGAGAAGTTCGATCCCGAAGTGGTCGCAGAAGCAGCATCACGAGGAGCGACGATGTTCTACGGGGTGCCAACCATGTATCACCGGCTGGATCGTTCTGGACTCGTTGATGGTCTTCGGGGACTTCGACTCTGCGTCTCTGGATCTGCGCCGCTCGATAGCGGACTCTCAGAACGGCTTGCAACAAATGGCGTTCCGGTGCTTGAGCGATACGGCATGACCGAGACACTGCTCACCCTCTCAAATCCTCTTCATGGAGAGCGGCGGCCTGGCTGGGTCGGACTTCCCTTTGATGGCGTTCAGCTTCGAATTGCCTCAACGGGGGAGTTGTTGGTGAAGACACCAGCTGCTTCGCCTGGATTCCTCGCACCAGTAGCGATGGAACTCCCCGTGGATGAAGACGGCTACTTCGCTACCGGAGATCTTGTCGAGCAAGACGCGAGTGGTTGGATCCGCATTGCTGGACGGTCGAGTGACCTCATCATCACCGGGGGTGTGAACGTCTTCCCGGCGGAGGTGGAAGCAGTCCTTCTCAATGTTGCAGGTGTGGCTGACGTGGCAGTGGCGGGCAGACCGTCTGAAGAATGGGGCGAAGAGGTCGTTGCGTGGGTCATTCCAATTGGTGACTCAATCGATCTCGAGGTGCTTCGCAAAGCAGCTGAAGACTCGCTTCGCCCGCCGGCTCGTCCTAAGCGATACGTGCAATGTGCAGAGTTCCCTCGCACGGAACTAGGAAAGGTGCAACGACGTGCGCTCAAAGGATGAGCGGAGCAAGCAGGTCGGAAATCGACGACAAGCTCCAAGCGCTCATCCAACGCTCGAGGTCGAGCTCGCGCTCATGGATGAAGGATTCAGCCTCGTTGGAGGTATTGATGAAGTTGGTACTGGGAGTGCGGTTGGACCCTGTGCTTGCGCCATCGTGGTGGTTGGTGTGCAGGTAGGCCCGATCCCCACGGGATTGAAAGATTCAAAGGCACTCTCGGCGGTTGCTCGAGAATCGTTAGTGCCGAAGGTCGAGTCTTGGGCGATCGAAAGTTCGATCGGCATGTCGAGCGTTGTTGAGATTGACCGATATGGCTTGACGGTTGCGCTTCGACTCGCTGGTTACCGCGCGCTCGCTCAGCTCAACCATTCTCCAGAGGTCTTGCTCCTCGATGGGAAGCGAGATTGGTTGACCTTGCCGCTTGAGCCGCAACTCGATACTCCTGACTACCCGAACGTTGACCTTCCACCGGTGAGAACGCTGGTCAAGGCAGACAGGACATGTGCGAGTGTTTCCGCAGCGAGCGTCCTGGCGAAGGTTGTTCGCGATGAACTCTTAGTTGGGCTTTCCTCTCAATACCCGGACTATGGGTGGGAGAAGAATAAGGGATACCTGTCGTCCGAGCACCTTCAAGCAATTGAGGAGTTCGGACTCACCGAACACCACCGATCAAGTTGGAACCTCCAGCGAAACAGACGTGAGCGTCCCGAATAGAGAGACTAGGTCCGGCCTCGAGAGGAAATGCCGTCAACTAGCGTCTCGCCAATGGCAGAAGCAGTTGGAGCAATTGAGGGAGTGAATAAGGCCAAGCCTTCGAAGCTCGGGAGAGACTTTTGGCTCTACTTCTCGGGGCAACTCACTTCACAACTTGGTAGTTCCTTCACGATGTTCGTGCTTCCGCTGCTCGTCTATAGATTGACGAAGTCTTCAATGGGTCTCGCCTACACAACCGTGGCGGAGTTTGTGCCCTATCTTCTCTTCGGATTGGTGCTTGGTGCACTCGTTGATCGCCTGCCTAGGCGTCAACTCATGATGGCAACCGATATTGCGCGCGGGCTCGTACTCCTCGCGTTGCCGTTGCTCCAGCTCACGGGATATCTGCGGGTGTGGGAAATCTACGTTGTCGCTTTTCTCCAGTCGTCACTCGGCATCTTGTTCAACTGTGGTGAGTTTGCAGCGATTCCGAGCCTCGTCGATCAAACGAATCTCGTTGCAGCAAATGGACGAATCATGGCGACCAACTCGGCGGGTGCCGTCGTCGGCCCAGCGTTGGCCGGAGTGCTTGTGCCCTTCATTTCCATGAGTGGACTTTTGATTACCGATGCATGCACCTTCTTCCTCTCCGCATTGACCCTGGCCCTCATTCATCGAAGTTTCGATGCCGGAAAAGAAGGTGAGGGTCCGCAAGAGAAGACGACGATCCGCAGCGACGTCAAGGAAGGGCTTGCCTACGTATGGGCAAATCCGGTGCTTCGGTCAATTTCCATCATGATGGCCTTGGTCAATTTTGTCGGAGCAACCGAAGGTTCACAGCTCGTGCTCTATGCCAAGAGTGTCCTTCATACCGGTGACGTCGGCACAGCGATGCTCTTTGCCGCAGGTGCGGCTGGAGTCGTCATTGTCGGTCTCGCCGCTGCACCGATTCGTCGCCAATTCAGCTTTGTGGTGTGCTGTCTGGGCACACTTGTCATCAGCGGGCTGGCGGTGTCGCTCATGGCGGTGATTGGAACATTTCCTGCTGCAATGATCCTGTGGGGAGTCTCTGCCGGATTTGGACTCTTCCTCAACATCAACACGAGTACCCTCCGGCAAACGATTGTGCCTGCAAGGCTCTATGGTCGTGTGATTTCGGTTGCTGGAGTCGTTGCGTGGTCAGCCATCCCGCTCGGAGCGCTCGCTGGGGCTGCCGCCATTCGAATTACTGGCAATGTTGCAGGTGTGTATTTTGTGACGGGTCTTCTCACTGCATTGATCGCAATTGCGTTTTCGTTCAGTCCAATTCGCCAAGGCGGTCGCTACATGGACGAAGCGAACCAACGCAGTGAAACATGAAGAACTTCACCTCTTCTTGCCATCCAGTTGAGAGGCTTCGGCCAATAAGGCCGGCTCCAGGCGCTTGGTAGTTAGAGGACTTTGACAGCCTCGGGGAAATGGCAAGCAACTTGGTGCCCACTGTTTTGGATCTTGAGCATCGGCTCTTCGGAAGCGCAGATATCTTGCGCCTTCCAGCATCGGGTTCGAAATCTGCAGCCAGATGGAGGGTCAGCCGGACTCGGTACATCTCCTTCAAGGACGATTCTTCGCCGCTCGCGCTCTTTCTTTGGATCAGGAATTGGCGAAGCCGAAAGAAGTGCCTGCGTGTAAGGGTGCAACGGTGATCCGTAGATTGAATCCCTGTCGGCAATCTCGACAATCCGACCGAGATACATCACCGCAACTCGATTGGAAACGTGACGAACAACGGAGAGGTCATGAGCAATGAAAAGGTAGGCGATTCCCAATCGCTCCTGCAGATCCTCAAGCAGGTTTACGACTCCAGCCTGAATTGATACATCAAGAGCCGACACCGGCTCGTCCAAGATCAACACCTTTGGGCGCATGATCAAAGCGCGGGCAATTCCGATTCTTTGACGCTGTCCACCGGAGAATTCGTTTGGATAACGATTGGCGAAACGTGGATCGAGACCTACAAGTTCCATGGCCTCTGCTACGCGCTTCGGGCCTTCTTGCTTGTTCCACTCATTGTGGATAACGAGAGGCTCGCCAATTTGCTCCCCAACTGGCATTCGAGGGTCGAGAGAGCCATATGGGTCCTGAAAGACGACTTGAATGCCGCGACGGACATCCTGGAGTTCTTTGGGACTCATCGTCGAGATGACTTGCCCATCGAATTCAACTTCACCACTGCTCGAACGAATGAGTTGGAGGATGGCTCTTCCGGTTGTGGTCTTTCCGCAGCCAGACTCGCCAACGAGTCCGAGTGTCTCGCCCTCGGCAAGATCAAAACTCACTCCACAAACGGCATGAATCGTTCCGACTTCACGTTGAATGAAAATTCCTGCCTTGGTGTGGAAGTGGACAACTAAGTCTCGAACACTGAGGACAGGTTTCACTGCGGTAATCGACTCTCCACTGCCACTAGTACCGGGCACCGTCATTTCGACTCCTCACTGAAATCTTCACTCGAGTCCGGGAACATCGAAGCAACTGGCATCTCCACAACTTCGTCCGCGAAATGGCAGGCGGAACGATGTTCGCTACCGATGGAACTATTGGTGCTTGCCGCAACCAGCTTCAACTCGGGCTCTTCGGTTAAGCAGATCTCCTTACGTAATGGGCAGCGCGCCGCAAAGGGACAACCAGTGTGCGTGCCGACCATCGTCGGAGGGGAACCAGGAATCTGCCGAAGTCGAACTGACGACACTGAGTCAATGCTTGGAATCGAGCCCAAGAGACCGTGCGTATACGGCATTGCAGGACGGTAGAAGATCTCGTCAACGAGCCCCGACTCCACGACCCGGCCGGCGTACATCACCAAAATTCGGTCAGCAAATCCTGCAATTACGCCTAAATCATGAGTGATCAGTACCAATGCCGCTTTTGAAATCTCAAGGGCGGTTCGAAGTGTTTGGAGTACTTGAGCCTGAACCGTGACGTCGAGGGCAGTTGTTGGTTCATCGGCCAAGATCACCTTGGGTTGGTTTGCCATTGCAATGGCGATTACTGCTCGTTGTCGCATCCCGCCTGAGAATTCGTGCGGATAGTTATCAAGTCGCTTCTCAGCTTGTGGAATTCCGACCAGCTCAAGGAGTCTTTGGGCTTCGACTCGAGCTTCTTTCTTCGAAATCTTCTGATGCGCTCGAAGCGCCTCGACTATTTGCCAACCAATGGTGTACACGGGATTGAGAGAAGTCATTGGATCCTGGAAGATCATGGCAACCGTTGTTCCACGAAGGTTCGAAAGTTCCTTCTCGCTCATCGTCGTGACCGATTGGTTGTCAATCAGAATCGTTCCCGTCGTTGTCGCCGACCTAGCCAACAGGCCAATCGACGCCAAGGATGTGACCGACTTTCCTGAACCAGATTCTCCAACGATGCCAATCACCTCTTGAGGTTTGAGATCAAAACTCACCCCTCTGATTGCGTGCACCACCCCAGCCTCAGTCTGAAAGTCCACATTCAAGTCTTGGATAGAAAGGATGTTTTCACTCATGGCTATGACCGGGCTCGATTCTTTCTTGGGTCGAGTGCACTCTGAAGACCATCTCCAATAAAGAAGACAGAAAGAATAATCAGGAGCAAAATCGAAGCTGGAAACGCGAATTGCCACCATTGCGTCGTGGCCGCTTCTTCACCTTGCTGTACCAGCATTCCAAGTGAAACCTCCGGAGGTACCAACCCGAGTCCAAGGAACGACAAGGTCGATTCAAGAAGGATTGCTCCAGCGATCGTCAGAGTTGCGTTGACCGTGATGGTGCCGATGCAGTTGGGGATTAAGTGCCGGAAAATTATTCTTCGGTTGTCTGCACCCAAGGCCCGAGCTGCTTCAACAAATGTCCTCTCCCTCAAAGAAAGAAACTCAGCGCGTACCAACCTTGCGATGTACGTCCACGACAATGCACCGAGTAGAAACGCGAGGTAGAGCGAAGCGTTTCCCTTCCCAGAGATTTGGTTCGAGAGAACGATCAGAATTGCGAGCCCTGGAACAACGAGGATGAGATCAACCAGTCTCATCAGGAAGGTGTCAAGTTTCCCTCCGTAGTAACCAGCGAGAGCGCCAACAGTCGTACCAAGGACGACGGACATCACGGAAACAATCAGCGCAATTTGAAGGTCTTGCAAAACACCTTTCATGCATGCGGAAAAGAGATCAATACCGATAGTTGTCGTTCCAAAGAGATGGTGCCACGACGGCGCTTGATTGTAATCTCCCGTCAAGTCCTGATATCCAGAAGGATTCAAGACGATTTCCGCGATTGATCCAATGATAATCAAGGAGAAAATGATTAACCCAAAAATAGCGAGTCGGTCATGGAAGAATCGCCGACGGGCCAGTGCCCACTGACTTCTTGACTCTCCCGACATTCCGGAACTGTCAAGGTCGGTGTCTTCCTTCACGTCTGTTTCTGCTGTCACGTTAGTTTTCATGAGAGTCGAATCCGAGGGTCGAGAGCGGCATAAGCAATGTCTGCGAGCAGGTTAAAGACAATGACAAAAACTGCGGTAACTAGCAGATACGCCATAGTTATATTGACATCTAAATTCCCAACTCCTTCAAGGAACCAAGACCCCATTCCGTTCCATGAATACACAGTCTCCGTAATCACGGCACCGCCTAAAAGAGCTGCGAAGTCAAGAGCAATCACCGTAGTGACCGGAATCAAAGCATTCCTCAACATGTGTCGAAGTAAGACTCTCCGTCTTGACAGACCCTTTGAACGCGCAAGCAAAACGTGGTCAAGATCCATGGTTTCGAGCAATGTTGATCGTTGATAGATGCTCCAAGTGGCGTATGTCGCCAAAATCAACGTAATGGTCGGCAAAATCATATGACCGATATAGTCGGGAAGACGGTGAAAGAAACTCCCATCTGCGAGGGGACTTTGATCGCCATCCGTGTAGATAAGGATCTTGCCGGCATGCTGATTGATGGGAAGAGCAACGAAGAACTTCAAGAAGAGACCAGTGACAAAAACTGGAGTCGCCAGGAAGAAGAAGTTTGTGAAAGTTATTGTCCTGTCAATAAACTTTCCACGATATAGCGCTGAAATTACGCCAGTTCCGATAGCGATGATCACGGAGAATACCAAGGCCACTAAGACCATCCGGAGTGTGATCACCATGTGGCTGACCAATTGAGGGCTAACGGGAAGGCCTGCAATCGTATTCCCCAAGTCACCTCGAATGGCATGGCTAAACCAGTAGAAGTAGCGTTCCCAAAGAGGCAGATCAAGATGAAGCAGGTGTCTTCGGTATTGGAGGGTGGCAAGAGGAGTTCTGGGATCCAGCTTGAGTTGAGCAAGTGGGTCGCCCGAAAACGCCACGAGAAGAAAAACGAATATTGAAGCCAAGAACAGAATGAAAACGCTGATCGTTAGTCGTCGAATCACGAATCGCACCATGGCTACTGATCTTACAACATTCAGGGAAGCCTGAACTTCGCCCAAGTCGACTCATGTGGGACCTCCGCAGAGTGAAAGTCCCTCCTGGCTGGGTGGTCGTCGTGAACCGACTTCGTTTGGACGAATTAGGTGGAGCCGCCTAATTCAGTTTCATGGACCAGCCGATGGATGAACGAAGTGCGGTAATGAACAGCTATCTCCTCTTTGCTCATGGTGGCTCTGAAAGTCAGAAATCGAAGGACCTCGATAACCCATGATGCTGACGGGCCAAAATGGTGACGTTAGGGGAGCCAACTTTCAAGCGGCTGTCAATGTCCGTGCTTCGTATCCGCCGAAGTGCTGAGGAAGGTATTCCAAGCACTTTCTGAGTTGCGCTGAGAGCTGGTGCGCAGTCACGGAAACATACGGTCTCCCAAGATCCTTTCGTTGCTCCATCAGTCCTTCGGTCTGACCGCATGTCTCGTCACCAAGAAGAGGTCGTTGGTGTCCTGCTGGCATCACTCACGGAATCATCTGCCACCGCCTCTCCTGGCCCAACTGCGCGAAGCCGACGAGAAGAGCATGAGCGAGACCGAGTCGGGATTACCCTCAAAATTAGGGATTTCCAATCAAGTCCGGTCATCACTGAGACGAACGGTTGACTTGATGAAGGGATCAGGCTCTTCGGCTCACTCATGTTGATCGCAAGCCAGGTACCCATGAGTGCCAATTCGTGGGCCACTTTCATTTCGACTGCAGAGGAGAGATGAGGGTGCGAAAAGCGCTCTGGAAACTCGACCAGGATTCCACCATTCAATTGCTTGTCCATTCGAAGTTGGTCGAAGTCCTTCGCGGAGGCTCAAAAATCACGGGGCTTCAGAACTGACCTATGGCGCTCGATGAGCATTCAGGCATCGATGCCCCAACCAGCGTGCATACAACTCGTCACCAGGCCTTCGGATTCCAAACACAGCAAGACATCCACTCGGAGATGAGATTCCAACACTGCAAACTCAGTCAATGCTGACTTGGTTCGTTCAAGTCAAGCGTCAAGTGGCAATGAATCAACCAGTTGTTGTACCTCAATAGCGAATACCGATTTCTTGGTGAATGAAGGCAATTGCGTTCAAGCAAGACATAGGTCCTCACCAAATTCGGTTGAAAGTTCCTCGGGGCGGCGTCAAGGTCACGATGCTTGATGAGAAGAGGGTGCAGATGTTTTCAAACGTTGATGTGCCGTTTCGCGACAGAACGAACCGATTGAGCTCGCCCGTTGCTGAGAACCGGTCATTCAAGAGGACATCTCCAATCTCAATACTTCTTCAGCTGGAAAGCAAAGAGCAGGGGGACTAGGTCCCCCTGCTCTTTGGATGCTTTGGGCTGCTCCCCTACGGAAGAGTCCTCAGTTGTTGCTTAGAGCGACCAGTTCTGGGCGTTCCAAGTAATTCCAGCACTCGTTGGGTTCGCCAACACACTCTTCATTCCAGTGGTGTAGGCAACAAACACTGGCTTCTGGTACAGCGGCAACGTCGCCATGTCAGTCCAGAGAATCTGGTCTGCGGCGTTGTAGTCCGCTGCTTCAGCAGTGTCAGTTGTCTCCTTGGCTCCTTGGAAGAGCAAGTTGTCAACAGCTGGGTTTGCGTAGTTGATGTTGTTTGAACTGCAATCCGCTGTGTTCGTGTAAGAACAGTAGATCGCCTGGTTCGCAGAAACAGCAACCGATGCCACCCAAGCAAACTCAATGATGTCGTACTTCTGGTTTGGAAGGGTGTCACCGAACAGCTTGGAACCAGCCTGCTGGTGAATGTTGATCTTGATGCCGATGTCCTTCATT
>CAIQUD010000022.1 GCA_903874965.1 uncultured Actinomycetes bacterium | reverse complement strand
TAGCTTCGAGTGCACGTGGTGTCGGACATGTGCGGACACCTTGCAGCATGTCTGCCCAAATTGTGGCGGTGAACTCGTTGCACGACCTACTCGTCAAACGGGCTGACCAACCGAAGCTAAGGCCAGCCAGAAGTAGCTCCCAAGCACGGGAGAACCCTGAGCCATAGGCTGTCGCAGCAGAATCAACATTTAAACCCGGGGAGTAGTCATGACCGTGAAGCTCGTTGCATTGTGGGGAACACCAACAGATCCAGAAGGCTTTGAACGTGACTATGCCGCAACGCATGTTCCGCTCGTGGGAAACCTTCCAGGACTCAAGAAATCAACGTTTTCGAAAGCCATCGACGGACCGTACTTTCGTATGGCCGAGTTGGCCTTCAACGACATGGAAGGCTTCGGCGCAGCACTTGGTTCCGAACAGGGACAAGCACTTGCAGCCGATGGTGACCGACTTGGCGAAACCTATGGAGCCAAGCTCGACGTCCTCATCGTCGAAGAAGAGGCCTAGAAAAAGCGGAACACCTCTCGACGGTGGGCAAGATCGAGCATTCATCAAATTGAGTCGCGAACGTCGGCGCATTCCTAGGGAACCGTTTTCTCAGAGGGCCAGTCGTACAATTGCCCAATGGAACGGATTCTCGGAATCGGGGGCTATTTCATTCGTGCAGCCGACCCAGCCTCTTTGAGCACTTGGTATCAAGAGAAGTTGGGCTTGGACATTGATGAGGCTGGATGGTGGCGTCAAGACGAGGGTTTGACGGTCGTCGCCACGTTTGAGTCTGAGACTAAGTACTTCGGTTCAACGACTCAACAGTCGATGATCAATTTTCGAGTTCGTGATCTAGACGCCATGCTCCAACAACTGCGAGACATGGGTGCGAATGTTGATGCACAAGCGCACGACGTAGAGGGTATTGGCCGATTCGGCTGGGTCACCGATCCGGAAGGCAATCGCGTCGAGTTATGGCAACCAGCCGAATCGGCTCGTTGATCGTTCTCCCCTCTTAAGGTGAAACTCCAACTCAGATTTAAAGGCATCCTCTATGACCATCGCCCTCATCGTGATCGCAACAATTCTCGGCCTCATTGCATCAGTGTCTGCAGTGGGCAAACTCACCAAGCGTCCGGACGTGATTGAGACCATGACGAATGTTGGCGTACCAGAGCACTTGATCCCTGCGCTCGCGGGTCTCGAACTTCTTGGAGCCCTTGGGCTGATCGTCGGAATCTGGAGTAAGCCCATTGGTGTTGCCGCCGCCGCAGGACTCACCTTGTACTTCCTTGGAGCAGTGGCCTCACATGTGCGAGCGAAAGATCAAGGTAAAGACCTCGTTCCAGCCCTCGTGCTCTCTTTGGTCGCTATCACAACCCTCATCTTTGAGGTTGCCCGCTGATCCTCGCGGTCGCGTAAATCGGACATCAACTCCCAACGGGATGCCAGCGACCAGCCCTGCCGACTCACTCCTGTTGAGAGTTGCTCAATCGACGTCTCGACTGCGAGTGCATTGCGAAACTCGGTCAACCCCGCTGATGGCAACGCACTGAAACCAGATCGAGATCTGTGATGTCGATTGCTTCAGGTCAGTTTGGGTTCCCTGCCGTCGTAACCGATCCAATGAGATCTTCAATGAAGGGGTTCACCACGACGATGATCTGCTCTGCGACGCCTTCGGTGCTGGCAAGTGAAGGAAGGAGAGCTTCGTCAACGACATCGAACCGGACGTCATCCCAACTCCTACCGTCGCCAACAATCACACCGTCAACGCTGAAGTGCGCAACGAGACTGACACCCTCTGGCTCAGCCGCAGCGACTTCACCTTCGTGGAATCGCCGAACTCGCATCACGACGGGGGTTCTTTTCGAAGTCGGGGCAACGCCGGTTGAGAGAGGCGTGCACCCCATGATGATTGTCGTCTCCATGCCAGCTTCTTTGTGCACGTACTGCTTTTGAAAGTCCTTCCGATTTTGCATTTCGAAGAACGATCTCCGGCTTGGATACCGGACAATGCCAATTCGCTCCCAAGCAATATCGTCAGAAACTTGGTGCGCTACATCACCAAAGAGAGGAACCGTGGCTCCGAGGTCTGCCAGAACCTCCGTAGGCGCGTAGATGTCGTCCGCTTCACGACCTGAAATCTTGGGACGGGACTCATCTCCGTAATCAGCGACTTCTTTGTACTTCATCAGGTTGAGCATCCAAACTTGCTTGTCCTCGTCTTGCGAAAGGTGCAACCATCGCCCGGCGGTATCAGTGTTCACGGTTCCGAATGAATACTCGAGTGGATTCGCCACGTGCATGTTCCTTCCAACGCTTGTCTTGGTCTGTTGTCTACTTGCTTCAAGGCTTTACGACAACATCAGACGGCCTGGAGCAGGCAAATCGAACACGCAAAGTTCAGGGTGAAACCTGTAGGCTCGTTCTCGTCGAGATCTCATCTCGCTAACAAAAGAGCTCTTAAGGAGAGACACGAATGACCGCATACGACTACCCACTTGCCAACCTTTTTGGCACCATGCTGGGCGTTTTCATCTTCATGATTTGGTTCTGGCTTCTCATCGTCATTTTCGGTGACATCTTCCGCAGCCCTGACTTGAGCGGCGGTGCGAAGGCACTTTGGTCGATCTTCGTCATCATCCTCCCGTTCTTGGGAATCTTCACCTACCTGCTTGCACGTGGAAGCAGCATGCACGAGCGTGCGGAGCGTCAGGCCGACCAGCAGCAAAAGGCCTTCGACGAGTACGTCAAGAAGGCAGCTGGATCCGGTCAGGGCGTCGCTGACGACCTTGCCAAGTTGGCTGAACTCAAGAAGGACGGCATCCTCACCGACGCTGAATTCGAGACGCAGAAGGCGAAGCTTCTCGGCTAGTAGTTCGTTGCTGCAACCACTCCAGAGGCTCTAGGTCTCTGGAGTGGTTGACACCAACCTCGAGGTTTCCGTCGAAGCACCTGGTTGATATCGACAACCGGCTTACCGACAGTGGATCGTTTACCGCCCGGTTCTAATGAACGACGCAAAGGTCAACATGGCTGACAAACTTTCACCAGTTCACTTCGTCGCTCACTTCACGGTCAATGACCCTGATGGATATCGGATCTACGAGAAGGGGTTCTTCCCCATCCTTCGGAATTTCGGTGGCCAATTCATCACCTATGACGATGCTCCAACGGTCCTTGAGGGCGAACGCTCAATGGGAAGAACGGTCATCATCAAATTTGATTCTGAAGAGCAGTGTCTCAGTTGGTGGAACTCACCTGAGTACAGAGAACTCGCGAAGTTCCGCCACGCTGCAACAACGACACACTCCATTGTCATCGTGCACTCGCCGCCAGAGCGTTAACGCCCTCTCTTCCCCTTACCTCGGTCAGCGCCGTCTCGCTGAATCTTCGCCTGACGCTTAATCCTTTTGACCGACTGCTGCTACGAGTCGAGGCCACTCACGAAATGGGCCGTTGGGGAATCATTGCGAACAACGCGGCCCGAAGGGACGGAAGCTCTCTTTTGGCTTCCAATTCGTTGAGCGCAACCTCAGCAGTTGCCGCGACGAGAAGGATCGCCGTCTCTACTGGGTGCTCAGTAATGCCAACGAGGTCACCCTGAAGGAGTGTGGCTGCTTCATTGTTTCTCCTCGCAACTTCGCTCGAGATCGCTGGATGACTCCTCGCTTGCAGCAAGATCGCTCGCACCGCTTCTTGTCGCCGGCAGCCATCGAGGAACTCGGAGATTCGAGCTGTCGTCCGTTCATATCCAGGCTCACATGACGCGGTTCTTGCGACGATGTCCCTAAAGAGCTCGTCGTGGAACTGCTGATGCAGTCGAACAAGCAAGGCATCTCGGTCGGCAAAGTGCAAATAGAACGTGCCCTTGGCAACACCAGCTTCTCGGGTGACTCCGCTCACACTCAGCCCACCAAGACCCTCTCGCGCGGCAACGCGCATTGCTGCATTGAGCAGTTCTCGATGCGTTGGATGGAGCTCGCCCGCCTGGCTTCCTGGACCGCGTCGCTGGACAGGAATTGTCATCGGTGAATCGGTCTCATGATTGACCGCTCATTGGTCGTTCATTCCAACTTCCCTCTTGCGAAGTCACCGCGCCGACCTCGAAAGAAACGCCCCGAGCTCGATGAGGAACGCTTCGGGCATCTCCGCAAAGGCTTGGTGCCCGCAGGCAAATCGAACAACCTCTGCGTGCGGCAGTGCTCGCCGCGCTCGACGCCCATCAACAACCCACGGCAGAACCGGGTCACTTCGTCCCCAGATGAGGAGGGTCGGAACCGTGATCATTGCTGCGGCAACACGAGCGTCGTGGTCTCTTACAGCAAAGGATCTCCAAATTGAACTGAAGCTCTGAACACTCGCTTCGTTGTACGACAGTTGCTTCGCATGGGCGAGGATTGCCTTCACCGCTTGGGTTCTCCGGTGAAGATAGAGATGAGGCAACACGCGCATCATCCACGGTGCAAAGAACGTTGAGCCAATGAGCCGACATGCCATCCGTGTACCAAACCAGTTCGGCGTGAAGCCCCCCGGATCAACGAGCACCAGTGAACGAACGAGATCAGGACGATCTGCAGCAGTTCTGATCGCGGCGAACCCTCCAACGGAATTACCCAACAGCGTGAAGGGTCCACCTGGAAGCTGGTCCAAGATTTGAGGAAGTAGGGCTGCATACCCAAGAGCAGTCAGGTCCTCATTGGCCTGACTTTGACCCCAGCCTGGCCAATCAATACCGAAGACCCTGTGGGTCCGAGCCAAGTGTTCAACGATCGAAGCGAAATCGTTGGCATCACCTCCATTTGCGTGGAGAAGGACGAGCGAAGGGCCTTCACCTGCTTGATGGACGGAAACGCCTTCGACGTCGAAGGTTTGGTCCCACATGTGAGCAATAATACATGACCAAGGGGTCAGATACTCATTCACCCGGAGTTGCTTCAGTTATCGAGAGCCACCGACAAGAGGGGGTTCTGCAACAAATTTCAACGTACCTATTTCGCCGACCGAGCCCAACTGTCACAAGAACGTTTCAGTACGATCCACTACATTCAGCCGCAAGACGACCAGGGACGGGCTATGACAAAGATTTCCTCAACTCCTTTCTCACAATTTTGCTGGGTCGACCTCACGACCCCAGATGTCGCAGTTGCCAGCTCGTTTTACGCGGCTGTCCTTGGTTGGGAGGCAAGAGAAGGCGACCCTGAATTCCACGGCTACTTCATGTTCTTCAATGACGACGTACCGGTCGCCGGCGGAATGTCTGACATGTCTGCCGGGCAAATGCCGTCAGCGTGGAAGCCCTACCTCGCGGTTGAAGACGCTGCGGCGAGTCTCGAGAAGGTCACCGCTACTGGCGGAACGATGGTGAGTGGGGCCATAGATGTTGGAACGCTAGGCGCCATGGGAGTTTTCGTTGATACGAGCGGTGCACTTGCCGGCGTTTGGCAACCCAAAGACTTCTCCGGATTTGGAGCAATTGATGAGCCTGGAGCAGCTCGGTGGTTTGAACTGCACACTCCTGGCTTCGCCAACGCGAAGACCTTCTACGAAGTTGCCTTCGGTTGGACCACCTCGATGATGAGCGACTCCGATGAATTCCGTTACGCAACAGCGAATGAGGGCGAGGCGCAATTTGCTGGCCTCAATGACACCGTGAATCAGAGTGAGGGTTCCTTTCCACATTGGCTGATCTACTTCGGCGTCACGAGTTGCGATGACGCCGTCGAAGCAGTGAAGGCGTATGGCGGAACGGTGATGTCGGGGCCAGACGACACGCCGTATGGACGACTCGCCGTCATTGCCGATCCAGGTGGAGCGATCTTCGCCCTCATGCAGTAACCAGGCACGCCGTCGGTGCTGTCACTCGTGAACGCAACGTCGTGTCGAGGAGGCGAGGACCTTCGTCACTGCGCTCGTTGCAAGAAGCCCGCGACAATGTCGAGGTGCTCAACCCATCGCTATGCGGCAGCGATGGCCTTCTTCATGAGTGCCACTTCCCCAGCCGACGTCACGTTCGGTGCATTCACCGTGATGATTGCCTTCCCGGTAACGAGAGCAGCGAGTTCGAAGTATTCCTTGTGTTGGCTGTCATAGGAAACCGTCTTGAATGCGGCACTTCCAAGTCCTGGAACCGCCAAGCCGCCAAGTGACGCTTTGAACTTCGAGAAATTCGCACTCGTCGCAGGCGTTCCAAACGCCAGGTACACCGTTGCTTTGGAGCCGACGTACTTGCACGTCAAGGTCTTTTCATTGAAGCCGTAGTACGAGTTTGACCCACTCTTGCTGGTTGGACTCTTGACCTTCAACCCAAGCGTTGATTGCACAACTGAGGATGAAATAGCTCCACAACTCGGTGAAGCACTTGCCGCAGGTGCGGCGATGAAGGAAATCGGTGCGATGGTTCCCGCAATGAGGAGCCCCCCGCTGATGATTCGGATACCCATGACCACCCTCCCTCTCTCGGTGGCCAGTCCGCCACGCAAGTACAACTTACGAGCGAAGATCCGACTTGTCGAGTGATGCCACTGCTCCCATGGGAGATCTTTTCGTTCGTGAAGAGATCGGGGAACGCACAGGGCTTTCAGGTTTGGTGTTGCAAGTTCCTAAGCGTTGTTCGACCCGTGAAAGCAGCCAAGCGTGTAGGGATATTCCATGGTTGCGTCGTAGTGGTAAACGGACTGCACCGTTCCATTCCACAGCACCTTTGAGGTCCGGCCATGGCACACATCAAGCTGGGCATTGGTGAGAAGTGCACCATTAGCCGACCGCTCGACAAAGATCCCATAGCCATCGGTTGCGTAACCAACCAGTGTTGAACTGGCAGTGGCTCCGGCAATCACCTGGTTCGGAACCGCGTGGTGATGGTAGATCTCGCTCTGTTGGGGGTGTCCACCGTAGGAATCGAGGGTCTCATGGGCACCCGCATCGCGACCTTCTCCGTCGAGCGCATCGAACAGCACCACACCGTCGTTGAGTACCCCAATTAGACCAAGGCCAAGGCATCGTGGCGTCTTCGCTGCGACGGGGCTCAATGGAAGTGACCACGAAAAGGATTGCGCCTTAATGGAGTTTGGGTTTCGGTCGTAATTGAATGCCGGGTCGGTCGAACCAACAGGAAAGATCCCGGTCGTGTGATCAGTTGGCAGATCGTTGGTCGTGACCAATCGTCGAGTCCCGTTGGTCGCGACAGTAAAGCTGGCACTTGACCAACGAACGGATCCGACAACGGCCACCTTCGTCACGGAGTTCCAGGTCTTCTTCGTGAGGTTGATCCATGGACCCACGCGAAAAGCTCCGCCAGCCTGATTAGAGAATTTTGTAACACAGGAGTCGACGTAATTGATCTTTGGTTTTGACGAGACATGGCCATCACCAAGCGGAATCGCCGTTGGGTCAACGGGCTTCGAGATTGACGCCGTCCAATTGACCGATGCGACAGCTCTCGAGGTATTGGTGGCCGCTGAGGACCATGCGGCGGACCAACAAGTCATTGTCCCAACGACCGCCAACAGTGCAACCACTGCGCTCGACGGAAACCTTCGGTGAATACTTCTGGCCATGGTCGAACCTCC
This sequence comes from uncultured Actinomycetes bacterium, assembly GCA_903874965.1. GTDB lineage: Bacteria > Actinomycetota > Acidimicrobiia > Acidimicrobiales > RAAP-2 > CAIQEU01. The sequence goes on along the minus strand of CAIQUD010000022.1, from coordinate 54,051 downwards.
GGAGTTGTCGGTTGCTGAAGAGTATGACAGCAGCTCTTCAGGTTTACCCACGAGGCCGAGAAGCGTCGTGAATCCTCAAGCGGACCCAATCGGTCGAAATGCTGACAGCATCTTCGTAATCAGCTCCACAACTTCCCGGCGTGCCACTTCAACATCAGGCGCGTCCGCGATGTAATAACAACCTTCGCTGAGCGCACCCATGAGCAGGAGCGCCAAGGGCCGAAGTGGTTGTCGCTCAAGAACACCAGCATGGATGGCTTTGCGAAGTGCACCACGGAGCGCAACCGCTCCATATTTGTTCTCAACGATTCGAACTTCATCAGCTCCAAGTACTGCTCGAGCATCCTGGAGCAAGATCCGACGAACGGAATCGTCGAGGTGGGCACGAAGCCAAAGGTCACACCCATTTACGAGCGCTACCCATGAATCAGGTCCAAGAAACTCCGCTACCGCTTTGTCGGAAACTTCATGCTGCACCTGCTCGAAGACTTCCCGAAACAAGTCTTCTTTTCCTTGAAAGTGGTGGTAGAGCGCGCCCTTGGTCACTCCAGCCTGCAGGACAATCTCGTCCATTGAGGTCTCCGCAAAGCCATATTCACCGAACAATTCACGGGCGGAAGCGACCAAGGCAGCACGCGTTACTTCGCCCTGCGCGAGGCGCTTGTCGAGTTTGCGCTTGACATTCATACCAAAAGTATCCATAATTGCGTACCAGCCGTATGTAAGAGAAGTACTCTTAGTACGGTACCACTGGACAGAGAGGAAGCTATGCCGAAATTTTTGATTGAGCGTGAAGTCCCTGGGGCTGGAAACCTGACACCGGAGGAACTTCAAGCAATTAGCGAGAAGTCCAACCAGGTCATCTGCAACCTTGGCCCTGAGATTCACTGGCTCCACAGCTACGTGACGGAAGACAAGCTCTACTGCGTCTACGTGGCACCGGACGAAGACATCGTGTTTGAACACGCCCGATGTGGTGGATTCCCAGCCAACAAGGTGACTCGCATTAGTTCAATGATTGATCCCTCGACCGGGGACTGAACTTTCAAGCGTCGCATTGGCGAAACTCAGGCCTCCTCGACCGCGGCGAGGGGATCTGAGCTCCACCTCTGCGAGGAACGGTGCACCGAAGCGCCGTTACTTGCTGTTTGCAGCGTTCAGTTTCGCCCCTGCTCGAATGAGCTCCTGAAGCGCACGCTCGTCAATTGTGCAGCCTTCAGGAAAGTCGATGGCGCGTCGGACTTTTCCTTCCAAGCTGGAATTGAACAGGCCGGAAGGATCTTCCAACGACGCTCCCTTGGCAAACGTCAACTTCACGACTTTCTTGTAACTCTCACCGGTGCAGATGAGTCCATGATGTGACCAAACAGGAACGTTCCACTTCCACTCTTCTTGGATGTCAGGGACGGCCTTCTTGATCACTGCTCGAAGTTTCGCGAGCACCTCGCCACGCCAGTCGTCGAGCTCAAGAATCCTTGCGTCAATGAGTTCGCTCGGCGTTTCGCCTGGTGTAGGGGACTTATTCATGGATGTTTCGTACCACAACGAACAACGGTGACTACCGATTGTTCCCCGAAGGCCTCCGAGATTGCGACGATCCCGACTTCGTCGCCGCTGGCTTCGAGCCGCCTCGACGAGCTCCCCCAGTTCCCCGTCCTCGTGACGAGTTCGCGTTGGATGTTGATGCTGTACCTGACGATGAGGAGCGTCGACGGCCGTGATTTGGTCCAATGCCCCCAACTCGCGTTGAGGTTGCAGCGACCACTGGTGGAAGCAGGATCTCAATTTCCTCGCGAGTCCTGAGCATCCGGGCACCGGGCGCCAATTCCTTCAAGATTTCGTGATGAACCGTCGTGGCGGTGACCTTCGGCTTGATGCCGGCCTTTCGAGTCATTGCAGCCACTTCGCGGCGTTCTGACTCGGTGACGAGCGTGGCCACCGCACCTTCATTGCCGGCACGAGCTGTTCTTCCCGAGCGATGGAGATACGCCTTGTGCTCCGTCGGGGGATCTGCGTGAATCACCAACGTCACGTCATCAACATGAATACCTCGGGCGGCAATGTCGGTTGCGACCATCGCAACGGCGCGTCCTTCAGAGAAGGCTGCGAGATTTTTCACTCTTGCTGGTTGAGAGAGATTGCCGTGCATTTCAACTGCCGGCACCCCTGCAGCATTGAGTTGTTTTGTCAGTTGCTTTGCTCGACTCTTCGTCCGAGTGAAGATCATGGTTTGACCTGGAGCCGACGTGAGATCGACGATGATCGGCAGCCGATCTTCGGTCTTGATGTGGAGCACGTGGTGATCCATGGTTGCGACGGGAGACTGCTCTGAATCGACGCTGTGGGTAATGGGATTGTTGAGATACCGCTTCACGAGAACTTCGACACCATTGTCGAGCGTCGCGGAGAAGAGCATCCGCTGCCCATTTCGCGGTGTCATATCCATCAGACGCTTCACTGGTGGCAGGAATCCAAGATCAGCCATGTGGTCTGCTTCATCAAGCACCGTGACTTCAATGGCGTCAAGCACCAATGCACGCTGTTGCAGCAGGTCTTCCAACCGACCTGGGCATGCCACGACAATGTCAACGCCTTGACGAAGTTTTGCCACTTGAGGGTTCTGATTGACCCCGCCGAAGATTGCGACCGTTCGGAGCGACAATGCCGTCGCCAGCGGATCAAGCGTTGCCTGAATTTGAAGAGCAAGTTCACGGGTCGGTGCCAAAATGAGGGCACGAGGCGCACGAGGTGCCCGGTCCTTCTTTGACTGCGACAGCCTCGCAAGAAGGGGAAGGACAAACGCCAGCGTCTTTCCAGAACCAGTTCTGCCTCGACCGAGGACATCTTTGCCCCTCAGCGAATCAGGAAGCGTTGCGGTCTGAATCGGAAAGGGCGTGGCAATACCTTGTCGAGCAAGCACGCCGCAAAGGGCCTTCGGAACACCGAGTTCTTCAAACGATGGACCGGGATTTGGTGACGGCATGGCCGAATCGAGTGGTGAGGACATGTAGTTGGACTCCTTCATTGGTTCCGCTGAGCAGGAACCAACGACGCCATTTAAAAGGAATTGGGTCTGAAGGATCACAACGGGGTTGCCCCGGAACTGGAGCAACAACCACATTCTAGAGGGACGGGAAGCCTCCGGCGGTCACAGCGGGTGAAGACTGAGAAGTCACGTTGCCTCAACTCGTTGGTTTGCGCCTACTCCTCGGAGTGAAGTGTGGTGTCAAAGACGTCCGCAAAGCTCTTGCAGAGGTCGATCCACGCGGCAGGGACGCCTCGAGGAAATGGCGCGCGAAAGCTCAGGGTTTCGAGCAGGGTGACGGCGTCGCCCTCGAGCCTCGGTGCACCAGAAGCAGCGACGAGTGAACGCACCTGTGCGTTCTCGCTCAATGCCAACCCAAACCGAAGCTCTGGATGCATCGCAGCAACTTCATACGATCGGGATTGAACAGCGCCGGCCAGGACTGAAAATCCACCGATGAGCGCAACGACATACCGAAGACTCGCCGCAACCTCATCGGCGACCACTTCAGGCTCTCTGCCAAGAGGAAGCAGCACGTCACGTTCATGAATCCACGAGTCCCAAAGGCCGTGACTCACTACGAGACGAATGGGAAGGTGGCCTGGAGGTGCTTCAGCAAGCAGTGACCACTGTGACTCGTCGAGTCCCTCAAGCAACGCTACGAGTCGAGCATTGGTGTCGGAGAACTGTTCCAGCACCTCACGTGCCTCAGTCGCTCTCGTTCGTTCGACCATTTGTTCCGGGGTTGCTACAGGATCAAACGACGAGAGCCACCGAGTGGGCTCGCCGCTCACGCCACTACTGATCGAGAGCATCCAAAACTCGTTGACCGATGCCAGGTGGGCGACCACATCTTTGACACTCCAACCGGCGCATCGACTTTCCGTGGCCCAGTCACTTGGGCTCAACGAACAGAGTGATTGTTCAAGACGGCGCCGCTGACGAAGAAATGGCACCAGTTGGTCTGAAGGATCACCATCAATCTCGATCACTGGTTGATCGGAATATCGAGGAATCAGTTGCACAGACGAAGCGTAGTTGCAGGCTGCTGAACCTCCCGAGGGCTCGTCACAAGAACGCGGGAGACTCACCCAGTTGCAGGCGCGATGCTCAGGAGCTCGACCTACGAACGAGCGGTAACGATGGCCTCATCAATAGCCAACACACGACGAGCCTCTTCAACGTGAAGATTCTCAATCATCCGGCCATCGACGGTCACGACGCCACGTCCCTCTCGCTCGGCCTCCTCGAAGGCCGCAATGATCCGAACCGCCAAGTCGACCTCTTCTGGTTCAGGTGAGAAGACGTCATTGCAACCTTCAACCTGGCTCGGATGGATCAGCGTCTTGCCATCAAAACCGAGTTCACGGCCCTGCTTGCACTCCGCCAAGAAGCCAGCCTCATCCTTAATGTCGTTGAACACGCCATCGAGAATGATCTTGTCGGCCGCTCGTGCCGCCAGAAGACTCAAATACAACCCACCAAGCAACGGTGCTCGCGACGCAACCCTCTTTGCATGGAGTTCCTTTGCGAGATCGTTCGTCCCAAGCACCAAGACGCCGAGCCGCTCTGAGGCCATGCAGATTTCCTCTGCATGCAGCATCGCGATCGGTGTCTCGAGCATCGCCCAAATTCGAGTCCGATCAGGTGCACCATGGCGCTCCAAGGCAGCCTCGATCGCGTGCACATCTGCAGCGGAATTGACCTTCGGAACGACAATGCCGTCGGGACCAGCTTGTGCAATCGCCGCCACGTCATCGTCATGCCACATCGTGCCGATGCCATTTGCCCGGATCGTGATCTCACGAGAGCCGTAGCCACCTCCGACAAACATTGCGCAGGCGCGCTCGCGTGCCTCAACTTTTGCATCGGGAGCGACTGCGTCTTCGAGGTCAAAAATCAGGGCATCGGCTGGGATCGCCTTGGCCTTCTCGAGCGCCCGTTCATTGGCGGCAGGCATGTAGAGGACACTGCGTCGAGGACGCAAAGCAAATGAGGTCATCTCAGTTCTCCAAGTTGATGGTTGCGTAAAGGGCGGCGAGTTCTGGATCTCGAGCGGCAAGATCCTCGGCCAGTTCGACCATGACTCGACATTGTTTCACCGAGGCATCGTCTTCCATTTTGCCGTCGAGCATGACGGCGCCAGTTCCGTCTCCCATGGCCGCGATGACGCGTCGCGCATGGCGGACGTCAGCCGCGCTTGGAGAGAACACCTTGCGGGCAATGTCAATCTGCGCCGGGTGGAGCGACCACGCACCAACGCAACCAAGCAAGTACGCGTTGCGGAACTGGTCTTCGCACGCAACCACATCAGCAATGTCACCAAATGGCCCGTAGTAGGCCGAAATGCCATTTGCTTGGCATGCATCCACCATTCGAGCGATCGTGTAGTGCCAGAGGTCTTGTTGGAAAATCGCTCGAGGTCCGTTGATGTCGCCATCGATGGGATCTTGCCGAACGAGATAGTCAGGGTGTCCACCACCCACTCGCGTGGTCTTCATCCGTCGATTCGCCGCCAAGTCCGCAGGTCCAAGCGAGAGCCCTTGCATACGGGGCGAAGCTCCACAGATCTCCTCAACATTGACCACGCCTCGTGCGGTCTCCAAGATTGCGTGGACCCCAATAGGACGGGTGAGGCCAGCCTTCGCCTCGAGTTGGGCGAGCAGGCGATCCACGTAGTGGATGTCTTCTGCTCCCTCAACCTTCGGAATCATGATGACGTCGAGCACGTGACCGACTTCGGTGACGGCGGTGACGAGATCGTCGAGACCCCATGGTGAGTCAAGGGAGTTCACGCGGGTCCAAAACTGCGCCGTCCCAAAGTCAACGGTCTTTCCAACGTTGACGAGTCCCTGGCGAGCAGCCTCTTTCTCTGAAGCAGGCACCCCATCTTCAAGATTCGCCAGAAGCACATCGACCTTGGTTGCCAAGTCCGGCAACTTCGCAACCATCTTCGGGTTGGACGCCGGAAAGAAATGGATCATCCGGGAAGGTCGAAACGGTGCCTCACGCTGGGGAAGCGGTGCACCAACGGCAAGTGGGCGGAAGAAGTCTTTCGGGGAGCGCACGGGACCTCCAGGGTTGTCGAACACCTCAAACTTAGGGGATGACAGGGTTCGTGCTCGCAGCCAAAGCGGGAGCAATGCATCCCTTACGGTGTGCACCCTTCAAAATCATGGGCACGTTTCGCCTTCGCACGAGCGCCCCATCAAGACCACTTCAGTACTTCCTCCGAGAATGCGACTCGGTGCCGTGCGAGGATGAGGTGATGCGAGGCAGTCGTCACGCCGGGCAACAAGGAGTCAGGTGACAAAGTCGCGTCGGCTCGCTGTTGCACTCGGGCTCAATGTCGTCATCATGGTCGGCCAGTTGGTCGCCGGACTCCTCGCCGGTTCGGTTGGCCTTCTGGCTGACGCAGGACACAACCTTGTTGATGTTGCCGCCCTCATCCTTGCGATGATTGCCGCTGCTTGGTCGGCCAAACCGCCGACCGAGAGTCGATCCTTCGGCTATCACCGGGCAACTATTCTTGCGGCGCTGGCGAATGCGGCGGCGATTCTTCTGGCAACGGTGGTGATTGTCTTCGAAGCCATTCGCCATCTCCTCCACCCAGGCCACCTCCACGCGAGCACCGTGATCGTGGTCGCTGTAGTCGCCTTTCTCGGAAATGGCTTTGCTGCACTCCTTCTCAAAGAACGAGGGCACGACCTCAATCTGCGAGCCGCGTTCTTGCATATGGCAGGCGATGCGGCGGCTTCGCTCGGCGTCGCGCTCGCTGGGCTTGTGGTGTTGCTGACCGGTGGCTGGATGTGGCTCGATCCAGCAGCTGCGCTCGCCATTGCGCTCCTGATTGCGTTTCAGGCGGCAAAGCTCGTCGGCCACAGCATTGAGGTATTGCTCGAGTCAACGCCTCGAGATCTCGACCTTCCTCACCTGAGCGAGACCGTCGAGGCCGTTGAAGGCGTCGACTCCATGCATGACCTTCATGTATGGAGTCTCTCGTCAGAAGTTCGGGCACTCTCTGCTCACCTCGTGCTTACTGGACATCCGACTTTGGAAGCGGCACAAGTCACCGCCGAACACGTACGCCGAGCAATAGCCGTCCAGTTTCGGATTGCTCACGCAACCCTTGAACTCGAGTGTGAACCATGCACGAACGATGCGGCGACGATTGATGCCCAACTTTGGGGGTCAATTGAGCCTCCGATGGGACACCATCACTGAGTTCTTAGAACTCCAGTGAGCCGAACGACTCCTCGATGACCTAGCGAGCGTTATGCCAGTTGCAGCAACCCGTGAACGGTCACCGCCATTCGCTCTCGCAGAAGCTCCAATCGTTCGCGAATGACGTCCTCGGCCTCTTCCGGGTGCGCTTCAACAAACGTGGTGAGCGGTGACGGTCCTCCCAGCAACACAACCTTCTCGGTCAACGTGCATCCACCTGGGTGGGCATCAAGGAGAAAACTCCAACGAGACACTGGCTCCTCAAGCTCACCGACCGTCCACTCAAAGACGCGACCTTCCTCAAACTTGGTGACGGTCGACGTGGTCGTCCAAGTGCGCTCTCCTCGTAACTGGTCCCCTTCAAACTGGCTGCCGAGTTGAAGGTGATCACCACCAAGAAGTCGAACGGCCTGTAACTCGGGCGAAAGACTTGGGAGCAGGAGTGGATTCGAAGCGACGAGCCAAACCCTTTCCAATGGCAACTCGGTGGTCGCCGATGCAAAGGTCGATGGCTTCAAGGCTTTGAGGTCCATCACCAAATCGTACTGTTCGCAGCTTGCAGAAACCCAGCCAGATGGTCGAGCGTGGCAAAGAAGACTTCACTCACTTGACCAAGCCTCCGCCACCCGCCACGAACACCGCGAGGCAGCCAGCGGCGCCAGCCATTGCGAGATTCCAGGCGAGCCGTGGTCGCTTCATCGCGCCGGCAACGACGACACCAACATCGACCAACGCAACCACTCCAACGAGTCCGAAGGCAATGCCATGACGCGTCGAGTGGAGACCGACAAGCACTGCGGCAGCGAGGAGCAACAACGATCCGAGTTCAAGCGCTCGCCGAGCGCCGAGTCGTTGCGGCAATCCCTTGACACCTGTTGCTGCATCGTCGTCAAGATCAGCGGCCGCATTGACCATATGAGCGCCAACGCCAAGCAGGGCGGTGGCGACCATGACGAGGGGTTGCGGCCACTGTCGTGAGGGGAGCCCAAGGGCGACAAATGCCGGCAGCAGTCCAAAGGAGAGCGCATACGGGAACCAACTCACCCAGGTCGACTTCAACCAAAGGTTGTAACAAACAGCGGAAACAATGGCAACGAGGTGAACAAGTGCAGCGCGCCAACCCGAGGCAAACGACAGCGGAATGGCAACCACAAACGCGGAGAGCGCAGCGATGCTCAGTTCACGTTGCGTCACGAGACCAGCAACGACGGGCTTGCTCCTTCGCCGGACCTTCTGGTCTCGATCGGCGTCAATTGCATCGTTCGACCAGCCAACGGCACACTGACCAGCCAGAACCGCCGCGAAGACCCAGGCTGATCCGCCTCCCCTTCCAGCCGCTACTGCAAGAGCTGTCGTCGCACAGGTAACGACAAGGGTTGGCCCAAAGTGCGTCGCTCGTGCGAAGCCGACGACTCGCTGGGTAAAGGAAATGGGCGCCAACGTGTCAGATTGCATGGTGCGCTGTTGGTCTCTTGGTGAACTCAATTGCATCCATGCGAGATTCACTGCTGCCTTGGTCCGTCAAGGCGAAAAGCAGTCGACGACCATGCATGGTTCCCCCGTTCGTTGCGATCGTAGGACACCTTCGAGTTCTCGCGCTGGAGACGTTGCGTAACGAAGCAACAGCGGAACTTCGCCTTCAAGTGCGAGCATTTCCGTTCGACGTTGCGTCAAGCACCACTCGATACGCTGCGTGAATGGAGCTGTTCTTCACCGGAACTGTTTGGTATTGGCGCGGCCCCGCGCCCTTTCATTTTGTGACCGTCCCGGAAGGTGAGAGTGAGACCATTCACGAAATTGCTCGCTCGGTGACCTATGGCTGGGGAATGATTCCCGTCACCGCAACCGTGGGCTCCACCACGTGGACCACCTCGTTGTTTCCAAAGAATGGCGCCTATCTCTTGCCACTCAAGACCTCTATTCGCGAAGCCGAAAACATCGCCCTCGACGAAGTGGTGGCTATAGCCCTAAGGATCTCGCTCTAACGCTCGACGGGTGAGAGCGCCTGTGCCTGTCTGTTGATCGGCGTTGTTCGCTACTCGAAGGCCGTCCACTCGCGAAGAAGCCCTCGATCCGCGAGGCATGCCGCGCGAACCGAGGGCTTCACCGCAAGGTCGAACTACTTCGCTCTGCTGAGGGTGTTGCCATCAGTGTGGTGGAAGGGCTCGTTGAATTCCTTCATCTTGAGCACCGAGTCTTCCTTGTACGACCACGTTCCATCACCAATGGTGATCGTCACCTCGTAGGAGAGCGTGCTGGCGTTCTTTTCGAGGTAGGAGTTCTCGCCAATCGTGTAGAGCGGCGCACCCTTCTCTGCACGAAGGGTGAACTCCGTAGCGTCTGCGGACACCGTGCCACCGGCCAGGACCGTGATGCCTCGAGGAACAACGAATCCACGAAGCACTTCTCCGGTTGCGCCGTCGTAGAGCCAGTAACCAACCTCGGTGTGAAATGGGTTCTCTTCGTCGTGTCGCCACATTGCGGTCTTGTAGTCAAGGCCATAGAGGTGTTGGTCACCATTGTCGACCGGACCAAAGGGCTTAAAGGTCACCTTCTCTTTGTATGGCGTGCCAAGCACCTTGCCTTCTGCATGGGAGAACGAAGTATCAAGGCCGCCCTTGTCACTTTCCCACTCACCAATCAGTCCCTCAAGGGGTCCCCATTCACTGGCCATTTGTTGCTCCTTTATCGTTGTGGTGTACGTACTGCGTGCGGTGATCGAGCTTCTCGAGCTCAGCCATTTGTGGCGTTGGCGGTGTCTGACTGACACGTCGGACATTCACCCCAGAAAGTGACTTCAGCTTCGTCAATGGTGAACCCATGGGTTGCCGATGCCTCAAGACATGGAGCGAGTCCGACGGCGCAATCAACATCTACAACCGTCCCGCATGTCCTGCAGACGAGATGGTGATGGTTGTCGGCCACTCGGGCCTCATAGAGCGCGGTCTTCTTCGCTGGCTCAATTCGCCGAGCCAGACCATGATCACAGAGCGTTCCAAGTGCGTCGTAGACCGCCTGAACTGACACCGAACCGAGTTGCCCCTTTGCAGCGTGGAACACCTCATCGGCGGTCAAGTGGACGCGACCCTGACGAAGAACGCCAAGAACTGCCAAACGTTGCGGGGTCACGCGAAGGCCAACTTCGTGAAGTACGCCCGGGTTGACCGTCGTGAATTCGTTCATTGGAATGATTCTAATCTACGAATTTCTCCAAATCAAGAGGGGTGGTAGCGCGAACCAACCGACTCGCTGAAGGGCATTCGTTGGCAAGACGAAGCAGTCCTGCCCAACCAACTACGGCCGGGACTTGAGGATGTCGACGCCAGGACCAGTGAGCCCGGCAAGTGCTCCCTTGCGGCCGGTCATGGCGAGAACAAGTTCCTGAAGTGGACCTTCGACGCTCGGCCCGGTGCCGTGCGACCACGAAGCGTCAGTGGCATGCAACGACAGGCCAGTGATGCGTCGCTTCGAACCGATCAGCAAATTGGACTTCTTCCAACCTTCAGCAACCGCAATCAGCGCTGCCTCCGGTGACTGGTGGGTGAGCCCAAGAGGCCGGCGAATGTCTTGGCCATGCACAACGATCTCTCCGAGCATGGCGAGCACCGGAGCCGGAGGGTGATTCGTCGTGGTCGTGCGTGCGGCAAGTCGATCAACCAGGACACTCTCGTCGACCATTGCAACCTTGTCGGCGCCACGTCGCGCAAAGACGTCAAAGCGAAAACCTGCGCTCGCGAGTGCGAGGTAAAAGTTCGGGAACGTCTGCTCGGCAGCGGCGGTGATGTGACCTGCCACTTGCTTCACTGACCATCCCTCGCACCAAGAAGTTTGCTTCCACTGCTCGGGCTCGAGTCCTCGCAAGGTCGTCACGAGTGCCGCGCGTTCTGCGTGGATATACCGCCAGATCTCCGTTGATTGCATCGAGAAGTGCTCCTTTGGTTCAGTGCTACATGAGGTCCGGGCGGTCCGGTCCTGGATCTTGACCAGCAACGACCTTCGTCAGCCGGTCGAGGTAGTAGGTCCAACCGCGTAGGTGGTCAGACGTCGCGTCTTCAGGCAAGCCACGGTGCACGAGTCGGACCATGGTGCCTTGCCCTTGTTGGGTCAAGGTGATTTCGACCTCGCTTGAACCGGCGGGAATTGGATGGCCGGGAATGTCCCATCCGAAGGTGAAGACCACTCGCTCATTGGGCACCACTTCGACGAAACGTCCTGCCGCAGGATTCACCCCTCCGCAGAGTGAACTGAAGATTCCTCCGGATTGAGCATCGAGTTTGGCTTCGGTACCCATCCATTGCACCAACTTCGTCTCATCAACGAGATACGGGAAAATTGTCAACGGCGACGCTTGGATCAGTACTTCCTTCACGGCTTCGGTAGTCACGAGCGCTCCTGACTTCGTTGGTCCGCTTCAGCGAGGTCACGAAGCCGGTCGAGGCTGGATGTCCAAAAAGAGTCCAGATAGCTCCGAAGTCGTGCCAGCTCTGCATGGTTGGCGGTGTAGAGGCGACGGGTTCCTTCGCGACGCTCATTGACGAGGCCTACTGATCGAAGCACGGCCAAATGTTGCGAAATTGCCGATCGAGTTACCGAGGGGAAGTGGTCCGCAATCTCCGTTGCTGGCAATTCCTCTGCCCATACGAGACGAAGGATCTCCGTCCTCTTCGGCTCACCAAGGGTTTTTATGAGCGTTTCCACGGTCTCTATGTTAGCACACTCTTACGTTAGAAGCCTCTACAACGAGATCGAGAAGAATCTTGCAGTTCCTGTGGATCGTCCCTCTTTGGCACAGCAACGGAAGTTCACCTGTCCCAGATTCGCACTATCTCCGGCTCCTGATCCTCTTGGAACACCGGCGATCCGAGCCAGCAATCCGCCACCTTCAACAGCCGAAGGCTTCGGCGGGGGGGGTGCTCCCGGTGACCGCGAAGCCCGGAGTAACCGAGGGGGGCGTAACCTTGGAAGAATCATGGGTAATAAAGAATGAGACGTTCCAAGACGACTAGGGATGTCATGACGACGCCTGATCCCGTTCGGGTCAGTCCCCGATTATTCGGAATAGCGACGTCATTGCTATGCATCACGGCATTTCTGACGCTCAGTTCATTCCCGACCATGAATGCCTCAAGCGCTGGCGCGCAAAGCAGCCGATTTGGATCAGTCAGTGCCCTCTCGGCATTGCAGCAAGTTCAAAACTCAATTGTTGCCAGTTCGGTCCAGGGGAAACTACCTAAAGCTTTGAAGAGTCAGTTGTCCACCGCATTAGCGTCGACGTTTAACGGCGACTCTTGTCTGGAACAACCAAATTCAGCCCCAATTTCTATCCCATGCAGTTTTGGTGACTTGAAATCAAATAGAAATGTTATTCTATATGGCGACTCTTTCGCATTGGAGTGGATTCCAGCACTGACATTACTTGGATCAAAGTTTCACTTTAAGTTGATAGTCTATTCGCGCTTAGGTTGCCCATTCGCTGACGTTAAGATTGCGGATTGGCTCGGGAAAGTCGATCCTGGGTGCTTGCCATTTAGACGAAATGTGGTCAGAAGTATTAACCAACTTTCTCCGAAGCCTATCTTGGTGCTGCTGTCGGAAGAGACGGAACTTAGATCGCCGAAGAACCCATCAGTGAACATTGACGTTTCTGATTTCACTCGCGGGAATGTAAAGACACTGAAACAGCTGAAACTTGACAGAAACTCGATCCGAGTCCTGCTGGGTGAACCAAATGCTGGCAACACCGGATCACCTGGAACTTGTTTGGCCACCAACATGGAAAAGATTAGAAACTGTGCGGTTAGCCAATCGGTTGCATTTTCAAACTATTACTACCCTTCAATAATTTCATCACTCACTGCTGCGCATTTTACCTATATGAATTTATCGATGTTCTTCTGCGCTTCAGTATGTCCTGTGACATCTGGAGACTTCCTTGTGCATTCCGATAATTGGCATGTGAATCAACTCTATGCTGCACATCTCGCTCCTGCGATGGCGGAGTTAATTGGATGTAGTGGCTCTGACCTCACGGCAGCGGAGTTGCGTAAACAACCAATCTATTTAGCGATGCTCCCAACACTTCTTCAGGCAAAAACCAGAGGTTCATGCAGAACGGCGCTAACGGCACCTGTCAGTTAGTTCACTCGAAAAACTAGCGGTCGAACATTGGGAAATCCACATTTGGGCACCTATACGGCTTTTAGGAATGTTGCGGGGACGGGGGTCCCTGAGAATTGAGCCGGGACTCACCAATCTGAAGGTATCTAACGCCAACAGAGTGAAGAGACCCCTGCCTGGACTACTCAAGCGACGAACCCACACGGTATTTGATGTCCATCTTCGGCGGGCGGCCTACTCGTTGTCACGAAGTGAACGGGCTCGCAGACGAAAACCGTGGAGTTCTGGAACTACCGAGGATGGAATCGCAGCCAGTTCGCCACCATCGTCGCCCGTACCTTGTCCTCGTAGGAAAGTTCGGCGCGCACGACGATGGCCGATTCGGATACCTCCACGGGCTCCGCACGAAGTGACAAGGGCGGCCCTAACGGCGTAGGTCGCAAGAACCGCACATCGAAGCCGGCAGTGATGAATGGCACAGGTGCTCCCTCGTCGGCCTCCCAACCGTTGCGGTCGGCTTCCCACATCACGACGGCCGCCGTATGGCAATCAAGGGCCGTCGAGATGATCCCCCCGTTGAGAAAGCCGAATCCGTTGTCGTGTTCAGGACGAGGCGTGAACGTAGCCACCGTGACGCCGTCGCTTCTATAGCTGCGAAGGTGGAAGCCATCCGGATTGGCATGGCCACAGCCAAAGCAGGTCAGCCCGGGATATAAGGATTCCTGAATGCTCAGTTCAGCCAAGGGATCACTACTTTCCTGTCAAGTCCGACGCGATGTCAGCCATCGGCTGACTGTAGTTGACATCGTCGACAAGAGGCTGTGGGGCCGTGAAGCGAAACTGGAAGTTGGACTGAACGCTAAGAGCGTCAGACCAAGCTCAATTCCAAAGACCCGGGCTGTTCGAAGTCGAGGAGCCATCGCTTGCGATCGAGGCCTCCGGAATACCCCGTGAGTGAGCCATTTGCTCCGAGGACTCGGTGGCAGGGGACGATGACCGAGAGGGGGTTTCTCCCAACGGCAAGCCCAACTGCCCTCACCGCTCGAGGTCGTCCAATCTTCTCCGCAATCGCTCCGTAGGTCGTGGTCTCGCCATAAGGAATCTCTTCGAGCGATGACCACACCTCGCGTTGGAAGTCTGTTCCCAACGGAGCGATCGGTAGCGCAAAAACCCGTCGATCTCGTGCGAAGTATTGGGCAAGTTGCTGTTCTATCTGCGGATCAAGTTCCCCTTGAACACCGAACGTCGAAAGTTCGGGGAGATGCGCTTGATCCTTCATGGCAACTCGAATGAGGAACCCATCGTCAACCACGCACGTGAGGGGTCCAAGAGGGCTCGAGACTTCGGTCCACGTTCTCATGGGTTCGTTCCTTTCGGGAGGGAATTCACTGGGTGATCAGACGTCGCCCAGAGGTACTGCACTGCGTAGCTCCGCCATGGTCGCCATGCCTCGCTCCGTGTCGCGAGTTCTCGTGGGTTCATGATCCCAAGATGTTTCGCGGCGTTGACCACGCCAAGATCGCTGAGGAGTGGTTCGTCAGGTTCGGCAAGTCCACGCATCGCGACGACGCCGACGGTCCACGGTCCAATTCCTCGGACTTGCCCAAGTACTCGACGCACTTCGCTTCGATCAGCTCCCGGCGAAACATCCAACTCTCGAGAAGCGAGCATGGTTGCAACGGTCCGAAGAGTGTTTCTCCGAGTCACTGGCATTGCCAATAGAGCATCCGGAGCTGAGGCAATTGCTTCTGCAGTTGGAAAAGCGGATGGAAGGTCACTCCTCGACGTTGACGCGCCAAGAGCTGCTGCGAGCTTTCCCGCCATCGTTGCTGCCGACTTCGTTGAGACCTGTTGCCCAAGCACTGCCCTCAACACCATCTCTTCTCCATTGAGCGCACCGGGGAGTCGACGACCCGGAGCACGTTCAATGAGGGGGCGAAGGAGCTCATCTCGAGAAAGGTCTTGCCCAATCTGCGTTGGATCGGCATCAAGATCGAGAAGTTGTCGGCACCGGGTGACGAGGCTCATGAGATCTCGAAGATCTTCCAGCTGTGCATCAAGCCGAATGAATCCATCCTCGGGAGTGAGTCCAATGACTCCCATTCCGTGATGAAGGGTGACCACACGATGAAAAGTTGTCCCGTCCCATCGTTCAACACCCGGAACTCCCGTTGCGATGAGATGACCAAAGAGTGAAGCGACATTCAATGGAGGTCGGTAGGCAAGACGAAGCGAGAGTGAACCTTCTTCCGCAACGAGCGGTCGCCTGCGAGTCCGCAATGCACTCGGCGTCACCGCGAAGACCTCCCGGATCGTGTCGTTGAATTGACGTAGCGAACCGAACCCAGATGCATACGCGACGTCGCCCACCAGAAGATCGGTTGTCTCAAGCAGGACTCTCGCAACACGCGCTCGCTCGGCACGTGCAAGTTCCAATGGACCAACGCCGAGTTCGCTTCGAAGAAGCCGATGGAGATGCCGCGTGGAGTAGTGGAGTTGCTGCGCAAGTCCGCTCACGCCCTCGCGCTCAACAACTCCGTCATGAATGAGCCGCACTGCTCGGGCAATGACATCAGATCTGGGCGACCACTCGGGCGAACCCGGGACAGCATCGGGTCGGCAACGCTTACAGGCTCGAAAGCCACCCGCTTGAGCCGTTGCGGCTGAGGCGTAAAAGGTGACCCCAGGAAGTGAAGGCGTCCGGGCTGGGCAACTTGGTCGGCAGTAGATCTTGGTTGAATGCACTCCGGTGAAGAACCATCCATCGAACCGCGAATCTCGCGCAAGCAGTGCTCGTTCACAAGTTTGCCGGTCGAGCTCCATGGACGCATTCTGACCGACTCACCAGGCTTCGGCTAGCGGATTTCGGACATTGCAGTCAGCGTGCTCAATGAGCCTGGTACTTCCTGCAGGTGGAGAGCAGACCCCCCAGTTACGCCCGTGGTGGTGGCAACTCCTGCGAGTCTGCCGTGAGCACTTCGGAAGGTGCAGGCGGCGTTGGTGCTTGAGGAGCCATTGGTGGAGTTGGCAGAGGCTCGTTCACTCCATTCGGCGTGATGATTGAGCGAGACGTTCCTCGTTGGTTCAGCAACAAGAAGAGCCCAATGAGCACCAGCGTGACGGCGAGAAAGACCAGCGCCGTCATCGTGATGGCATTCCCAATTCGATGGGCAAGTTGCGTGGCAAAGATTTTGACGTTGGGATCGTCAAACTTGATCTGGTTCGGAATCGACGATGCCGAGATGCCAACACCGAGGAGCAAGAGCGACGGGACACCGATAGCGAGAGCAAGTGCGATGACTTTTCTGATCTGGTTCTTGACCATGAACCATGCAATGAGCGTCGCCAAGACCATGCCAACGAGCGTGAGTCCCCAGGCAGTCAGCGTCAGCTGATCGGCGAACTTCACCGCGGAGTTGTGGCTGTCAATCTTCACGGTTGGATGCTTCAAGTCCTTCGGCATGGCCGGGATTCGGGCATCGATGTTATGCATTGCTTGGGTGAATTTGAAGACAACCGGACGAAGATCAATGACAATCTTTTGACCAGTGTTCACGGCGTTGTACGCGGTGAGAAGGTCAGCCTTCACGAGCGCCTTCGTCGCGGGATCTTCCATTACCCCCTGAACTGCAGTGACCAGTGCGTCGCGATGGGCGAGAAATGCTGGTCGCTCAGCGTCTCCAGCATCCTTTCCCAATTGATCGACCAATTTTGTCGCGAGGGCATGGGAGCCCTTTGGTGACTGTGCAACAGCAAGAACGGTGTCAATTGCGGTTCCAGGACTGCTGGCCAGTGCATTCAGGGCCTGCATCGTTCCGGCGCCAATGAGCAAGACGCTCGCAAAGCCAAGAAAAAGCACAGCGAAGATGCGACGAACGACCGCCGCCCCTTTGCTCGGAGGCACCGGAGCAACGTGGGTCAATGGAGGGGCAACAAGCGGTGAATCCGAAGTCATTAGCGAGAGCTCCTCAATGAATGTGGCCGATTTGGAGTCTTCCATGAACTGGGAAAAGTTGCCCGAAGAACGTGAAGGCTGTCACCGGAGAACAACTCTGCAACTAGGTTGAGGACGAATCATTCGTCTCATCAAGGAGCCCTCATGGCCGTTTACAACCTGCCCGACCTGCCCTACGATCCTGCTGCTCTCGAACCTCATTACTCGGGTCAGATTGTGGAACTCCACCACGGCAAGCACCACGCTGCCTACGTCGCCGGAGCTAACACCACGCTCGAAAAGCTCGAAGAAGCTCGGGCAAAGGGCGACTACGCCTCGATCGTTGGACTCGAAAAGACCCTCGCCTTCAACGTCTCGGGCCACGTGCTCCACTCAATCTTCTGGACCAACCTCTCGCCTGAAGGTGGCGACCGCCCAACTGGGGAACTTGCTTCCGCAATTGACGAATCCTTTGGTTCCTTTGAGGCATTCCAAGCTCACATGACCCAGGCCTCAACGACGGTCCAGGGTTCTGGATGGGGAGCATTGGCCTTCGAGCCACTCTCGGGTCGTCTTCTCATCGAGCAGATCTATGACCACCAGAGCAACCTCACCAATGGCTCAATCCCGCTGTTCGTCATTGATGCCTGGGAGCACGCCTGGTACTTGCAGTACAAGAACGTGAAGGCGGACTACGTCACCGCACTGTGGAACATCGTGAACTGGGACGACGTTGCTCGTCGCTTCGGAGCGGCAAAGGGCACGACGCTCGTCTAGTTCCAGAGCTCCAAAACCAGCCTTCCATCCAGTGCCCCGCTTCTTTGAGCGGGGCACTGGTGCGTTCTCACCCAGGTTGGGGTTGGTTCCACTCCATCCAGCCTCGACCCCGAACGCCATCGGAACGTTCGGCTTCGACCATTGCCCTTGGGAACCGACTCATTCGTCCATCTTCAGCAACGAGAAGTAGTGGCCCAAAGCCAGTTGGCGTGACCGTGATGTCGATCGACCCAGGCCCAACATGCACTTGTGAACTCCTTGCTAGTCCCTCGCCATCAACCACCTCGCTCGTCGCGAGTTCAGTCAGTGAGGCAACTTCCCCGGTCCGTTGGACATAACCGAGCGGTGGAACGCCATCCAAGCGAATGTCGGCCAAGTGAACGAGCTGACCATCATCAAAGTGCAATGCCGCCCAACACCAGCCAAATGCCCACCAATCTCGAACACCCCAAGAGTGGTCCCGCTGTCCTGGCCCTGAAACGTTGAACACCTCACCATCAACAGTGATGGTTCCAGCAACGGTGCAGGGAATCTCATAGCGAGTCGTCATGCCGTAGTGATAGGGCACACCATTGGTCGACCAGGTGAGGTCAAGTTCGAGTGGAACGGGAGTTCCTGCCGTCAGGTCGTACGTAGCGGCTGCGCTGTCATAGGACTTGGCGGCAGTTGAGGCGGTCACTCGAACGACGTCAAGCGGTGTCTCCACCTCATAGCGAACCTGCTCACCTTCGTGGTCAATGTCGAACGACGCCACAGGAACAGGGAGGTCATAGTGGGCAGCAATGACCGGGCCACGATCCGGCCATGTAACGGCTGCGGTCCACCAGATCACTCCCTCATTCGGATACAAACCGAGCCGGACGTACCCACCAATTGCTCCAGAGGCATCAACGAGGTCGAGGTAGACCGATTCATTCCAGAGAGCGTCTGCTCCTGGTTGATGGCGCTGCTCATCGAGTCCATCCACGCGGTTCGCCTCGTCCATTGCTTGCTCCTTTGTCCGTCGATGGCAGCGTAGTGAAGGGCGACTCGTAACGCCGAGTGCGTGTAATGGGGACGTGGCGGAACGAAAATGTGATTCAGTGGAAAGGTGACGATGCCCTCAAACCCCGTCCTGCCAGAGTTTTCGTGGTTCGCCGCGCTCTGCGATGACGACACGTCCAATCTCGGCCAACCAGATGCTCAATTGCTGTCGAGCTATGACCACTGCGCGTCAATCGTGGCGGAGGCAGCAGCGCAAGGTTTCGACGCGGTCTTGCTCCCAAGTGGCTACGCACTCGGTATTGATTCGACCGCGTTTGCTGCTGCAATTGCACGAGATGTCGCTGGTATTGATCTTTTGCTTGCCATCAGGTGTGGCGAACTCTGGACGCCTCAGTTAGTCAGGCAGCTCTCAACGATTGATCAATTGAGCAATGGTCGACTCCGGATCAACATCATCTCGAGCGACCTCCCTGGCCAAACAGAACCGGGCGAACTCCGTTACGAACGCACCGCAAGGACCATGGAAGCGCTCACCGCTGGCCTGCAAGGCCACCTTTTGCAGCTTGATGGCTTCGACCTTCAGCCACCAAGGATTTCGACCACGGTCGCCCGCAGACCACCGCTCTACTTTGGTGGACTCTCCCCCGCAGCGAGGCAAGTGGCTGCTGAACATGCAGACGTCTATCTCATGTGGCCTGACACCGAAGAAGGGGTAGCGGCGATCATCCAAGATCTCACCGAACGAGCAGCGGCCTTTGGCAGAACGCTCAAGTTTGGCTACCGCGTCCATGTGGTCGTCCGACCGACTGAGGCTGAAGCACGGGCTGCCGCCTTCGCCCTTGTCGCCGACCTCGACGCCGCGACGGGTGAGGCGATTCGCTCGAAGTCGCTCGATGCAACCTCCGTTGGTGTGGCACGTCAAAGCGAACTTCGAGAAGCTGCCAATGACGATGGGTTCATTGAACCGAATCTCTGGACTGGCATTGGACGAGCCCGATCTGGATGCGGTGCGGCGGTCGTTGGCGATCCCGATCAGGTCGAAGCCAAGCTACGCAGCTACCTCGACCTCGGCATCTCCGCCTTCATCCTTTCGGGCTACCCCCACGAGCAAGAAGCCCGACACTTCGGCCAACTGGTCTTGCCGCGCTTTGCTCACGCAAAGCTTTCGCTCAGCTGAGGTTCCCTCCAAGGACTTCCCCTAAGTGCACGACTCGTCCTTCATCAATTGATCGATGAGCCGCAACACCAACTGCGACCGAGCGAAGACCGTCGGCGAGGCCAATCGCCGGTTCGCCTCCGGTCCGAATTGCCTCGGCAAAATGGACATGCTCGACGTAGCTCGCACCGTGATGGAAGCCCTCGTGCCCAATGCTTGGGTCCTCAACGACCTGTTCGGTGACGCCTTGATGCCAGCCTGTTCGAGCACCAATGCGAAGTTTTGAACTCGGGAGAAATGCCTCAGCCTTCCCGAGTGTCCCGACGACGGATATCGCCTCTTGATCAACGGAGCCTTCGGCGAACATGCAGAGATCGAGCGAAGCTCGCATCCCATTCGCGAACTCAACAATCACGAAGGCATTGTCCAAGATGTCTGGAGTGCGTCCGTCATATCGCTCGTCGATGTGGTTGACATCCATTGCTCCTGATGCCATGACGGTCACCGGCTCTGACTTCGTCAAGACCGACATCAGGTCAAAGAAGTGGCAGCACTTCTCAACAAGGGTTCCACCGGTGTTCTCGTTGAACCGGTTCCAGTCATTGACTTTGACGAGAAATGGGAAGCGATGCTCAGTGATCGCCACCATCTTTGGCTCTCCAAGTTGTCCAGATCGCACCACATCAATGAGGGCGGCAACAGGTGGCATGTAGCGGTACTCGAGCCCAACTGCGACCACTTGGTTGGCTCGTTGAGGAAGTTCCATGAGGGTCAAACAGTCGTCAACGGTCGTGGCGAGCGGCTTCTCAATCATCACGTGCAGCCCGGAGCGAATGGCATCGGCAGCGACGTCGATATGGGTCATGTTTGGTGACGCGATGATCACCGCGTCAACATGATCCGAGGCAAGGAGCTCTCGGTAATCAAGGAACGTTTGGGCCTCACTTCCACCTACCTCGGCGACTGCTCGATCGAGTGAGGGTTGATGTGGATCAGCCAAAGCGGTCACCGTTGCACCACGCAACGCAGCCAAGTTTCGTTGGTGCTCAATCCCCATCATCCCGGTGCCAATGATTCCGTAACGAAGATTCTCTAAAGCCATTGCATGAGGCTATCGAGACCGTTGTCCAATTCTGGCTACAGTTCCGGACGGACCTGAGGGGGAACCATGACTGATGCACCAACAACACGCGTTTCAAGCTTGCTCGAAGGCAAAGTAGCCATTGTTTCCGGTATCGGACCCGGACTGGGTCGCCAGGCAGCACTTGCGCTTGCAAGTCACGGAGCGACCTTGGTGCTCGGTGCACGAAAGCAAAAGAGCCTCGACGCCGTTGCAGAAGAAGTGTCGGCAATGGGTGGACAGGTCGCAACCTGTGCCACCGACATCACGAGCCAAGAACAGTGTGACGCGCTCGCAGCGACCGCGTCCTCCTCATTCGGTCGCGTGGACGTCCTCGTTAATAACGCGTTTCGCTTCGACGTCTTCCAGTCCTTCGACAATGTCGACATTGACCAGTGGGAGAAGATCACCGCCACCAATGTCTTCGGCACTCTCAAGATGTGCAAGGCCGTCGTTCCATACTTGACCGCTGCCGGTGGTGGATCAATCATCAACGTGGCATCAATGGCCGCCAGAAAGCCACCGATTCTTCAGGGTGGCTATGCAACCTCCAAAGGTGGTCTGTTAACGGCGACGAAGGTGCTCGCTGGCGAACTTGGACCGAAGCAAATTCGCGTGAACGCCGTCGTTCCAGGTTGGATGGCTGGACCATCGGTCGACATGTACCTGCAAATGACGGCCCAGGCGCGCGGCATTACCGAAGATGAGGTGCTGGCCGAATTAGCGCTTCCAGTTCCACTCGGACGCATTCCTTCAGACCGAGATGTTGCCGGCGCGATTGTGTTCTTGGCGTCGAGCCTCTCTTCTGCAGTTACCGGTCAAGCCATTGACACCAATGGCGGGGAGTTGATGGTCTAACGACCCTTCGCCATCAAGTTCCGCACGCCTTGCCGAAGGATTCTGTAGGGTGATTGCTATGGCTACCACTGACACCATCACTGCCCGTCTCAACGCTGTGCTCTCCGAGCGCCGACTTCTCGAGCACCCCTTCTACCAACGCTGGAGTGCAGGCGAATTGGGCCGTGACGAGCTGGTTGCTTACGCCGGTCAGTACCGTGCGATCGAGGCGCAACTTCCCCTCACCTTGTCCTCGTTGGTGGAGCAACTCCCTGCCGGCAGCGCTCAAGATCTCGTTGCGCAAAACCTCGCGGACGAACTTGGTAACCCAGTTGCCCACTTGGAGCTCTTTGATCGCTTTGCTGCCGCACTCGATGCACCGGCAACGTCGCCAGAGCCCGCAATGGCTGCACTTGTCGCAACCTATGCGCACGCGGCCGACGTAAGTCCTGCATTTGCCCTTGGCGTCCTTGGTGCCTACGAAGTCCAAGGTTCCGCCATTGCGGACACCAAGGGTCAAGGACTCCGTGCTTGGTATGGCCTCAATGCCAACGACACCGCATTTTGGGACGCGCACGTCGACCTTGAGTCCTCACACGCAGAGTGGACCATTGAAGCCCTCTCGCTCCTGAGCGACGACGACCTCGAGTTGGCCTTCGCTGGCGCTGAGCTCTCGGCATCGGCGTGGTGGAGCTTCCTCGATGAGCGCGAGGCTGCCCACGCTGCGACCTCGGCTTCCTAGTTTCTCCGATCACCGCCCCCTGAGGGGCAGCGAACAACATGGACACTGAGGTAGCAATCATCGGAGCCGGCTTGGCCGGACTTCGATGCGCGCAAGTGCTCTCCTCGAGGGGAGTTGCCGTTCGGATTTACGAGGCTTCTGACCGTGTTGGTGGCCGCGTGGCAAGCGACGTCATCGATGGCTTCACCATTGATCGAGGTTTTCAGCTCCTCAACACTGCCTATCCGGCACTGCGGAGATCCGTTGATCTGAGCGGGCTCGATCTCCGTGCCTTTGACAGAGGGGTCCGACTGGAGCAAGTGAACAACCGTCGCCTTCTGCTCGACCCAAGGCAGAATCTCTTTTCTGGACCGAGGACACTTCGAAATCTCCCTGGAACCTTTCAAGAGCAGTTGCAGCTTGGTCGAACCCTCGCCAAGCTCGCATTTGGAGCTTCGCCACATCTTCCAGAACCCGAGTTACCAACGGCACAATGGTTTGCCAATTCCCGATTTTCTGGTCCACTCGTTGACGAAGTACTTCAGCCGTTCCTGGCAGGGGTGACCCTCGACCCGTCGCTCTCTGGTTCATCAACCGTGACCGCGCTGATCCTTCGATCACTGCTCCGTGGCCGAGCAGCGGTCCCTGCACGAGGCATGGGCGCACTTCCAGGACGCATGGCCATGGATCTTTCACCTGGCACGGTGCTCACCCAATGCCGAGTTGCTGCGATAACGCCGACTGGCCTTTCGACCAGTCACGGAGAAATCAGTGCGGCAGTGGTGGTGCTCGCGACCGACTGGCCAATGGCGCAGGAGCTACTCCCTCAGCTTGGCTCCTCCGAGATGAATGCAGTCACGACTTGGTGGCATGCGCTTCCCGAGAGCCCTCAATCGAAAGTGGTCTGCCTCGATCTCGAACCTTCGCCAATCACCAATACCGTTGCGATGTCTGCCGCCGCTCCCTATGCACCGAACGGCAAAGGTCTCATCGCCTCATCGGCGCCAGGCACTCGAGCCGACTCCGCCACTGATGGCGCTGTCAGAGAGGCAGTCGCACGATGCTGGGACGTTGAGGAACGAGAGGTTGAGCTCATTGCAACTTCGATTATTCCTCACGCATTACCGCGAATGTCGGTGCCACTGAACCTCACCCCACCACTTGAGGTCGCCGGAATCGTTGTTGCCGGTGATCACCGAGCAACGGCAAGCATCCAAGGAGCCTTGGCCTCAGGCGAACGCGCTGCCAAAGGTGTCCTCAAGAAGCTTGGAAGGGCGAAGAAGGCTTAGCGCCAGCGTGAGTACGTGTTCTGCAGTTCGTCTTGGATGACGGTCGCATCGACATAGGTCGTGTCGATGGTGAGCGGCTCGTCGAGCACTCGCTCGGTGTAGGTCCAACCCTCTGGGAGATTCAGACGCTCACCAAGTGATCCGAGTGTGTCTTCACTCAAACTCGGGTCGACGCCCGTGCAGAGTGCCTGCATCACGTAACTGTGACCATTCGTGTCATGGAGTTCATACACCGATCGCCCGGCTTCAAAGCCCCATACCGCCTTGCGGTCAACGGTTCGTGGGACGTAGTACTGGCCGACCGTTGAGGCATCGAGTGTCAGGACTGCAGCCAAGAACATGGTGATCCCACCGAAGGTCTCGAGGCGGGGAATGCCTACCTGCTGCTTTTCGATTCGGTCCATGAGCCAGTACCGCGGACCATTCAACTGCGCCATGGCAACGCCGTGCTCGGCTGCGATCGCCACAGGGTCGAGGGCATCCCAGAGATCTTGTGGACAATCGTTCAATTGATAGGTGTTGAAGACCTCGGCGGTCAACTTGCCATCTTCGAGGTTGACGAGGAGCATTTCTCCATAGCGATCACCACGTGTGTCAATCAACCCAGTGCCGGTGTCAGTTGCCATGATGTCCCCCTTGGATGGATGTCTCGAGCGTCAACGTCATCGAAGTCGCCAGATGGTCGGGCTGCCGGGATTTGAACCCGGGACCTCCTCGTCCCGAACGAGGCGCGCTACCAAGCTGCGCTACAGCCCGATGCCGAGCGGACCCGACAGCCGTCTGAGCCTAGTCCAAGGGTTTGAGATCCCCTCATGGGCGAAGGCCTTCTAGGGCTCTGGGACTGCCGAATCAAGAAGCGGTTGTTCGACCTCAAGCGAGCGAACGAGGACCTTTGCAATCCTTCGACGATCCATCTCCGCAATCTTCAAGGCGAACCCTTCAAGCGCCAGGGTTGCTTGTTCTTCGGGGATGGCGTCGAACTGTTCCAACAAGTAGCCGCCAAAGGTCACGTACTCTCCATCAGGGACCTCCAGACCAATGCCCCGGACGGCATCGAGACTCGCCCTTCCATCAACCAACCATCTGGTTCGGTCAACTCGAACGACCTCAGGTTCTTCTTCAGCGTCGAACTCATCAGTGAGATCACCAACGAGCGGCTCTAGGAGGTCCTTAATCGTGAGCACACCAGCAACCCCACCGAATTCATCAACGACAACAGCAAAGCCACGCTGAGCCCTACGAAGATCGGCAAGGGCCTCGAGAACGGTGAGGGACTCCGGAATGAGGTGGGGATCACGAATTCGCTTCGAGATTTCAAGGCTCGTTGGCTGTTCTGTGCTCGCGCCGCGAGACGAACGAAACAGGTCGGTGACGTAGAGCACGCCAACGAGGTCATCAAGTTCATCAATGACCACTGGAAAGCAGCTGTGCCCAGTCTCACGGACTGCACGAGCAACCGCGTCGGCTTCAACCGGAACTTCTAACGCGACAACATCGAGACGGGGGGTCATAACTTCACGAACCTCGGTCGTCCGAAGTTCGGCCAGTTGGCCAATGATCAGTCGCTCTTGTTCACCAGCTGGCGAAGTATCAACGGCAACCGGTCCTTCGTCCGAACGTCGCCGCAACCACCCAAAACGAGAGCCTTGGGACCCGGAACCGGAACTACTCGGACTGGAGTCGCTCACGCGCCCTTCAGGATCTCGGGGACAAGAATCGGAGACGGCGCAAAGGACGTGTCCTCATACGAACCGCCATCGAGCAGCGCGTCAACCGCCCTCCGCAAACGAAGAGGATCGAGCGGCTTGATGACAAACCCTTCTGCACCAGACCTGCGAGCGAGCAGAACATCGGCGCGTCGATCAAGAAGGAGCAGCACTGGCGTTGGAAGCATTTCGTCATACGACGCCTCAAGGCGAAGTTCAAGCGTCACGGCCATTCCACCCATGTTCGACATCTGAAGATCGGAAATCACGAGGTCTGCTTCCTTTGCCTTTGCAACGGCAATGGCATCAGGTCCGCTCGAAACTTCGATCAACTCAAATTCAGGTCGATCAATGGTGGCAACGAGTTCTTTGCGCAGAGCTGCGCTATCGCTGGCGATGACGATGACTGGCACAGGACAACCTTACTCGGCTCGCCTGCGACGGTTCGGCTGTGGACCGCCGAGCCCGGCGGCCATTGACCGAAGTCCATTCAGATCATGGCTGTCATCAGGAACGAGTGGCAGACCAACTACGACTGGATCACCGGCACGCGCTCGAAGGTCGGCAACGAGTTGCTCTTCGGCAATGACCGAGACATGCAGCAGACGAAGATTGTCGACGAGATCGAGCACCGAAGCGTCGTTGGTTGCAACCTCGGGTGGTGGACCGAAATCTGGGTGGAGTCGGTTGACGACCACACAGGAAACTTCAGGACCGTTCTCAAGGAGTTGTTCGGCAAAAAAGGCCGCTTCGGCGATCGCATCTCTGCGCGGAGAGGTCACCACCACGTACTTGGTTGTCGGTGCGAACAGGAGCGTCCGCATTGCGGTTGACCGTTCGACGAAGCCTTCCTCCATGCCGGTGAATGCCTGCAAGAAGGCAACCGCATCAGCGACGAGTTCTGCGCCTGCAGCAGAGGACACCGCCTTCAACATGGCTTGAGTTGCGAAGGAGAACGCTTTCAAATAGGCCTTCGTCGGCATGAGGAGCGCTCGGAACAGGCGATTCTCAAACAGTGCCGTAATCCGTCGAGGTGCGTCGAGGAGTTCAAGGGCATTTCGTGTTGGTGGCGTGTCGACCACGATGAGGTCATACTTCCCGCTCGTCGAAAGCTCGTACAACTTCTCCATCGCCATGTACTCCTGGGTGCCACCAAGCGAGGAGACCATGGCTTCGTAGATCCGAGTCTTTCTAATTGAGTTCGCTTGCTCGGCATTCGCCGCGTAGCGATCAATCAACTGATCGAAAGTTCCCGCAGTGTCGAGCATCATCGCCGAGAGAACCCCCGGACCAACTGCCTCAACCACTGATGGCTCATCACCAATGTGTTGCAACCCGAGGACGTCGGCAAGGCGGCGTGCAGGGTCGACGGTCATCACGCAGACGTTGAGGCCCTGTTCGGCAAGCGCAATCGCAAGTGACGCGGAAACCGTGGTCTTGCCAACCCCTCCAGGGCCGCAGCAGACGACGACATTCGCGCCAGCGATTGCCTCAAGACAGGTGGTCAAGGTCATCTCCCAATCGGCGAATTTCTGCGGCAAATGCGTCCGACAGATGTTCCAGGGCTTGAAGGTCAACCTCTTCGGCACTCAAGACGGGAAGACAAAGTTGCGGCAGGGGCAGTTCATCAGCGAGCCGGCGACGTTGACCTTCGGCAAGCCTTGCTCGGGCAAGTGCGAAGGTTCGACCCTCTTCAAGTCGCTGCACCGTTGCACGATCGAGGTCCACCTGAGCAGCTTCGAGCGTCGTTGCCGCTGAGATCTCAAGCCCTGGTGGGGTCACTGCCATGGCATTGACGACAAGTGGCGCAAGGGTCACCGACGCCTCGTCTTCAAGGGTGAAGGCTGCGCCGATTAATTCCGTGACGGGAAGTTCTTCTGGAAGGCAGACAAGCATCACTCGGCATCGCGCCGAATCAGTGATGAGCGAGACGACCTCTTCTGCTTGCGCTCGGACTGGTCCCGATCGAGCTGCCTCAATGACCCCTTTGGCCGACGTCAAGAGCGTTCGCGCATGTCCCGTTGCCGGAGCATCAACAACAATCAGGTCAAAGTCACCTGAGGATTCGAGGCTCTTGACCTTTCCCATGATGAGGACCTCGCCAAGACCTGGGATTGCGGTGGCGACCATATCGAGTAGGCCTGAGGACCGAAGTCGTTTCAAGATTCGACCCAAACCTCGATCAGCGAGGTATTCACTCAACGCATCGTGAGCGGTGAGGCGTCGGCCCCAAATCGAACCATTTCCCGATCGACCTGTTGCGAGTTGTGTTGGTTCATAGGTCAGGACACCTGACCCACCAAGTCGTTCGGCAAGGTTGGGCTTCCCGTCGAGCTCGACGAGGAGGACCTTCATCCCCTCCGAAGCAGCCGTATAGGCGAAGGTTGCGGCAACCGTCGTTTTCCCGACGCCACCCTTTCCAACGACGATTACTACCTTGCTCTGTGCGCAGAAGGCAGCGACGTCCATGACAGGATCAGCCTACCGGCCTGCTTGGTCTGGCCTACAGGAACAAGAAATTGGCCAGAAACTGCCTCGAAATCAGTGACAAAAACGTCACTTGTGAGTGTCACTCGCATGACATAGGTTGCACGAAGAGACAACCACTGGGGGGTGGCATGCAGAGCATTGAAGAATCGTGGCAACGGTTCGCAGCGTGCAAGGGACCGTACGCCGAACTTTTCTATCCACCGAACACCACCGAACGCCGAGAAGAGAAGTCCAATCGCGAATCGGACGCGAAGTCCATTTGCGCAGAGTGCACCGTCAAGTCCGAGTGCCTTGAATACGCGATCGAAATTAACGAGACCTACGGCATTTGGGGTGGGCTCAATGAACTTGAGCGGAAGGTCTTTACTGAGCGTCGGAGGAGGGGTCGCTGACGTCTTCGGCGACCGCCACTCGATTCGTCACCAGAATTGAGAAGATTGCGAACGTGGTCAGGTGCACTCCGGTGCACCACAGGCAAATGTGGTGCTTAATCGCAACCTCGATGTAGACGAGATAGAAGATCGTCACCACTCCAGTGATGGAGAACCAGAGTCGCAGCTGATGGACGATGAGTTGCGGCATTGACCACACCCAAGGCGTGCACATGGCCGCCATGGCAATGAAGAACAGCAGCCCAAGCACCGCAAAGGGAATGCCGAACGCTGAACTGTACGGGCCATTGATCACGAGACTGCAATTGATGGCTCCAGTGTTCGGACAGGCAAGAGGAATCCCACTGTCGAAGTGGACGATCGTCAGGTAAATCGAGATCCCGAGTCCAATGAGCGACAAGAGAAACGTCGCCGCGACGACCCAAGGGGCGACCGGATACAGCTCGCTACGACGCAATCGCTCTTCCATCAGGAACCTCCATATGCTCGGCAAACCTTGGCAGGAAGCCCGTGGGTAATGGCACATAGCTCAACCGTTAACGCATTTGCTGCCGTCAAAATCGGTCCAGAAACTTGCGTCGTTGGATCGGCGAGTGCATCTGCAACATCCGCGCGTGCCCTTCCAATGAGGACTGCCGGTGGGAGTTGCGTGCCAACAAGCACCGCTCGATGGGCGAGATCGAGGAAGGGATACATCTGTTCCGGCTTGAACCCACCTGGTTGGGCAACAAGCCCCGATGCGGCAACAACGTCGTCATCGTGGATCGCTGCTGCTGCTTGTGGATCGAGCGATGCGGTAACGGGGTAGTTCCCAAGTTCATCGGGACGCTCGCCCGTCAACTCAAATGCATGGAGGATGAAGTAGTTCGATCGATACTTCGACCCTCTGAAGGTAAAGGATTGAAGACTTGGGCTTGCAACGAGGTCTGACGACGTCACCGCGCCAAGATTCGAAAACGTCCCGAACCGACTGAGCGCGACGATCAACGGCCAACGTTCTGCCGCACAGGCCATACAAGACTCGGTGCCAACGAAGACGACCAATGGAAGGGTCATACCGCTCACCGTGGTTGCGGTCATGAGTGAACCGCCTTGCCGGTGCAAATGAGCAATCAGTGGCGAAGGGTTTGCCAAGGCGGCTTTGTGAGCGCTTGCTGGAACCTTGCCGAGTGTTGCAACAACGGCTGGGCTCGCCAAGGCAACGGGATCAATGCCCGGCTCGGTTTCCGATCGAATGATCTTGACCCCGATCAGCACAAGAATCAGTGCGCTTACGACAACGATTACCACCCAAGAGAGCAAGGTCGGCCATGGGCGACGATGCGTCCCAAGCACGGGAAGTTCTGGGTGCGGAGTGGCGGAGGTCATAGTTCTCGGCAAGGAGCCTGCCTGAACCTCATCGTACGGGAAGCGCAGTCGCTGAACAGCCCGGTAGCGTGGAGCCATGGCCGACCAACAACCTTCTGTTCCTGCTGATCAGGTTGCACTCCGGCCTGCGGCGACGGTCATGCTTGTTCGCGACCACGAACGAGGCACGGGCATTGAAGTGCTGATGGTTCGTCGAAATCTCAATTCCGACTTCGTTGGTGGCGCTTACGTCTTTCCAGGAGGTGCGGTTGACCCAGCCGATTCAGCAAGCGACGTTGAGCGCAGAAGCCAAGGTCGAACTGACGCCGAAGCCTCGGAAATTTTGGGCATAGAGCGCGGTGGGCTTGCCTACTGGGTCGCAGTGCTTCGAGAGTGTTTTGAAGAGGCTGGCGTGCTCCTTGCCACCGATCCACACGGGACGATGCTGCGGCTGGATGAAGCCGAGACGGCAAGTCGATTTGCGGAACACCGAAGGAAACTCAATGCACGTGAGTGTTCCTTCGTCGAGATTGCTTTGGCTGAAGATCTCCATTTGGCCGTGCAAGACGTCGCATACTTTGCCCACTGGATCACCCCCGAAGGCGCACCGCGCCGTTACGACACGCGATTCTTTGTCGCACGCGCACCCGAAGCCCAAGTTCCCGCACACGACGCTGGCGAAGTCATCGCCGATCTTTGGATTTCTCCTGAGGAAGCACTCGCCGCACACCAGCGCGAAGAAATCGAACTGATCTTTCCGACCATCAAGAATCTGCAAGCAATTAGCCGATTCTCGACCGTTGATGCCCTGTTGGAAGCTGCGGCAACGGCTGAATCAATTCCAGCCATCATGCCGAGGATCACCGTCACTGGCGAAGGTGTCCGAATTCTCTTGCCGGGCGACGAGGGTTACGACCAAGTAGTCACGCCAACCCATGCCACACCCTCAGGTGATTTCAATGCCACGATCCGGAAGATTTCCCATCAGGCAAATCCTGGAGACGGCGCAGTTCCTCAAGCCTGAGCGACCGCTTCTTCCATTGCATCGAGGAGGCGGGCAGAACATCCCGTCATTGAAATTGGCGGAGCAATGTCGGTGACGACACGCTCGGCCAATTGAGCGAAGACCGCAGCCAAGGGGCCACTGCCTCCAGCTGAAGGGGTTCCCGCGTCGCCTCCGGCTGCCATATCTGGGTGGATAGGAATTGACGCGAGGAGCGGAACCTTCAACTGATCCGCAAGTCGCTGTCCACCTCCACTGCCAAACAAGGCATACGACGTTCCGTGGTCACAGACGAACGCCGACATATTTTCAATGACGCCGGCAACAGGTAGATACCCGCGGCGTGCCATATCCGCCGCTCGATGGGCCACTTTCTGTGCCGCAACGGGAGGCGTGGTCACGACAAGAAGTTGCGCACGCGGAAGAACCTTCACGAGTCCCATCGCAACATCGCCAGTTCCAGGTGGAAGATCGACCAACAAGTAGTCAAGTTGGCCCCAATCTGCGTCCTCAACAAATTGCTGAACTGCTCGATTGAGGACGAGTCCTCGCCACATGATGGCTCGGTCCTCGTCGGCCAAGAATCCCATGGAAAGGACTTTCAAGCGTCCACTTCCACAGGCAACTTCAACCGGCTGCATCTTCCCCTTCTTCGCCTCAACTGGACCCGAAAGCCCGACGAGACGAGGGATCGAAAAGCCCCAGATATCTGCATCCAGGATGCCGACCGTGAGACCACGCTGAGCAAGCGCCACTGCCAGGTTCGTCGTGATGGATGATTTGCCAACCCCACCTTTGCCCGAGGCGATGGCGAGGATGCTCGTCGTAGAAGAAATCGTGTCGGTTGCTCGATCTCGGGCAACCGATCGTGCTCGCTGCATCACCAGCGCCTTTTGGTCGGCATCCATCATCGAGATCACGACCTCAACAGAACTCACTCCGTCAAGTGCTTCAATGCTCGACGTGACGTCACGTTCAATCTGTGCACGGAGCGGACAGCCAGCAATCGTCAATGCCACGCCAACCGAGACCTTGCCGTCACGAATCGCAATGTCGCCCACCATTCCGAGGTCAACGATGTTGTCGCCAAGCTCAGGATCAATGACCGCGCGGAGTACGTCGCGGACCTCTTGAGTGGTTGGAACAGCCATACCCGCAGCGTAACGGCGCGTTCGCGGCCTGACGTCGGAGCCGAACCGATACGATGGGCGCACTGCGTTCCGGACGAACGCCCGAGTTCCTCAGAGGAGGCACCATGTCGATGTCCAGCACCGTCTCGATCGGGAAGAAGCAAGAGCCTGTTGTCCTCACGGACAAGGCTGCTGCAAAGGTGAAGGAGCTGCTTGCTCAGGAGAACGGCGAAGAGCTGGCCCTGCGAGTTGCCGTGAAGCCTGGCGGATGTTCCGGATTCAGCTACGAAATGTTCTTTGACTCCGAAGTTGCCGCTGACGACGTCGTACGTGCCTTTGGTGACGTCAAGGTGGTCGTTGACCCACAGAGCGCCGAAATGCTCATTGGATCAAGTCTTGACTACAGCGATGGCCTCAACGACGCCGGGTTCCACATCTCGAACCCCAACGCGTCGAAGACTTGCGGCTGCGGCTCTTCATTCAGCTGAGCAACCTCGAGCCCTGATCTCATGAGCGCTCCCATTGGCCCCTATGTCCCCGCCCTTCGCTTCGGCGACATGGTCGTGATTTCTGGTCAATTGGGATTGAAGGTTCAAGCGGACGGTTCAAGTGCCCTCGTTGAAGGCGGGACCGCTGAGCAATTGGATCAGGTGCTCACCAATGTGGCGGATGTCCTCGCCACCAAGGGCGCCCGCCTTGACCAGGTCGTCAAGGCCACCATGTTCTTGGCCGATATGGCCGACTTTCCGCTCGTCAATCCTGTTTGGGCAGAGCACTTCGGCGATCACCGGCCAACTCGTTCGACGATCGGCGTCGCTGCCCTACCCCTCGGCGGACTCGTTGAAGTCGAGGTCTGGGCGCACGCACCGCTCGATTCGTGAGCACCGAGGCGCCGGACAAACCAAACCGGCACTTCATTCGCATCCTCAAGATTCTGACGGTCGATGGTGACCCGGGACCTGCGATCTATGGAACCTTCACTGCCGGGGCGGTTATCGCCGCAGAGTCGACCCGTGCAGAGAGTCTCTGGCTCTCTTGCCTCGGCGTCGAACTTGTGGTCCTGCTCTATTGGCTTGCCCATGCCTACTCACGTGGATTGTCTCGACGAGTGAAGGAGCGCGAAGCCCTTTCTTGGAAGGGACTCATTCAGGATTTCAAGCGTGAGTTCGGCATTGTCGAGGGTGCATCGATTCCACTCGCGGTCGTGGTGATTGTTGGGGTCTTCAGTCGAAACCCCGTTACCGCACTCTCGGTCGGAATTTGGGTGACGTGCATTTCACTCGTCGCCTATGAACTGCTCGCTGGCATTGCCATTGGACTCAGAAGATGGGCGCTCGTCAGTCAAGCGGCCATTGGAGGCCTGCTCGCAGTCGGCATTGCGCTCCTCAAAGCAATTTCCTAGGGCGAAGCCTCGACTCAGGTCGCCCAGCTCGGTTGCCCGAGTCGATACCCGACGGAACGAATCGTCTCAATGAGCGATGCGTGTTCCTCGCCAAGCTTTGCTCGAAGTCGACGAATGTGCACGTCGACGGTTCTCGCCCCGCCGTAGTACTCGTAGCCCCAAACTCGAGAGAGCAGGGCTTCGCGCGTAAAGACCTTGGTCGGATTTGATGCAAGAAAACTCAAGAGCTCGTATTCCATGTACGTGAGGTCCAACACTCGACCATCAATGGCGGCTTGATAGGTCTCGGTATTGATCTTGAGTGGCCCATAGGTAACGAGCGTGCTCTTGCTC
The DNA here is from genome assembly GCA_903874965.1 of uncultured Actinomycetes bacterium. Lineage (GTDB taxonomy): Bacteria > Actinomycetota > Acidimicrobiia > Acidimicrobiales > RAAP-2 > CAIQEU01. The sequence continues at coordinate 20,064 of CAIQUD010000022.1, read as the reverse complement.
GATGCTCCTCGGCCAAAGGTCAACTTTGAGAGTCGAACAATAAGTTCTGAGGCCGACGTTGGAAGAATGGCGAAGTCGTCAAAGACTTCACCGGTGTGCTCGAGACTTGAAGCATCCACTTGATTCACCAACAACAGAATCGGCACCGTGCCTTCTGCCGTTGCCCGAATCTTTCGACAGGTTTCGAGTCCAGCTGAGAGTCCACCGCGGGCACTCACGAGCGCCGCAAGGAGTTGCTTCGGCGCCGCGTCCAGTTGCTCCGCGTCAATTTGCTCGAGGCGGTAGCCAGCTTGTGAGAGCCCAAGCAGAAGACTTGGATCAATCGTCGCTGGAAGGCAGAGGAGGAGATCGTCGGGCATGGTTAGAGAACCGGAAGGTATCGATTGAGCTCAAACTGCGTGATTTCCGACTTGTAGGCCGCCCACTCGGAACGCTTATTTTTCACAAACCACTCGACCACATGGTCTCCAAGCGTTGCTCTGGCGAGCGTCGAATTTTCGAGGAGGTCGACCGCATCGTTGAGATTGTTCGGCAGTGGCCGTTGACGCACGGCAGACGTGGACGTGAGTTCGTCGTCGAGCACGTAGTTGCCTTCAATGCCCTTCAGCCCAGCGGCCAGCATCATCGCGAAGGTGAGATATGGGTTGCAAGCACTGTCAGGTGCTCGATACTCGAGACGAGTGGATTCGAGACGACCGTGCTTTGCGACAGGCACTCGAACGAGCGACGAACGGTTTGACCGCGCCCAACCAATGTTGACTGGAGCTTCATGGCCAGGAACGAGTCGCTTATACGAATTCACCCATTGGTTCGTGATGGCCGTGATTTCTGGAGCATGAACCAGCAAACCGGCCATGAAACTTCGAGCAGTGCTTGAGAGTCCCGCTTCATCCTCTGGGTCAGCAAACGCGTTCGACTCGTCTTTCCACAGCGAACAGTGCGTATGCATTCCTGAACCCTGAACCCCAGCAAGCGGCTTCGGCATGAAACTCGCGACAAGACCTTGTTCAGAGGCAAGTGCCTTCAGGACGAGTCGCGTCGTCATGACGGTGTCGGCCATGGTGAGGACGTCGGTATAGCGAAGGTCAACTTCATGCTGGCTCGGCGCGTCTTCATGTTGTGCATGCTCAACGGGAATTCCCATTTCCTCGAGCATCTTGACGGAGCGACGACGCAATGCTGACGCTGGATCTCCAACGGACAGGTCGAAGTACCCACCTCGATCGAGGGGTTTCGGCGTCATGGAAGGGTCAGCAGACGCGAAGTAGAAGTACTCAATCTCTGGCGCAACGAAGAAGGTGTAGCCCTCGGATCGAGCTTGTCCAGCAACGCGACGCAAGGTGTGGCGGGGGCAACCCTCAAACGGTGAACCATCGAGATTTGAAATATCGCAAACCACTCGAGCAATCTCGCTGCCAGTCCCTTCGTAGGGAAGGACCTGGAACGTGGAGGGATCAGGACGTGCCAGCACGTCTGCTTCTTGCATTCGAGAGAAGCCGTCAATGGCGGAACCATCGAAGGTCATCCCTTCTTCAAGGGCATTCTCCAATTCCTGGGGAGTGATGTGGAATGCCTTTGGCGTTCCCAACACATCGGTAAACCACAACTGGATGAAACCGATTCCTCGCTCTTCAACCGTGCGGAGTACATAGTCATTCTGGCTCAACGTTCCTCCTCGGAAACGACGATCGGGCCACCCGGGAGGGTGACCCGATCGCACAGCACTTTTCAACCACGCGGTCTGGATTGACCACGCTATTCGAGTGTTCTAACTCGCTGCGCCGCAAACGGTCTCAACGAGGAGACGGGTCACGGTGTACGGGTCCATGTTGGCGTTCGGGCGGCGGTCTTCGAGCCAACCCTTCTTGTCAACGGCAACCTTCCATGGAATACGGATCGATGCACCACGGTCTGACGTTCCATAGGAGAACTTGTCGAACCGAGCGGTCTCGTGCGCACCGGTCAAGCGGTCAGCAATGCCAACGCCGTAGTTCTCGATGTGCTCCATGACTCGGGTTCCAATGGCTTCGCAACCGGCAATGATGGCGTCCCAGCCACCGTCTTCACGCATCTGCTTGGTGGAGAAGTTGGTGTGTGCACCAGCGCCGTTCCAGTCGCCCTTCATTGGCTTTGCGTCAAACGAGGCTTCCACCCCATAGTCCTCCGCAATCCGGTTAAGCAGCCAGCGAGCGACCCAAATTTGGTCGCCGATCATGACTGGGGGCAATACGCCGATCTGGAATTCCCACTGCGCCATCATCACTTCGGCGTTCGTGCCTTCAATGCCAAGACCGGCCTTCAAGCAGGCTGCCGTGTGTGCCTCAACGATGTCACGACCAGGCATCTTCGAGCCGCCGACGCCACAGTAGTAAGGACCTTGAGGAGCTGGGTAGCCAACTTCAGGCCAGCCATACGGACGGTCGTCTTGCATGAAGGTGTACTCCTGCTCGATGCCGAACATTGGCTCAAAGGAGGCGTACTTCGCTTCAACCGCAGCACAGGCGGCACGGGTGTTGGTTGGGTGCGGCGTCATGTCAATGAGCAACACTTCGCACATCACCAAGATGTCGTTCGGACCGCGAAGCGGGTCAGGACAGGTGAAAACTGGATTGAGCACGCAGTCGGAGTTGTCTCCGGTTGCCTGGTTGGTCGACGATCCGTCGAAGCCCCAGATGTCTGGAGCCTTTCCATCGGCGACAATTCGAGTCTTGCTACGCAACAACGGCGACGGCTTAGTTCCGTCGATCCAGATGTACTCAGCCTGGTAGGCCACGGGTTCTCCTCGTATGTTCATCGAAGCAGCAGCTTGGGCGAAATCGCCGTTGACCCACCTGCCGTGCCCGGGGTGACCTCCACCCACGTGTCCATTCTGACAGCACTCGTAGAAGGCGACTCTGGTGAATGTGAACGGCGTGTAAAAAATGTTCTTCTAGAGCATTTCCGACCCCTCCCCAAGGGCTTTGCTACCCCGTTAGGCTCAGGTTGTGTCGACCGTTCGCCTTGCTGCAGCACAGATCAACACCGTGGTCGGCGATCTCGACGGCAACGTAGAACGGGTACTTGCCCTCCTCAAACAAGCTGAGGAAGAGGATTACGACGTTCTGCTCTTTCCTGAGCTCACCCTCACGGGTTATCCACCCGAAGACCTCTTATTGAAGCCAACCTTCATTCAGGATGCCGAACGCGCCCTTCAGCGGATCGCTGCGGCATCCGGTCGATGCCTTGCAGTCGTTGGCTCAGTCGAGGCGGTTGCCGATCCAACCCTCGTTGGCGTCACCCGAGACAGCCGGGCGAGCGCAGGAGCCCGAGAATCATTGCTGGCCAACGTTGCGGTCGTGGTGCAAGGCGGAGAAATTCGCGGCGTCGTTCGCAAGCAACTCCTCCCTACCTACGGCGTCTTTGATGAACAGCGTTGGTTCAGTCCGGGCCACAGCGAACCTCTCGTCGTTGAGGTCTGTGGAACTGGACTTGGCATTGCCGTGTGCGAAGACCTCTGGGCGTCGGGCGGGCCGGCCCAAGCCTTGGCAAACGCTGGCGCATCAGTGATCTGCTCGATCAACGCCTCGCCATTTGCTCGCGGCCGACGCGACGAACGCGAAGCAATGGTGGCCGAACGAGTTCGAGAGACCGGCTGTTCAATTGTTTACGTCAATCTCGTTGGAGGGCAGGACGAACTCATCTTCGACGGTGGATCCTTCGCCGTGACGCCGGCGGGGATCGTCGCCAGGTCGAGTCAGTTCGTCGAAGACGTGCTCGTGGTTGATCTCGATCTTCCTTCACGGCCAGTTGGTCCACTGCTCGTTCCAGCACTTCCGGAACGCAAAGCCAGCCCCAACCCCGGATTGGCCGACCTTCGATCGCCAATGGCCGAAGTCTGGGATGCCCTGGTACTCGGCGTTCGCGACTACTTCGAAAAGAATGGGTTCAAGAGCGCAGCCATTGCGCTGTCGGGAGGCATTGACTCCTCAATCGTTGCCGCCATTGCGGTCGATGCCCTTGGTGCCTCCCGGGTCCATGGCATTGCCTTGCCGTCGAGATATTCGAGCGAAGGATCGACGGTTGATGCCTACGACCTTGCCAATCGACTTGCCATCTCGTGCTCGACGATCCCCATTGAACCTGCGCACACCGCCTTTGCTCAGATGCTTCGTCCCGCCCTTCAAGGAGAACCTGAAGGACTCACCGACGAGAACCTCCAGTCGCGAATCCGAGGCCTCACGATGATGGCGTGGTCGAACGCAACCGGTGACCTCGTCCTCACCACTGGGAACAAGTCAGAAACCGCAGTTGGTTACTCAACGTTGTATGGCGATACTGCCGGCGCGTTCGCCGTCATTAAAGACGTCGTGAAAACACTCGTCTACGAGCTTTGCCAATACCGCAATGCCATCGCTGCGTCGTCCGCAGAGATTCCCCCGATTCCAGAAGCCGTGCTGTCAAAGCCACCGTCTGCAGAACTTCGCCCAGACCAGCGCGATGACCAATCACTTCCGCCGTATGAAATCTTGGACCGAATCATCGAGGCCTATGTCGAAGATGACCTCACGGCACCAGAAATTGCTGCACTGGGCTTCGATGAAGCGACAGTGAACCGGATGGTCGAACTCATCGACCGCTCTGAATACAAACGACGCCAGAGCCCTCTTGGCCCTCGAGTGACTTCCAAAGCATTCGGGAGAGATCGTCGAATTCCAATCACGAATAGGTATCGCCCAGTGGCCAAGGAGCTTTGATGTCCCTCTCGTTCCTCAATCTCTTTGAAGCAGCGGCCCTCATTGGAGAGGCTGAACTCCTTGAAACGAAACTCTTCGAAGCCCTTGGTCGTTCCTCGTTACTTGCGGTGAGTGCTGAAACCGTCGTCGTGCTGAGTGTTTCGTCGCGGCGACATGGCAACCTGGCAGTGTCGTTCAACGACCGACTTCCCGTTTCTGCCTCGATCCCAACAGAGTCCTTCAGAACCGTTGCGACGCCCGAAGGCAGGGCCATCTTGGCCTCCCTCCACGATGAGCATCTTGAGGGTCTCGATGACGCGGCGAGATTTTTCTATCTGTCAACAGAAGTTCTTCCGCACCTTGCTCGGTTCTACGAGGATTTCCTGCTCAAGACCTCCCCGACTTCCGACGGCCCGGTTCGGGCAGTTCTCGATGAGGCGCTCACGGTGCTCGACGAAGAGATTGATCTCTTCGGCACCCTTCACGCGTTGGCGTAACTCGCTCAGCGACGGCACGTTTCCTGCGCATTTCGTACTCGCGCCTGAAGGGGCGGAACCTCCCGGTACACTCTCTCCAGCCAACCCGGGGGGAAACGGGGTGGGGAACATCCGAGTTGCGTCGACATTGTTCGACGCGCGAGTTGGAGGCATTACACACCTTGGCGAAAGAACGCATCGAACGCGATGATGAAGATCTCGTCCGGCTCTACCTGACCGACATCGGGCAATACCCACTGTTGACCAAGGACGACGAAGTTCGCCTTGCGCAGACCATTGAAGGGGGTCGCGAGGCTGCAGAGCAGCTCGCTGCTGCCAAGGGCCTCACCGTTGCCGTCAAGCGAGAGCTGACGAAGACCGCCCGACGAGGCGAAGACGCACAACAAACCTTCGTCCAATCGAACCTTCGTCTTGTCGTTTCGATCGCCAAGAAGTACCAGGCTTCAGGTCTGCCACTTCTGGACCTCATTCAAGAAGGCAATCTCGGCCTGATGCACGCCGTTGAGAAGTTCGACTGGCGCAAGGGTTTCAAGTTCTCGACCTATGCCACGTGGTGGATCCGACAGGCAATCACCCGCGGTATTGCCAACACGGGACGAACCATTCGCCTCCCAGTGCACGCAGGTGACACCCTGGCTCGCGTCCAAAAAGCCCAGGCACGCCTCGAACTCAAGTACGGCCGCCCAGCGACGCTCGCCGAACTCGGCGCCGAAGTTGAGATGCCAGAAGACAAGTTGATCGAAGCCCTGCGATTCCGCGCCGAGCCACTTTCGCTGTCTGAGCCACTCCGTGAGGACGGCGATGCTGAACTCGGTGACGTCGTCGAGGACCGTTCGGCTGAATCACCATTCGAAGTCGCTGCAGTCGCTCTCTTGCCTGAGGAGATCGAGCGTCTGCTCGGACCACTCGAGCAACGCGAGCGTGACATTCTGCGCCTCCGCTTTGGTCTTGACCGTGGCGAGCCTCGGACGCTTGAAGAAGTCGGCGACCTCTTCAACCTCACCCGTGAGCGAATTCGGCAGATCGAAGCTCGGGCAATGAGCAAGCTTCGTCACCCGTCGTCTGACACTGGTGCACGAGACCTCCTGACCGTCTGAGCTCCACCGCTCAACGCAGCCAGTTACACCTTGACCGGTGTATGGCGCTTTCCACCCTTCACCGCAAGCAGGCCAATCGCTCCAACGATGGCAACGATGCCGGTGAACAATGGCGTTCGACGTGACACACGGTCGCGAAGCCTCACGGGCTTCGTGAAGTGCATGATCTCCCAGCCTCGCTCCTTCGCAACTTTTGCCAATGGACGATCTGGATTGACGGCAACGGGATGCCCGACAATTTCGAGCATTGGTTGGTCGGTGACCGAGTCTGAATACGCGTAGGACTCAGCGAGATCAATGGAATTTCGAGTCGCCAGCTCTTCGATTGCAATCGCCTTGTTCGGACCGTAGTTGTAGAACGCCGTCTCTCCGGTGTAGCAACCTGCTCCGTCAACTTCGGCGACCGTGGCGATTGCTCCGTCAACACCGAGAAGATCGGCAAGAGGCATCACAATTTCTTCGGGACTGGCCGAGACGAGATAGATGCGGTGACCTTCCCCACGGTGAAACTCCATGAGATCAAGTGCTTCCGCGTAGATCAGTGGCTCGATGGTCTCAATCAGGGTCTCGCGAACGATCTCCGATATCTGGTTTCTGTCCCAACCCTTGGTGAGGGTGAGCATTGACTCACGAATCTTGGTGAGTCGTTCTTCGTCGGCTCCGAAGTACATAAACATGATCTGCCCGGCAATGGCGCGAGCAACCATCCGCCGTGAAATGAGCCCTTGGCGGCGAAATGGACGACCAAAAGCGGCAATCGATGCCTTTGCAATGACCGTCTTGTCGAGATCGAAGAAGGCAGCTTGCACCTCCTTAGCCTACGGCGTGCCTCGGTTGCGAGACCGGACGGTCAGTTCCCAATGAGAATTTCGGAGATTGCCTCAGCCCGATCGGCCGGCGCCAAGACCACGACCTCATCGCCACGGTTGAGCTGCACGTCAGCACTTGGCTTCACAATGTGGCCATTTCGAACGATCGCGACAATGGCGGTATCTCTCCCAAGATCAAGATCTTCAATGAGGCGACCATCTGCGGGCGACGAGTCAGCCAGCGTCACTTCAAACAGATTCGCGTTGCCATCATCAAAGGTCATCAGCCGAACGAGCGAACCAACGGCAAATGCCTCTTCGACAAGGCTCGTCAAAAGCTGTGGGGTTGAGACGGAGACATCAACGCCCCACGTCTCATTGAACAGCCACTGATTCTTGGAGTTATTGACTCGGGCAATGACACGAGGAACGGCGAACTCTTGCTTTGCCAATAGAGAAATCACGAGATTGTCCTCGTCATCTCCAGTGGCGGCAACCATGACGTCGATCTCTTCCAAGTGATTCGCCCGAAGCATGGCGAGCTCACAAGCGTCACCTGCGATGACATTGAGGCTGGTCGCCTGATTGAGTCGATGGGCAACTTCGGGTTCTTGCTCAAACACAACCACGTCATGACCATTGCGCCGCAGATCCTCCGCAATTGCAACACCGACGCTGCCTGCTCCGGCGATGGCAATCTTCACGATGGGTCTCCTTGTTTCGGCGCGAGGTGTTGATCGAGAGCCTCTCGTTGGTCGAGCAACACCGCAATATGGAGGAGGTCGCCGTCTTGACCGACCATTTCTCCTGGCTCAAGCCGCGGCTTTCCAGCGCGGGTTACGGCAACGAGGGTTGCGAGATCACTCGGGACGACTCCACTCAAGTGCTTTCCGGCAAAGTGCGCAGGGAGCGGTCGATCCACCAACGAAAGCAGGCCGCTGCCATCGGTCCACGAGGTGTGCAGATCACTTGGCAGCAGCCAGCGACGTACTTGGTCAATGGTCCAGGTGACGGTTGCAACGGTGGCGATGCCGAGGCGTTGGTAGACCTCGGCGCGTTGTGGGTCATAGATACGTGCGACGACTGCCTCAACGCCGAAATGCTCTCTGGCAATACGGGCGGTCAAGATGTTCGAGTTGTCACCACTCGTGACGGCCGCGAGAGCGTCGGCTCGTGCAACGCCTGCTTCCTCAAGTGCTCCCCGGTCGAATCCTGAGCCTTCGATGGTTGTTCCAGAAAAGTCAGGTCCAAGACGGCGGAACTGCTTTCGATTCTTGTCAACGACGGCGACGGAATGCCCCTCTGCGATGAGTTCCTTGGCCAATCCCGACCCAACTCGTCCACAGCCCACAATGACGATATGCATGAGCGAAGCCTACTCATGGCAATGAGTAGGGCTGCATGGGACGTGCGACCTACAGTGGCAGTGGCAATCCTCGGAGGACCATGGCACTGAAGACCGGATCGGAAACCCCCGACCACCAACCCATTGCGCGTCGAAAGCAACGAATCGCTGCCGCCTACCCAGAATCACGGGCTTACCGCTGGAAGAACCGGATCCTCGGACCACCACTCGTCACCGAGCAACTTGAGTCTGAGCATCTGGCCAATCCCGTCGCCCTGGGCGTCCTCGCGCCAGACATGATCTCTTCGTCAGCCTACGGAACCGAAGAGATGTTGATCGTCATGTTGCCGATCATTGGACTCGGTGCCTTCACCATGGTGATCCCGATCACCATGGCCATCATTGCGGTGTTGTTCTTCGTGACCTTGTCGTATCTCGAGATCCTCGGTCACTACACGACGGTCGGCGGGACCTACGTCGTTGCTCGAGACAACTTCGGAACAAAGTTCGCCCAAGTTGCCGCTGTCGCCTTGCTCATTGACTACACCGTGACCGTCGCCGTCCAAACCTCGGCTGGAACCGTTGCGCTCGATTCGGCTTTTCCGGCGCTGCTTCCCTATCGCGTTCCCATCACGCTGGGTGTGATTTTGCTGTTGCTCCTCGGAAACTTGCGAGGAATCAAAGAAGCAGGCGCGTGGTTCGCACTGCCTGTTTACTTCTTTATTTTGGCGCTTGGCTCGGTCATCGTGGTTGGTTTCATCAAGGAATTCACCGGAACATTGACCATGCTTCCCATTCCAAGCTTCCACGACCTCGGTTATCACCCAGGTCAAAGTCAACAGAACAGTTTCCTCATGGGTCTTGGCATCTTCTACCTCTTGAAGGCCTTCGCCAATGGTGGAGCGTCACTGACGGGGTTGGAGGCGGTTTCTGACTCCATTGGGATGTTCCGACACCCACGCTCTCGAAACGGGCGTCAGGTGCTCGTCACCATGTGCGTCATTCTCGGCTTCCTCGTGGTCGGAACGTCCCTGCTCGCCCATTGGACCCACGCCATTCCATTCGAAAAGGGCTCGCCGTCAGTCGTCTCTCAAGAAGTGAAGGCTGTTCTCGGATCGACGGGCATTGGCCACATCATGTTCTTGGTCGTGCAATTCGCAACCGTTGCAATTCTCTACACGGGTGCCAATACAAGTTTCAACGGATTCCCCTATCTCGCGTCCTTCGTGTCAAGCGACCACTATCTCCCTCGGCAACTCGGAAAGCGTGGCCACCGTCTGGCCTTCTCGAACGGCATCATTGTCCTGACCGCGGTGGCAATTCTCTTGGTCGTTGCCTTTGATGCAAGCGTGAACGGACTGGTTTCGCTCTACGCCATTGGCGTGTTCACGGGCTTCACCATTGCCGGTGCCGGAATGACCGCTCGTCACTGGAAGAAGCGCGAGCCCAAGTGGCGGCTTGGTTTGGTCGTCAATGGCTTCTCCGGGATCTTGAGCCTGGTGGTCGTGGTCGTCCTCATGATCACCAAGTTCGGAGAAGGCGCTTGGCTGGTCTTTGCCGTCGCACCTCCAATGTTCTTTGGGCTTCTCCACCTCCGCAAAGAGCACGACAAGGAAGAAGCACAGCTCTCTGAGGGAGCAGTTGCAACGATCGAGGCGCCAGTGCTTCGTCGCCACATGGTCGTGGTGTTCGTTGATCGCCTCGATATGGCGACCGCACGAGCAATCCAGTACGCAAAGACCCTGCACCCAGATGATCTTCGAGCAGTCCACTTCAACCTCGACCCCATGGTCACGGGTGAACTGGCGGAAGACTGGAGCAGGCTCGGGATCAATCGTTTCCCGCTCGATGTCATTGAGTGCCGAGACCGACGACTCGACCGGGCCTCGATTGAACTCGTCGCTGACATCGTGGCCGACGACGCTACCGAGTGCACCGTGCTGCTGCCTCGGCGCGTCTTCAACTCAAGAATTAGTCGAATCCTTCATGACCGAACTGCCGACAAAATCGCCGACGCGCTGTCAACGGTTCCTCACGTTGCTGCCACCATCGTGCCGTTCAATCTCAACCGGAGAGGTTCCCAAGTGGATCTCGGTGCCATTGAACCCGAGGCCGACGCAGAAGTTGTCGAGACATGGAAGGAACGTCCGACAAAGCCCACGGAGCTCGACTTGGCGCTCGCCCACCGTTCCGATGGAACCGTGCAGATTGGCGAGGTCATTGGTCGCAAGCGAGCAAAGGTTGCGGGGCGCGTTCGGTCAATCAGAGTCCAACCGGCACGCGATACGTCGAATCTCGAAATCGTCCTCACCGACGACACTGGCGACATGACCATTGTCTTCTTGGGTCGTCCAAATATTCCGGGAATTGAGCATGGTGCTCGTCTCGTCGCTGAGTCAATGGTTGCCGAGAAGAGCGGAGTGCTCACCATGACTAATCCTGACTATGAGCTGGTCGGTGGCCACGACGCCTAACGACCATCGCTCAATTCTGCGCCCGGACGCGTAAGGTAATCCGCTCGATGCCATCTTTCATCTCCAACCCGCTAGGAATACGACATGGCTAAGGCTCTCGTCATCGTCGAATCACCCGCGAAAGCCAAGACCATTGGCGCCATGCTCGGAAGCGACTACATCGTCGAGTCATCGATTGGTCACATCCGAGACTTGCCAAATGGGGCCGATGAAGTCCCTGCTGCCTACAAGGCAGAGCCATGGTCGCGCCTTGGCGTCAATGTTGATGATGGCTTCAAGCCGCTCTACGTCGTCTCGCGCAACAAGAAGGACGTGGTCAAGAATCTCAAGGCGCAACTGAAGAAGGTCGACACCCTCTTCCTTGCAACCGATGAAGACCGCGAGGGCGAGTCCATTGCGTGGCACCTCTTAGAAGTACTCAACCCAGGGAAGTCGGTTGAGGTAAAGCGAATGGTCTTCCACGAAATCACGAAGGCCGCCATCGAGCGAGCCGTTGTTGAATCACGGGATCTCGACCGACGCCTGGTTGATGCTCAAGAGGCACGACGCATTCTCGATCGTCTCTATGGTTACGAAGTTTCACCGGTCTTGTGGAAGAAGGTTCTCCCTCGTCTCTCCGCTGGAAGAGTCCAGTCAGTCGCCACTCGCCTCGTTGTCGAGCGCGAACGAGAGCGAATGGCCTTTCACTCGGCAACTTGGTTCGATGTCACGGCAACCTTCACCGGCGCCAGCGCCCCAGTGAATGCCACCCTCGTCAGCGTTGGTGGCCGAGAGCTCGCCTCTTCGAAAGACTTCTCCTCGCTTGGTGAAATGACGTCGGACCGATTGGCGCTGAGCGAAGCTGACGCAAACGCCTTGGCGACATCGCTCCTCTCAGCGGCCTTCAGCGTTGAATCGGTTGTCGAGAAGCCGTTCACGTCCAAGCCCCAGGCACCATTTATGACCTCAACGCTTCAGCAAGAGGCCGGTCGGAAACTCCGCATGACGGCAAAGCGAGCCATGCAAGCTGCGCAACGCCTATATGAACAGGGGTGGATCACCTACATGCGCACCGACTCGACCACGTTGTCGAGCCAGGCCATTGAGGCCGCTCGTGCGCAGGCCAGATCGCTCTATGGCCCGGAGTACGTGCCGAATGAGCCTCGCCGCTACGAGCGAAAAGTGAAGAACGCTCAAGAAGCCCACGAAGCAATTCGTCCTGCTGGCGATTCGTTTCGAACTCCAGATGAAGCTGCTCGGTCACTCTCTGGCGATGAACTTCGACTCTACGAACTCATTTGGATGAGGACGGTCGCCTCACAAATGGCCGATGCACGAGGAACAAGTGCTCAGGTTCGAATAGCCGCCATCGTCCCTGAAGATTCCCAAGCAGCCGCTGGCGAAACCGTCCAGTTCCAAGCAAATGGGCGTGTCATTGCCTTCCCTGGCTATCGCAGGGCCTACGTCGAAGGATCAGACGATCCTGAGGGTGACCTCGCTGATCAAGAGCGAATCCTTCCCGCACTCGTTGAAGGCCAGCCTCTGTCGGGCGAGAACTTTGAGCCCGTTGACCACCACTCTCAGCCTCCGGCTCGCTATACCGATGCGAGCCTCGTCAAGAAGATGGAAGAACTCGGCATTGGCCGCCCGTCGACCTATGCCAGCGTTATTTCAACCATTGAGGACCGTGGCTATGTGTGGAAGAAGGGACCGGCACTTGTCCCGTCATTCATTGCCTTCTCGGTCGTTGGACTGTTGGAACAACATTTCAGTGATCTCGTTGACTACAACTTCACCGCCTCCATGGAAGACGACCTCGACCGAATTGCCGGAGGTCAAGAGGAATCGCTTCCTTGGCTCAGTCGCTTCTACTTCGGAGACGACTCGGCAACGGCTCACGTCGCCAACATTGGGCTGAAAGCCGCAGTCACGAGTCACATTGATGAGATCGATCCACGAGCTGTCAACACGTTGGTACTCGGCGCTGACGAAAACGGCGAACTCGTTGTTGTTCGCTCTGGAAAATACGGTCCCTATCTCATGCGGGGTGAGGAGCGGGCGTCAATCCCTGACGACACGCTTCCCGACGAGCTCACGATTGAACGCGCCATTGAACTGCTGCTCGCGCCTTCGAATGATCGCGAACTCGGGACTGATCCAACGACCAATCTTCCTGTCTTCGCCAAGGCCGGCCGGTTCGGTCCGTATGTGCAACTCGGCGAGATGGTCGGCAAGGAAAAACCAAAGACCGCTTCACTCTTCAAAGACATGGATCTTGCAACGCTCTCCTTGGATGAGGCCTTGCAACTCCTCACCATTCCCCGCCTCGTCGGCATCGATCCAGAGACCTCGACGCCCATTGAGACGTTCAACGGTCGCTATGGCCCTTACGTCAAGAAGGGGACCGACTCCCGGAGTCTTGAGACCGAAGGGCAAATCTTCACGCTGACCTTGGACGAAGCAACGGCGATTTTTGCCCAGCCAAAGCAGCGTCGTGGTCGAGTAGCTGCTGCTCCACTAAAGGAATTTGGCCCAGACCCCGTCAGCGGTGCTCCGATTGTTGCCAAGGACGGTCGATTCGGGATCTACGTCACTGACGGAACGACCAACGCAAGCTTGAGGAAAGGTGACGATCTCGAGACCTTGACCGTTGATCGCGCGCAAGAACTCCTTGCGGATCGTCGAGCAGCGGGTCCTTCCACGCGGAAGAAAGCTGCGGCGAAGAAGGTTTCAAAGAAGGCACCGGCAAAGAAAACGACGAAGACGTCAACAACGAAGAAGACAACGGCCAAGAAGGCTTCGGGAACGACCAAGAAGACGGCTACGAAGCGAACGACCACCGCGTCGAAAGCGATCGGTGCAACACTGCAACCCACGCGCTCGGACGACCAACCCTTCTGATGGCAACCGGTCGATTCCTCGCGTTTGAAGGCATCGATGGTTCGGGCAAGTCCACACAGGCGAGCCGAGTTGCCAAGGGCCTCGAGGCGCGACTGGCCTTCGAGCCCGGCGACACGGTGCTTGGCGCAGCGCTTCGCGAACTCTTGCTCCATGACTTCTCGTCTGATCCGACCTCGGTCGCCGAAGCACTCCTCATGGCTGCCGACAGAGCGCAGCACGTTGAAACGGTGATCGTCCCAGAACTCGCTTCAGGACGCCACGTCGTGACTGACCGATTCAATGGCTCAACGCTTGCATATCAAGGGTTCGGACGGGGGCTCGATCGCAACGTTCTCGAACAGGTGCTTTCATTCGCAACTGGAGGCCTCACTCCTGATCTCACGATCGTGGTCGACTGCGACCTTGAAACGGCACGGGAGCGGTCAACTGGTTTGAAGGCTGACCGGTTGGAGCAACTCGACCCGTCATTTCATGCACGAGTACGAGCGGGATTTCTCACCCTCGCCGAAGCCAATAGCTCCTGGGTGGTCATCAATGGAGAACAGAGCCTTCATGAGGTGGCGACCGCCGTCAATGCAGCAATTGCCCACCACCTCGGTCTCGAGGTGAAGGAATGAGCCACTTGTTCGATGAAGTCGTTGGCCAAGAGGCAGCCATCGCAACGCTCACCCAGGCGCTCAAGAGTCCAGTCCACGCCTACTTGCTCGTCGGCCCTTCCGGTTCGGGAAAAGAACACGCAGCTGAAGCTTTCGCCGCTGCACTCGTCTGTCCAGACCGGGGCTGCGGCACCTGTCGAAACTGCCAACTCGCAGCAGCCGGACGCCACCCTGACATCATCGAGACCTCGAGAACAGGAGCCACCGTGTCGGTGGAGGACCTTCGCTCGATTGCTGGACTTGCGCAACGAAGGCCGCTCGAAGCAGCCCGACAAGTCCTGATTGTTGATGATGTCCACCTGGCAACGAAATCTGCCCCAGCGCTTCTCAAGACCCTCGAAGAACCACCTCCTTCAACAATTTTCATCCTCCTTGCGGATGACCTCCCCCCTGAACTCGTCACCATTGCGTCGAGGTGTGTGGAAGTTGCCTTTCCTCCACTGCCAATGCGAACCATCGCCTCTGCACTGGCTGGTTCGGGTTGTGACCCTGAAACCGCCCGCACCATTGCTCGCGCGAGTGGAGGAAACCTCGATCGTGCCCGACTGCTGGCCGAAGACCGTGCCTTCAGCGTGCGTCTCGCGCTGTGGGCATCGGCCCCACAGCGCATTGGATCAGGCGGGGGCGAAATTGCAGTCCTCGCCAAGGATCTCATTGACGCCACTGAGGCAGCCCTTGCGCCACTCAAAGAACGACATGCAGCTGATCTTGCGGCTCGGATCGCTGAATCGGAAGCAATGGGGGAACGATCTCTTCCGGGGCGGAAAGAACTGACTGATAAACAGGCTCGCCTCGAGCGCCGTTACCGGTCCGAGGAACTTCGGGCCGGGCTTGGCGCGCTGCAGCGGACTTATGCAGATCTTCTTGCCGAAGCCGTTTCCGGTGGTCCAGAACGAGTGGCGGAAGCTCGTCATGCAGGTGCTTCCATCGACGCCATCACGGCAAGCATCGCAACGTTCCGGCACAATCCCAATGAAACGCTCGCGCTCCAGTCACTCCTCGTGACCCTCGCGCAAAACAGGATCTGAACGCAGACGGTTGAGGGCCGCCTTCATGGGTCTACCATTTGGCCGAGATGACCAAGGGGGCATGATGGCAGATCAATCCACCTTCGACTCGGCCTACGAAGCGGCGTCGCTCCGGAGAGAACGATTCACCACGATGTCAGGGATACCCCTCGAGCCGGTCTACGGACCGCCCGATGCGGAACTTCCTGGGCAATTTCCTTACACCAGAGGCCCATTCGCCTCGATGTATCGCTCGAAGCTCTGGACCATGCGGCAGTTTGCTGGATTTGGTTCTGCCTCGGACACGAACGCCCGATTCCACCAACTTCTTGGTTCCGGTGGCACCGGGTTGTCAACCGCCTTCGACATGCCGACGCTCCTCGGCAAGGACTCCGATCATCCGCTCTCGCGTGGAGAGGTGGGAAGAGCTGGAGTTGCCATTGACACGGTTGAGGACATGGCAACGCTGTTTCAAGGTATTGACCTTGGAAGCGTCACGACCTCAATGACGATCAACTCGGCTGCTGCTGTCGTGATGGCCATGTACATCAACGTTGCAGAAAGTTCCGGCACTCCTCGAGCGATGCTTGGTGGAACACTCCAAAACGACATCTTGAAGGAATACCAAGCCCAGAAGGAATACGTCTTTCCTCCTCGTCCGTCCGTCCGTCTCGTGACCGACCTCATGGCCTTCACCACTCAGGAAATGCCTAAATGGCATGCGGTTTCGGTCTCGGGCTATCACATTCGCGAAGCAGGATCGACCGCAGCACAAGAGCTCGCGTTCACCCTCGCGAATGGCTTTGCCTATGTGGAGGCAGCGATCGCGGCAGGGTTGCCGGTTGACAGTTTTGCCCCACGGCTGTCGTTCTTCTTCAACGCCCACATTGATTTCTTTGAAGAGATCGCAAAGTATCGGGCGGCTCGCCGTCTCTGGGCAACGTGGATGCGAGATCGCTATGGCGCGAAGGCCGAGAAGTCCCTCACGCTGAAGTTCCACACGCAAACTGCAGGCGTCTCTTTGACTGCCCAACAACCTGAAGTGAATCTCGCCCGAGTCGCCATTGAGGCGTTGGCTGGAGTCCTTGGGGGCACGCAGTCACTTCACACCGATTCCTTCGACGAAGCATTGGCCCTGCCAACGGAGAAGGCCGCGCGGCTTGCACTTCGAACCCAGCAGGTGATCGCCGAAGAAACCGGTGTCGCCCATGTGGCGGATCCGCTCGGAGGGAGCTACTTCGTTGAAGCACTCACCAGTGCGCTTGAACACGAAGCCGAAGGAATTTTCGCGCAGCTGAGCGAACGAGGTTCCGGCTCGATGCTTGAGGGCGTCCTCGACGCCATCGAAGATGGCTGGTTCCAAAACGAGATTGCCGATGCTGCCTATGCGTTCCAAAAGTCGGTTGCCTCCGGAGACTTCGTCACCGTTGGTATCGATGCCTATGTCGACGGTGACGACAGTGTGACGCCCATTCTCTATATCGACGAGGCCGTCGAAGACGAACAACTTGCTCGATTGCAAGAGGTGAAGCGGAACCGAAATGACCGCGACGTCCAACAAGCCCTGCGCGAAATCGCCACCGTCGCAGCCGATCCGACGATCAACCTCATGCCGGCGTTGCTCAGCGCAGCCGCTGCGCGCTGCACCGTTGGCGAGCAAATGGATGCCATGGAGTCGGTCTTTGGGACGTGGACTGAGCCTTCGCTGTCATGAGCGACGTTCCAGTTCGGGTCCTGTTGGCCAAGGTTGGTCTCGACGGTCATGACCGAGGCCTCAGGCTCATTGCGCGGATCTTGCGTGATGGCGGCTGTGAGGTGATCTATGCCGGACTCCGACAGACCCCAGCGATGATTGCGGCGACGGTGATCCAGGAAGACGTCGACGTTGTCGGGCTCTCCATGCACAATGGGGCGCACTTGACCCTTGCTCCTGACGTCCTGGCTGCGCTTCGTCAAGAAGGGCTGGACACGCCGGTGATTGTTGGGGGCATTGTTCCAGATCGAGACCTTCCGGCAATGGAGAAGGCCGGCGTCGCGGCCGTTCTCGGACCGGGAACCTCGGCGGACGAGGTCGTTCGCATTGTTCAAGAAGCTGGTCGACGACGAAATCCCTCGACTTAGCAAGTCATACTTGCGTCTGGCACCATTTCTTCATTACCAACGAGTAACATTGACAGATGCGATTTCTTGCCTCAGTGGCAGCTTCGATCGCCCTCTCCGTTCCTCTTGCGGCGGCGACGGTCCCCTCACCTCCTGCAGGTGCGTCGACGACGACGTATCTCTGCAAGAGCGCTGCCTACTCCTGCACCCTTGGGGGTTACAGCGCTGCTTCTGCGTCCCGCGCAGGCTGGGCGTGGAGGTTCTACGGCGGAACGTGGCCGAGTTACAACGCCTATGGCCCCCACAACTGCACGCTGTACGTCGCCTACCGCCTCGCTCGCGCCGGCATCACCTTGTCGTGGCACGGCAATGGAAGTGAGTGGGCGCAGCTCGCAGGATCCCATGGCGCACTCGTCAACCACACACCAACGCCAGGGTCGGTCGCCCAATGGATGTCTGGGCACGTCGCCTACGTTGAATCGGTATCAGCCCGTGGCGTCGTCATCACCGATGACAACTTCAGCGGCAGTTACACCACCCGTCAGTTGCTCACGCAATCAACGAATTGGCCGAGTTACTTCTTGCACTTCGGTAACTCTGCCAAACCGACACCAAAGCCCGCTTCGCAAACGACCAAGCCTGCGCCGCCAATCGCAAGTGTCTTCACCATCACCAGCCATCACGCCAAGAAGGCCTGACGTTCATCCCAAGCGTTCGAGCATTGCCTTCATCTGCTCGTGAATGAGATTCACCGCCTGAAGCGGACGGATCATCACCTTGAACTCTGAGATTTGTCCAGCATCGTTGCAGGTGATCATGTCGATCCCATTGACGTACTTCCCACCAATGGTCGTTTCGAACTCAAGCACGGCATGATGGCCCGAAAGGATCTCCTTCACATAGGTGAACGAGCCACCCGATGATGGTGCGCTTCCTTCACCGTCACTCGAGCCATCACCTGGAAAGGTTTTCGAAGCCGCGGTCAGATAGAGCTTGGTGATCTCCTTGCCAACCTGAGGACTGAAGACGATTGGCGAGAGAAAGACGCAGTCATCTGCCAAGAGCACGTCGAGACCACCTTCGAGCCGGCCACGCACATGGTCGTGCCACTTTTCAACGACCGCAACAATGGGATCCGCTTGGTGCTCCATGTGATGCTCCTTCTCAAGCTTCAGGTGCTGGTGTGGTGCAAGCGACGGTAGCGCAGCGCTAGGAGTTCATCATCGAACTCTCGACGAGGGAATCTGGACGAAGTGCCTCAAGCAATTTCTCGGCTTGCTCATGGAAGCGAACGACATTCTCCAACTTGATCCCCTCATAACCACGAATGAGGTCAGGCAATTCCAACACCTCAAGGAGGAGATCAACAGAGCCGGAAGTCGCGAGCGTGAGTGCTTCACGAACGATCTGGTCGTATTCGGCAATGAGGAGTCGCTCAGTCCGCCGGATGACCGTGTGGCCAAAGGGGTCAATGAAGGTTCCACGGAGCTTCCGCATGGACCGAAGCACCATAAACGTCGGCTTTGCCGTTCGACGTAACGCAAGCTTTCGCTTCATGCCAAGCGATCGCAAGATTGGGGGGTGGAGCAGCACGGCAACCTTCGCACCCTTGCCGAATGACTGCTCAATCCAGTCCTGTTGCTCGTTCAACAGATGAAGCCGGGCAACTTCGTATTCATCCTTATACGCACGAAGTTTGTAGGCGTTTCGGAGATATGCCATGACGAGCCCGTGCGTTCGATCAAGCTCCTCAAGCTGCTCAGCTACGGCCGATGCCGCCTTCACGTAGTCAAGCGCCACCGAACGTGATTGATAGGCAACCAGGTCCTCCGCTCGGCCTCGCAGCAGCAGCAGTGGGTCCCCTGAAAGTTTTGTCGCGGCGCACGCGGCCACGACCCGCTCATCGCTCAGGCTCTTCGCCACCTTCGATGGGGTTGGTGCAATCACGGCAGCAACCGCTTCCGGGTCGAGCACTGCGGCACGCCCCCATGAGAACGCCGCAAGGTTTGGCGCAACCGAGGTGCCGTTCATCGCAATGGCCTCTTCAATTGACGCTGCAGTGAGCGGAAGACATCCCGCTTGGAAAGCAGCACCGAGGAGTACGAGGTTGGCGGCCAAGTGGTCGCCAACTACTGCTTCAGCAACTGCCAGCGCATCGAGGTAGACGTTGTGTTCGCTCCGTGTGAGTGGTTCGACGAGGGCATGAACCTCCGCATTGTCAGGGGTCTTTGGACCCTTCCGCATGAGTTGCTCATGGGTTGGCGACGTTGCGGTATTCAAAATGGCAATGGTTCGATCACTTGAGAGCTTGTCGGCCACTGTTGGGTGAAGGACGCCCAAGAGGTCGAAGCCAAGGATGAGATCAATGGTGTGCTCAGAGGCCTTCGGGGCCGTGTGCAATTCGTGACGCGCAATACGCACATCAGAAATCACCGGACCGCCCTTTTGTGCCAGGCCGGTTTGATCGAGGCCGGAGGCAAACTGCCC
>CAIQUD010000021.1 GCA_903874965.1 uncultured Actinomycetes bacterium | reverse complement strand
TCATGCAAGTACGTCAGATTCACATACCCATACTTAGGATTTGAGTTCGTTGGATTCTTAATTTTCGGATCAGTTGCACCAGCCCCAGCTGGACCTGAATCTCCAAGAGCCAAGTAGTAGATCGGTTGGCTGGCTCGCGGTGCTAGCTCAGCGGCATTCGCCGATGGAGTCGCTAGGGATATACCGGTCGTCGCGAGCATTGCTGCACCGATGGCGATTCTTCCGAGCGACCACGAGCTCCTCAATGGGTTTACTGAAGCAACCGATGGTTGACGTTTGAACGGCGACACAACTGCCATGAAAGACCCCTAGCGACGTAGACATTTGAGGAATCGTATTTCCTCAATTTGCTGAAAGTAGCACGAACCATTTTCTTTCTGATGAATGGGGAATCAACACTCACCTTCCATCTTGATGAAGAAATGTCCAAATGCAGCTCAGAAGGTCAACGTTCAATGATCCAATGGGTTTACTCGAACCACCCTTGGGAGTCTTTCAAAAGTGGTCCGAATTCCTCGTGACCCTTCTCACACCTCACTCATACCTAGATGCGCGAAGTTGGGACCACCGGCAGAGATAGAGGTGGACCAGATGAGCACTCTTGGACGTGGAACAAAGAATGCATTTCGGAATACAACCCGAACGATTTCGATTGTAGGAATCCTTGCCATCTCGCTCAGTCTGGCGCTCATCATGCTGCTGTCGCTTCAGGCAGTGAAAGCCAAAATCAAGAGCGTCCAGTCAAGTAGTGGCAATACCGTGACCATCACTCCGGCAGGCTCCTTCGGTGGCTTTGGAGGTGGTGGCAACCCGTTCACGTCCGCACAGGTCGAGACGATCGCCCAGACCGAGCATGTGGTTGGTATTGCTGCTTCCGTCTCTGATCGCCTCACCAACAATGCGAGCACCACGCCATCGTTTGGTCCAGGTGGCGGCCGCTTTGAGGGAACTGGCGGAACAACCAGTTTGCTCTCGCCAATTGACCCAAGCCAACTTGCCCAGCGGTTCGGTGGAGGTGCACTGCCCACCGGATTCTCACTTCCGGTTGAAGTCATTGGAACGAATGCTCCGCAGAATCCCATTGCCGTCAACGCCACGTCCCTGAGGTACCTCTCTGGAAAACCAATCGACGGACTCGGAACGAGTTACACCGCAGACCTCGGTGTCAACCTCGCCAAGAAGAACAACCTCATCGTTGGATCAACTTTCACGGCATATTCCAAGGTCTTCACCGTGGTTGGGATCTACTCCGCCAAGACCACTCGGGCTGATGCCAGCTTCATGGTGCCGCTCGCAACCGAACAGACGCTCTCTGGTGTGACTGGTCCAACGTCGATCACGATCCGGGTCGACAGCGTTGGCAATGTGACGTCAACCTCCAATGCCATCACTTCTGCGCTTGGGGCCAATGTTGCTGATGTCACAAGTTCGGCTTCACGGGTTGCAAGCGAGATCAGTGACCTCAACTCCATTCGGACAATCTCGCTGTACTCCCTCATTGGGGCGCTCATTGCCGCTGCAGTGATCTTGTTGCTGTCGATGCTCATGATTGTGAGAGAGCGTCGACGTGAGATCGGCATCTTGAAGGCCTTCGGATCCTCAAATACTGGAGTCGTTGGCAGCTTCATCGCCGAGTCGGTGACCTTGACTGGTCTCGGTGGCATCTTGGGCATCATTCTTGGCATTGCATTGGCCAACCCAGTGCTCTCGGTTCTCGTGAGTACCCAATCATCATCAACTGGTGGTGGAGGTGGCTTCGGCGGTGGCTTCGGCGGACACTTTGGAGGTGGAGGCGGCTTCGGCGGTCCTCCTCCAGATCGAGGTGGCGGCGGAGGTGGGTTCGGTTTCCATCCAGGCACAGCCCTCAGTTCGCTGCACGCAGCAGTTGGGGCCGGAACCATCGTGCTCGCTGTTTTCGGAGTCCTGCTCATTGCCGTCGTTGGCAGCGCGATTCCTGCCTATCTCAGCGCCAAAGTCCGCCCAGCAGAAGTCCTTCGAGGGGAGTAGTCACCATGATCACTGTCACTGACTTAACGAAGACCTTTTCCAGTGCAGCCGAGCCAGTTGTTGCTGTTGATGACGTCAGTTTCTCGATTCCTGATGGCACCTTTGCCTCCATCATTGGGAGGAGTGGAAGTGGCAAGAGCACGCTGCTCGCACTTCTTGGTGGTCTCGACCAACCAACCTCCGGCACGATCACCGTTGGCGATCACGTGATCTCCAATGAGTCTGATCGTGCACTCATTGACTATCGACGCAGCAAGGTCGGCTTTGTCTTTCAGGACTTCAACCTGATCACCAATATGAGCGCGCTCGAGAACACCATGCTCCCAATGGAGTTCGCCAAGGTTCCAAAGGCGGAACGGCTTGCCAGAGCCACTGAACTGCTCAACCAGGTTGGCCTCGAAGGAGAGAAGCAACATCGTCGACCGTCAAAACTTTCAGGCGGAGAACAACAGCGGGTGGCGATCGCCAGATCACTGGCGAATCAGCCAAAGATCATCCTTGCTGATGAGCCAACGGGCAACCTTGACTCAAAGACGGGAAAGGTCATCATTGACCTCTTGAAGAGCCTGATCACCGATGGGACGACGGTCATTGTCGTCACCCACGACCGATCTCTGGCCGAGACGACCGACATGGTGTTCGAGCTCGAAGACGGGCACCTCATCGCCTAGGGCGGAACGGTTACTGCACTCGCCTGGACTGCTCCTCGCTCCCCAAGAGAACAACGAGGAACAGTCCAGACGTGTTGCTACATCTCGTGGGCTTCGTAGACCTCTACTGCGCCACCGTCTTCGAGAACAGGGCAGTTAGCCGCGAGAGCCGCAGCAGCGTCAAGAGAGTCTGCGCTCACAATCGTGTAACCAGTCATGTTGCTCGTCGAGCCAGCGCCAACAGCGGTACTTGCTCCAAAGGGATTGCCCATGTCGGTGACCGAGCCTCCAATGGCACCGAACCATCCCATCCACTTGGCCATTGATGCTTCTTGTGCCTCTGGCGTCTCGGCCATTGCGCCGCCCTTGTACAACAGAACAAACTTCACCATTGCTGATCTCCTTGTTGGTCTCGGACAATCTCGTACTTCAGGTCTGCCTTACGTTAGTAAATACTAATGTTTAGTGATCGGTGGTGCAATAGGAACGTTGCAACGCTCACCAGTCCCTCTGGGGGCGTAACCACTCGGTGAGTTTGTTGGCTCCCGCGGCACTTCCTCTCAATCGTTCTTCGCATCTGCTCGTGCGAGAGTGTGGAGTCAAGAGTGCTTTTTCAAGTGGGGGTAGGGCATGGGTTCTCGATTCAATGGCAAGGTCGCCTTCATTACTGGCGTGGCTCGGGGCCAAGGCAGAAACCACGCACTCGCCTTCGCTCGAGAAGGCGGCCATGTCATCGGCATTGACCTTCCTCTTCCCTATGCATCCCTGGACTATCCAATTTCAACAGTCGAAGACCTCGACGATTGTGTTGATGCAGTTGAAGCGGCCGGCGGACGCATGGTTGCAGCAGCAGCTGACGTTCGAGACCCAATCGCACTTGCCGACGTCTTGCGTCTTGGCGTTCAAGAATTTGGGCGTCTCGACATCGTCAGCGCCAATGCAGGCATCTGTACCGCTCAATCTTGGGAAGACGTGACCCCTGAACTTTGGAAGGAAACAATTGACACCAACCTGACTGGTGTGTGGAATACCTTCGCCGCTGCCATCCCCCATCTCTTGGCGTCTGGTGGCGGTTCAATGATTGCAACAAGTTCAACCGCAGGGGTCAAGGGCCTGCCGTTCTTCACGCCCTATGTAGCGGCGAAGCATGGCGTCACTGGAATCGTCCGCTCCCTCGCCAATGAATTGGCGTACGCCAACATTCGCGTCAATGCCGTCCTCCCAACAGGAGTTGCAACGACAATGACCATGGGACTTGGAGGCCTTGGATCACTGCTCGCCGAGCGTCCCGACCTTGGCGCCCTCTTTCAAAATGCACTCCCCGTGCCTGTTGTCGAGCTCGACGATGTCACTGAAGCAGTTCTCTACTTGGCCTCCGATGCAGCGCGATACGTGACCGGTATGGAACTCACGGTCAATGCCGGAGCAACCATTCGCTAGTTGCGAAACGGCACGGAAGCATCGTTCGGTCCTCCTTCCACGCAGGTTGTCAAAGCCACGAAAATTCCTAGAATGATGAACTGCAGTTAGGTCCAATTGGGAGGTAACTCAACCGCAGAGGCACTCGAAACGCGCCATCTGAGACGACGTGCCAGGAGGACAAATACGGCGCCAAGGCCAGCGATACCAATCACGGCCATAACGATGCTTCCGGCGCTTTGACGGGCAATGACACCGGGGCTTTCTGCAACGAAGACCTCTTTCGCTATCGGCCGCGTTAGGCGAAGACGGTAGGTTCCAGCAACAGGAGCATTGAAGGTCAACTGTCCAACCGCTGGAAGTTGGCGAGGACTGATGTGGTCAGTGCTGGTGTCGGGCTTCGCAATCAGGACTTCCCCGTGATCTGGAGCATGAATCACGATGTCTGAAGGTGTTAGCGAAGGGCATCCATACACAGCATTGATGGCGTTTGTTTCGCAGAAGACGAAGACCACCTTCGGTCCCGCGGAAAAGTATTGGCTTATCCCGGATTGAGTCACCGCGGTTGGCTTCGCAAGGAAGTTGTCAACTCGACTGATGACCACACTCAGCCCTAAAGCGGCAACCGTGACAGCAAGCATGGCTAAGGCGACGCCAGGAAGAGGCTTGATGCTCCACCGCGGTGCTCTGTCAACTGGAAGCGGCACATTTGCAACCGGCGGTGCGTCAACACGCCGTCGGGCTTGATACTCGCCATCGAGATTTAACACCGCAGCGAAAGTAAACAGGAACGCAAAGCTGATGAACGTTCTCGTCTGAACCGCAACTCCTGAGAGGTAGCGCGCATTGGTCGTGATTGTGATTGAACCGTGATTGTCGAAGTAGTACTGGTGGGTGGTGGCGTTGTAGCCAGGCTGACCAGGAGTCCCTGCAACAAGTGACACGAAGCTTGTGATGAGAGCAATCACCGCCAGAACAAATGAAGCGATAAGGACGGTTCTCTGCAAGCCGTTGAACCGTTTGAGGTTGATTTGCAATCGCTTGCTTGATCGAGAGTGCGACCATTTCCACGTGAGCACGCCAACGGCACCGAATGCAATCGCCAGTCCGAAAAATGGAGCGAACACCCAGTCGGGCATGACAACGTGAGGTGACGCAAACGTGAGAACCCAGACGGTCACGTCGGCTATCAGCGCAAATAGTGCAATCAACAACGTTGCTTTTGAGATCCAGGTCGTAATCTTCCAGCTCAAGTAGGGAACTCGATGTGGTGTGTTCGACTGCGGCGTCACCGGGTTCACAACAACCATTGTGGTGCCTGCCGCCGCCATCTTATTGTTAGACCTTGTCTACGAGACCTGACTCGAGTTGACTCACGAGAAACCTCCGCGTAGGCGTTTCATTGCCTCACGAAGAAACCTCCGCCAAACAAGCCCGTTTGGTTCAGGAGAGCGGTGCCACCTAAGCCGGTGTCATGGACCTGTCAATGAGTGAACGAAAAGCGGTGACGAAGAAGTTGGCTCTTGCCTATCGAAACGGTTCAAAGTCCGAGAAATCAAAGGT
>CAIQUD010000020.1 GCA_903874965.1 uncultured Actinomycetes bacterium | reverse complement strand
GGACTGACGTTCGAGCTCCCTCTGACGTTCCGTTTGTCGTTTCACGGTCTTCGTGAAGAACTCGAGTACTACGTAGATTGCCGCTGCTCCGAAGACGCCAAAGAAGATAGAGAAGTCTGCGCCGCCGTACCAGCCTGCTTGACAGGATCCGTGCACGAGGTCGGTCGCACATGTGCCGCCATAGTGATTAGAGACCGGCGTCATCCAATGAAACGGAAAGGAAACGGGGGGAGGTGCTTTCGAGAAGGCCGAGAGCGCAAGTACAAGTCCAACGACAAACGCCACCATGGCGTTCCAGTGGACGCCACCTTGAGCGAAGTAGATGCCACCACGATCTGATCGTTGGAGTTCTTGAGCGCTGTATTTGAACTTCCGAAGCATCCAATCAACGATGAAGATGCCGAACCATGGCGCAATCCACACAATGATGACGCCGACGAATTCCTTCATATAGAGCGAGAACGTTGACTGGAACGTGGCGTACAGCGTCAAACTTCCTGCAATCGCGCTGTCGAGCAGGACCGCTTGATACCTCTTCAAGTTGAGTCCCATTGCCTGAAGCGACACGCCCGACGAGTACAGGTCGAGCGAGTTGATGCCGAAGAGCTGCACGATGGCAACAATCAAGAAGAGGGCGAGGAACCAACTTGGCACGGGGCCATGTTGGAAAGCCTCAAACGGATTTGAGCCATTCCATGCGACGGTTGCCCCTTCCTGTGACCAGGCTGTCGACCCGGACAAGAAGGTGAAGGACATCGCGCCGATCACCATCAGGACTATTTCAGGAACCGCAGTGCCAAGAAAGATCCAACCAACGACCTGACGCTTTGCGACGTCTCGAGGGAGGTAGCGGGTGTAATCGTTGCCACACTCGGTCCAGCCGAGGCCTGACAAGGCAATGGTGAAGGCAAGTCCAGCAGTCCAGAGTTGCCAGCCACTCGCGAATGGAGCCGCCGCAACTGCATGGAAGTGGTTCGCCGCAAAGACCGCAAATGCAAGGAAGATCAGGGCGAAGGGAATGATGAGCGAACGCAAAACTTTGACCATGGTTGCATGCCCGAAGTACGGCAGGACCGCTTGGATGGCGGTCGCCAGAAGAACGAACAGGACACGAATGGTCGAGTTCGCATGAAAACCCGCCATCTGCGTGAGGACCACCGCGGCGCCGACGATGAGAATGAGGCCTTCAGTTTCAAAACCAAGCTGCGTTAACCAGTTAAAGAAGGAGATCAGCTTGGCTCCTCGAGTGCCGAACGGCGCCCGACTAATCGTGAAGGCGGTCGTTCCCGCCTCCGGACCTTGCAGTGAGGCGATACCAAGCAAGAAGAACGACAAGTTGCCAACAACAATGAGGACCACTGCTGACCAGAACGAAAAGCCGAATCCCATGAGCAGGGCGCCGTAGATGAAGTACTCAACGTTGAGTGAGGAGCCGGCCCACATGGCACCGATGTTTCTCGGCGTTGCCCAGCGATCCGATGGAGGCACGAAGTCGATGCCGCGTTGCTCGACGTGGAAGGCAATGTCGTCAGTTGGCACCACGACGCGATTCTCTGTGGTCACGTTGCTCCTCGGGACGTCGGTCGATGTCTTCGAAACTGTTCAACCGTACTGAGGATCAGGCACCAGTCGCATCCCCTCAGTAGGATTCGCCTTCTGTGACGACTTCTCCGACTCCTGATGCATTGGTCATTGCGCAAGGCCTTGAAAAGACTTTTGGCACTTTTCGTGCGGTTGATGGCATTGATTTTCAAATTGCAAAGGGGGAGTCTTTTGGCTTTCTCGGCCCCAATGGTGCGGGGAAGACCTCAACGATGCGAATGGTGGCCTGCATGTCGCCGTTTACCGGTGGTTCGCTGTCGGTTCTTGGCATGAACCCAATGACTCATGGCCCACAAATTCGAGCACGACTTGGCTTGGTGCCTCAAGAAGACACGCTTGATGAAGAACTCACCGTGCTCGACAATCTTCTGATTTATGGAAGGTACTTCGATCTGCCAAAGAAGGTCATTCGAGAGCGAGCGGCCCAACTGCTTGATTTCGCGCAATTGACCGATCGCAAAGATGACAAGGTCGAACCGCTCTCGGGCGGCATGAAGCGACGGCTCACCATTGCCCGGTCACTCATTTCAGAACCTGAAGTATTGATCCTTGATGAGCCCACGACCGGCCTTGATCCTCAAGCGCGACACCTGCTCTGGGACCGGCTCTATCGCCTGAAGAGCCAGGGGGTCACCCTCATCATTACCACGCACTACATGGACGAAGCGGAACAGCTTTGTGATCGCCTCGTCGTGATGGACAAAGGTCGAATCGTTGCTCAGGGCTCACCGCGAGCCTTGATTGAAGAGCACTCCACTCGAGAAGTGGTTGAACTGAGATTTGGAATCGACCAACAAGCCGAGAATGCCGTAGGTCTGCATGATCTTGCCGAACGTGTAGAAGTGCTCCCCGATCGAGTCCTCCTCTACGTGCACGATGGCGATACAACAGTTGCAGCGGTCCATGCACGAGGCCTCACGCCCGAGAGTGCACTCGTTCGACGGTCAACGCTTGAAGACGTGTTCTTGCACCTGACTGGTCGGACACTCGTTGACTGAGGTGGCGGCGCACTCACGAAGCTCGGAGCGCATCGGTAGACCGACCTGGGCACGCGCGCTTTGGGCGCATGGCTACTTTTACTCACGCACGTGGAAGGGTTCGGTGACTACGTCATTCCTCTTTCCCGTCCTCTACCTCGCAGCAATGGGCGTCGGGCTCGGGACGTTGGATGACCATCACACGCACACAGTTGGGGGTGTTCGGTATCTCGACTTCCTCGCCCCTGGGCTGCTAGCTGGGACCATCCTCCAGGTTTCGGTCAATGAGTCGACCTATCCGGTGATGGCGCGCATCAAGTGGATTCGGAGCTACTGGGCAATGCTCGCAACGCCCTTATCCGTGAGAGACGTACTGATTGGCCACCTTGGTTGGGCAGTCATCCGAGGGGCGATGGTGTCCTCAATCTTCCTTGGGGTGATGGCGTGCTTCGGGGCAGTGCACTCAGCCTTGGTGGTGCTCGTCATTCCAGTTTCCATGTTGGCGGCGCTGGCCTTTGCCTCGCCGACCACGGCGTTTGCCGCAACGACCTCGAAGGAGAATGGCTTCGCTCTGCTCTACCGATTCGGTGTGATTCCGCTGTTCCTGTTTTCGGCGACGTTCTTCCCATTGGGGCAACTTCCAACCGCGGTCCGCTATCTCGCCCAACTCACGCCGCTCCTCCATGCGGTGAATTTGGTTCGGGGACTCACCCTTGGTCATCTCGTGGCAGCGCAGAACTTCTTCGATCTTGCCTACCTCATTGGCTTCGCGATGGTTGGCTGTGCACTTGCTGACCGTGCATTCAAGAAGCGACTGGTGGTTTGATGTCGACCGTCACCGCCAATCGGCCGCTCGCGTGGAAATTGCTCGGGTCGCGACGAGCACTCAGGCTGGTTGAACGAAATATCTATGTGTACCGAAGAGAGTGGCTGCTGATCGTCTCAGGTTTCTTCGAGCCGATCTTCTACCTGTTTTCGATTGGACTTGGCCTCAATCATCTGATTGGCACCATCACGATTGATGGCCAGGCATTTCGCTATACGACCTTTGTCGCCCCAGGCTTGCTCGCCACTGCTGCAATGGATGGTGCACTTCTTGATTCGACCTTCAACTTGTTCTTCAAGTTGAAGATTTCAAAGACCTATGACGCGGTTCTTGCCACGCCGCTCGGCCCCGATGATGTGGCACTCGGCGAACTCATTTGGAGCGTCATTCGAGGTGGCACCTATGCCACGATTTTTCTTGGTGTGATGGCCATCTCTGGAATGGTTGCGACCCCTTGGGCACTGCTCTGCATCCCGGCTGCAGTGCTCATGGGAGCGGCGTTCGGAGCTGTTGGGATGGCCCTCACGACGTACATGCGGAGTTGGCAAGACTTCGATTTGGTGAGTCTTGCCATCATCCCGATGTTCCTGTTTTCCGCAACCTTCTATCCATTGACGGTCTATCCGGGTTGGCTTCAAGGAATCGTTCGCGTGACACCGCTTTACCAAGGTGTCGTCCTTTCGCGTTCACTGGCCCTTGGTCAGTTCTCTCCAGATCTCCTGTGGCACGTTGGATATCTCGCTCTCATGGTCATCTTCGGGCTCAGCGTCGCCAGCACTCGGATGCGCAAACTCGTCCTGTCCTGAGAGCACGCGAAGGCTCCTCAGCGAGTGTGCCTTGACAGTTGCGCCCGCATTGGTAATGTTCCGTTCACGCAGGTGCAACACAAGTTGGAACTGCGAGAAGTCATTCAAACCAAAAGTACCGATCAGCACTTCCCAGGGGGGTAGTCATGGCAACAGCAATCGACCGCAGGTCGTTCCTCGCTCGCAGTGCAGCGACCGCAGGTGGTGTAGTCACCGCCGGCACGCTCGCTGACTTGGCGATGGCAGAGACCGCAGGCGCAACGACCTACTCGGGAACACTCCGTGTTGGTCTTCTCGACCTTCCTACCGGAGGCGTTGGACCTGCTTGGGGAAAGATGGACTCCGCTGGTTTCTCGATCATGCGCGCCATCTACGACCCACTCTTCGTCATTGACAAGACCGGCGTGGCTCGTGGATTCCTCGCAGAGTCAGGAACCCCGTCGAAGGACTTCAAGTCCTGGACGATCAAGCTTCGCTCCGGCATCAAGTTCCACGACGGCACCGACCTCAACGCGGATGCGCTCATTGCCAACATGAACGCATGGATCAATCCAAAAGCCATTGCGCACTATGCCGTTGCGCCTTTGATTCAGCCAAAGGGATCGTCCGTGGCCAACACCACCAAGGTTGACAACCTGACCGTGACGTTGAAGCTCAACTACCCATGGGTCTCGTTCCTCAACACCTTGGCCGAGCAGCAGATTGCTTACGTGCAATCAGTCGGATGCATTAACGCCAACAAGGCGAGCGCAGGGGATGGCGACAAGGCGCCAGTTGGAACTGGACCGTTCAAGTTCACGTCCTGTGACTGGAATGTTTCGAGC
This sequence comes from uncultured Actinomycetes bacterium, assembly GCA_903874965.1. GTDB lineage: Bacteria > Actinomycetota > Acidimicrobiia > Acidimicrobiales > RAAP-2 > CAIQEU01. Next base: position 183 of record CAIQUD010000020.1, on the reverse strand, counting down.
GTCTTCTTCGCGACGCACAACCCGGACTACTGGATTGCAGGCTTGCCGAACGTTGACAAGATCGAGTTCCACCCAATCGTCAACGGTGTTGCACGCGTTGCTGCCCTTGGAACCGGATCGACCGACATGGACATCGTGGTCGTTAGTGAACCCAATGCCATCAAGGCCTACAAGAACGACCCT
>CAIQUD010000019.1 GCA_903874965.1 uncultured Actinomycetes bacterium | reverse complement strand
GTGAAGACCGGTTTCATTGGACGTTGCCCGTTAGTGAACACCTCGTCACGCCAGGAAACTTTCTCTTCGGAGGATGCGGGCTCGGTGCGGCAGTCGTCGCCCTTGAAGAAGCTTCAGGTCGGCCGACAATTTGGGCAACTGCCCAGTACCTGAGTCATGCGAAGACCTCGTCGGTCCTCGACATTGAAGTGACGCTTGCCGCCGAAGGCGGAAGGGTCACCCAAGGTCGTGCCGTTGGACGGGTGGGGGAGACGGAAATCCTCACGGTCAACGCCGCTCTTGGTCAATCCGAGTCAGATCTCGGTGGTGTCTGGGAGCACATGCCGACTGTCTCAAAGCCTGAGGATTGCCCACTCCGCAGGATCCCGGTTGAGGTGCAGCGCTCCGTGTTCTCACTCGTTGAAACGCGCGTGGCACTCGGGCGAACCTTTGAAGAATTAGATGGCACGCTCGGTTCCGCAAATTCCGCACTCTGGTGTCGAGTTCCGGGTCACCAGGAGCCTTCGGCGGGAACCCTTGCCGTCTTTGGAGATTTTCTCTCAGGGGCAGTCTCACAACCCCTCGGTCGACGCATCATGGCGAGGAGCCTCGACAACACCATTCGGATTGTGCAACTCGAACCAACAGAGTGGGTACTGCTCGACATTCGCATGCATGCGCTCGTCAATGGCTATGCGCAAGGGACGGCATTCATGTGGTCGGAGCGTGGCACGTTGCTCGCGACAGCAAGCCAATCACTTTCGATTCGGGTTTGGCCAGGCGACTGAACGCCCCAGAGAAGTGGTCGAAAGTGGTGGTGTAAGGTTGAGGCCCCACGGGGTCGTAGCTCAGTTGGTTAGAGCGCAGCACTGATAATGCTGAGGTCGAAAGTTCGAATCTTTCCGATCCCACCAATGTTCCGCCGAGAAGAGCCAATTTTTTGGCGAGGATTCTCTCGGCCAAAGTGAGGGACTGCTGTTGATTTCAGCGTCAGCGTCAAGCGCGGGAGCACGAAAGGGCTCTCAGTACGCTTGACCCGTGGAGATCGTCAGCCTGCCGAAGTCGCTTCCCGAAGCGGTGCGGGAAGAGTTTGGGAGGGCATTTCACGACCCTTTCGAGGCGCCAATTTGCATTGGGATCAATGTTGTCTTGATTGCGCTTGGTTGGTGGCTCCTTCCAGCATTCATTACTCACTGGATCTTTGGCTACTACGGAGCTCATGCCCTCCCCCTTACCTTGCTCAGTTGGATGGTGGCAGACGTCCCGGCGACCAACGTCATTGGAAGCGATGCTCGCAGGATGGCGGTTGCACTCAGGGACCGCTCCACTTTGCTCGACTTACTTGTGGCGAAAGCAATCGTGCTGTGGCTGTTGACCGCACCACTGTGTTTCGTTGTCGACCTTTCCGTCAGTGCTCCGAGTGGAAATATCGTGATCGCTTGCCTCACGATCGTCATGATCTTGTTCTTACCCTTTGCCACCTTGGGAATGGCCACCTGGGTTGGCATATTGGTTCCCTATAAGCCAATGCCACTTCGCGAGCGTCAACGTCAGGTTCGAAAGGACCCAATGCGTTTCCTGCGGTGGTGTGGTGCCATTACCGCTCCCTACGTTGTGGTTCCCTTGCTCGCCAAGGTGTGTTTCTTTCCAGTCCACAAATGGGGCCTCCCCGGCGATAGCCACCGAGTACTTGGTCATCCAGTCGCGCAGTTCTGGGGGGTGATGGTGGGATCCATAGCCTTGGCTCTGATAGTGCTCATTGTTGGCTATCGAGGCGCGCTTGTACTTGCGGCGAAGCGAAACCAGCACCTCCAAGAATTTCTGGCGGATGAGGAGCTCGGCTAATCCGATCGGCGGCGTCTCGTGGCCAACCTGGGCCACTCAAGGGTGGCAACTTGGGCCAGATTCGACTTCCTGTCGCCAAAGTTGAACGTCTCTCTCCTCTTGATGGTTTGATATGGAGCAGTTCAAACGGCGTAACGGAGCTCGATCCATGAGGATGTCCGCGTGCAAGAAGTAGTCGAAGTTCGTGAACACCCAAGAAGGATCACGTGGCGAGGGGCATCTGCACTTGCCCTTGGTGGTTCCAATCAATCGATCTTTCTCATTGGTGCCCTACTTGCCGCTCAAGGGAGTGCGGCGATCCCAATTTTGATTCTCGGGCTTGTGCTCAGTTACATGGCGGTTCCGGGTTGGATCGAACTCTCCTGCATGTTTCCAAATCGCGTTGGCGGTATTGCTGCCACCTGTGCCGAAGCGTTTAGGCCGTACTCGGCGGTTCTCGCGAATTTGACTGGTGTTTGTTACTGGTGGGGTTGGGTCCCTACGTGCGGGCTAACCGCAATCTTCTCGGCGAATGCAATTCACCAGTGGTACTTGCCCGGGATTCCCGACAAAGTTCTGGCGACGGTCCTCGTGCTCATCTTCATGGGCGTGAATCTTTGTGGACTGAAGTGGGCAGTCCGATTGGCGATGCCGATTGCGATTGTTGCTGGGTTTCTGGCCCTCTGCACTTCGCTCCTTCCAATTTTTGCCGGTCACGTTGATTGGCATCAGGCGTCTTCTTTCCATCTCCTGAGCCCATTCTCGGGAACCTTCGGAAAACTGACGAGCGCAATGGCAGGGCTGTACCTCGTTGGTTTCGCGGCTCCAGCGTTTGAAGCTGCCGCCTGTCACATGGGAGAGATGAAGAAGCCATCACGGGATCAACCATGGGCAATGTGGGTCAGCGGAGGCGTGGCAAGTATCTACTTCGTGCTCATCCCAGTCGTTTGGCTCGGTGTCTTTGGCTCAACGGCACTGCAAGGCAATCTCGCTTCCCTTCTCGGTCCAACGTTCGCACCCATCTTTGGAAGCCTGGCAAAGGCAGCGGCAATTTGGTTCATTACGTTCAACATGTTCTCGGGGACGATTCAACCGTTGTCAGGTGCGTCGAGAACGCTCTCGCAACTTTCCGAAGACGGACTGCTTCCACGAAGTATCGGCTGGCGGAGTGTCCGCACCGATGCCCCAGCAGTTGCGATTGTCATTACCGCGCTTGCCTCAATCGTGTTTCTCCTCAGCGGTGACCCAACCTCGGTCATTGCCGCCGCAAATCTCACCTACCTCATTGGTATTGGACTGCCGAGTTTGGCCGTCTGGATCCTCAGGCGGAATGAACCCGATCGAGAGCGGCTCTATACGGCGAGAAGCTTTTCGATCAAGCTCGGTGTCGTTGCTGCAGCAGTTTGGTTGGCTTCGGCGCTGTTGGGATTCGAACAGTTCGGTCTCCCGGTTGTCGTCTTCGGTCTCGTCCTGGCCTACTCCGGTTCGACCCTCTATGCATGGCGACTCCATCAAGATCGCAAGGCCCTTGGGGTGCGAGGACCACGACGCTCCATCCACCTCAAACTTACTGGCGCCATGCTGGCGGTCTTGGCCCTCGACACAGTTGGGTATCTCGTTGCGGTTAATCATGTGACCGGTTCGAGCCCAGCCTTGATTGCAATTCTCAAGGACATCTTTGTTGCGGTTGGTTTGCTAACGATCAGTGTTGGTTTGGTGCTCCCAGGGATGATTGCTCACACAGCCAACCAGGTGGCACAGGCAGCATCTGAACTCGCCGATGGAACGTTGCTGAACTTGACGGTGGCGATGGAAGCGATTGCGGCGGGTGACTTTGACCAAGAAGTGCCACACCTTGGAATGCAGGCTGTAGAAGTCCGGACACGCGATGAGTTTGGGGAGATGGCGAAGTTATTCAATGTCATGCAGCAAGAAGCTGGACGCGCTGCAATCGCACTTGAGACTTCGGTTGGAGAGTTGCGACAGTACCGAGATCGGCTCGAAGAGTTGGTGGAACTTCGGACGTCTCAACTGGTGGAGGCCCGTGGTCAGCGGCGTCAACTTCTCGAGAAGATGAGAGCACTCTCGACCAAGGTGAGTGTTCGGGAAGGTAGCAGTCCGAATCTTCCAGAAATGATGAACGATCTTCTCGTTGGAATCGGCGCAGTGATGAACGTCGATGGCGTGACCATGGTGCTCGCCAATGAGTTTGGTCAACTCGAATCGACCGCCACTGTTTGGCGGAGAACGTCAGTAGGGTCAGGTTTGACGACTGAAACACTTTCTCCGGAAGTCACCAATTCGCTCAACGCGTTTGTCCAAGGCAGACAAAGTTTGGGGGTAACGGATCTCCAAACGACGATTGACCCACTCAACCTGGCGGTCAAGGACTTCATTGAAGAAAATGGGATTCGAGGCTGGCTCGGCTGCCCCATTTCAACATCCGATGGCGTGATTGCAGGATTTCTTGGCTTGATGCGACTGGATCAGTTTGCTTGGGGCGAAGATGACATTGCACTTGCCGAGACAGTCTCTGATGACCTCTCTCGTGCGATCATCGCTGCTCGGCTCTTTGAAAATCAGCAGGAGGTCGTTCTGCAGCTGCGGGAGCTCGACCAGACAAGGTCGGAGATGCTCTCGACGTTCTCTCATGAAATTCGAACGCCTTTGGCTTCAATACGTGCCTACGCAGAACTTCTCCGACAGAACGAGAAGAGCGACCCCGAACAAGACGACAAGATGCTCGAAATCATTGAACAGAATTCGGTCAGACTCTCTACGCTTCTTGAAGACGTGTTGACGCTTTCCCACCTCAGTTCTGACGTCTTTGAAGGGGGGCTTGCTCCACTCAATTTCGATGCGCTCATCTTGCAAGCCGTCGAGGTGATGTTACTTTCGGCCGAAGGGAAAGGAATTGTCCTCAACCTTCAACTTGGAGCCGAGTTCGCGATGATAAATGGGAATGACCGTCAACTTGAGCGAATGATGTTCAACATTGTCGGCAACGCGATCAAGTTCACCAAAGAAGGCGGGAGCGTGACGATTTCGACGGGCGTCAAGGATGCGAACGTCGCCGTCACAGTTGCCGATACTGGCATTGGTATCCCATCAACCGAGATCCCGAAGGTGTTCGATCAGTTCTATCGAGGCTCCAACGCGGTCCAGGCGGTTATTCCAGGCTCGGGACTTGGACTGTCGATTGTGCAAGCGATCGTCGACCACCACGATGGCCAGATTGAAATCGTGCCGAACACTGCGGGAGGGGTGACGGTCACGGTGACGATGCCACTTTCAGAAGTTGTCTCCCCGGTCGGTCACGAAGGCATGATGAAGAGCAGACTGCAACCTCGTGAAGGAGAAGCATGACTCGTACCTTGAAGGGTCGCTCCGTACTGATCATCGAAGACGACCAATCGATTGCGGGAGCCGTCGAGATCATTGCTCGTCAGCTTGATCTCGTTCCTACCTTGGCTGCAGATGGTCGTGAAGGCCTTCGCGCCTTCGAGAAGATTCAGCCCGAACTTGTCATCCTTGATATTGGATTGCCCGAGATTGATGGGTGGCAAGTTCTCGAGAAGATTCGAGAGACATCCGAAGTCCCAATTCTCCTCTTGACGGCGAAAGATCTTGAGATCGACAAGGTTCGCGGACTACACGATGGTGCTGACGATTACATGACGAAACCCTTTGGCATCGCGGAGTTGAGCGCTCGAATTGTCGCCTTACTTCGTCGAGCAGGAGTCACTGAAATTCATCAGTCTGCAGACGATGACAATTACTCCGACGATTTGGTGACGATTGATTTTGCTTCTCGTGAAGTCGTCGTCAAGGGCGAAACCGTTCCTTTGACGGATCTTGAGTTTCGACTTCTCGAAACCTTCGTTCACCACCTTGGTCAGGCGCTTTCCACCAACCAACTTCTCGAACTCGTGTGGGACGATCCCTATGCCATTGGCCCTGACCGCGTGAAGTTCACGGTTCACCGGCTCCGTCGCAAACTTGGATGGCGCGATGGCACCAAGGGTCCCCTCGAAGCGGTTCGCGGCTACGGCTACCGCTACCGGGTAGAGCGCTCCTAACGCGTCATCTTGCGACGGCTTTCACGTCGCAGGCAGTGCCGGTTCGTCATGCGTCTCTGAAGTAACGGGAGTTCCTTCACTTCTGTTCGTGGAAGAACGTCTTCTTGGGACTCCGCTATCTCACGAATGTGTGCGTAAGGCGAATCCTCAATCATCGCAAGATGCCTCGGTGGTGCGAAGAAGAAACCTCGTGATCACCAAGCGCGTAGAACAACTAAATGACCGAACCATCAAGCCTTCTTACAGGGGGACTTCTGAAGCGCTGTCCTTCCCGCATGAGTGGCTGACTACGCCTCACGAGTCATGAGCGTCATCGAGGAAATCAGCGCGATCTCGTCGGATCTTGAAATTTCACACTGCAACGAAACAGCAACTTCTCGGCAACCGAATCCAAACGAACGAGCCGTAACTTTTGTTGACACCAAGCAGGGGATTGGTTCGATCTTCTGTTCATGATCCCTCCACGGCCTCCAAGAAGGTCGAGAGCGCAGGGGTACCAATCTTCAGTGAATCGTTCGCAACAGCGATTGAGTGGAGAACGAGTTCGACAAAGGAGAAGACCATGACGTCGTCAATCACTGCCACCGTTCATGCAGAACCTCAGGTCGCAGAGCCCAGCGCGACTCCGTCAACTGAACGGCACGTCGGCGAAGTTCAGAAGAAGGCGGCTCTTCTGCGCCGAGTCGGTTCATTCATCATGCACCTGCTCCTCGTTCCGGCCATCTGCCTTCTGTTGCTCCTTGCTATCTTCAGCTTTCTCTCGCCAGCTGGTTCGACCCATATCGCGGGCCACCAGGTCTTCTCGATGCTGTCTGGATCGATGACCCCCGTCATCCCCACTGGTGATCTCGTTATCTCAAAGGACGTCACACCGCAGCAGGCACGAGACTTGAAAGTCGGACAGATCATCAGCTTCCATGACTCACCTGGAAGCCCAACGATCGTCACGCACCGCATTGTTGGGATTGAGCGCGATGGTTCACAGGTGCTCTATGTCACCAAGGGTGACGCCAACAATGCAGCTGATGAATTTCCTCGCCCCTCGACTTCGGTAGTCGGTGAAGTCGCAGGCATCATTCCTCGAGGCGGGTACATCCTTCAAGCACTGCATCGACCAATGGTCGTTGGGCTGTTCCTCGCAACCGTGGTGTTGTGGTTTCTTGCCTCTGCGCTTTTGAAATTTGCGTTTCGCCCCGAAGAGGCGACAAACGAAAAACAAGAATTGAGTGGCAACGCTCGCAACCAGTCGAGTCCATCAACTCCTGGTTCAAAGACTCGGACGCTGGCCGAAGGCCGGCGGACTGGTGGGGGTCTGGAATAACCCACCACCAGTCGGCGGCATCCGATGAATGAAGAACTGTCACTTCACGACAGCTCTATTCCGCAATGCAGCAACTCAACATCAGTCAACCAACCAACATCAAGGAGCTACACATGAGTATTACATCCAGGAAGCGTCTGGCCCTCGGGCTCGGATCGCTTGCAACCCTCGGAATGGCCGCAACGCTTACCGCAGGCGCAACCCTCGGTCTGTTCAGCGCGACCAGCCCAGTGCAGTCGGACCAGTTCACTGCTGGAACCGTCAGCTTGACCCAGCCAGCCGACGTTGCTTGCACCATTGTCAACGTTGTTCCAGGCGACACCAGTGGCAACTCCCACCAGTGCACCTTCCAGGTGACCTACAACGGCACCGCCTCTGCCTACCTCGGCCTTGACCTCTCGGTCAACGGAACCGCTGCTGGCTCCGTTCCTGTTGCTTACGGTGGCGCAACGCCTACTCCGTCGGCACTTTACGACGGCACCAGCGATGGCATTGGCCTCACCGTGTCCGATGGCACCACCACCTACATGAGCGGCCAGACGGTCGATGCAGCCAACTTGGCGAACCACGCCACGGTCAATGGTCTTCTCATCGGCAAGGTCGTTGGTTCAACTGGTGACACCCCGCAGACCGCTGCTGGCAGCAACAACTCAGTCACGAAGACCATCACGGTCGACTACTCGATGCCAGTTGGCTCATCGAACGCCTACCAGGGTTCGTCAATGACCATCACGCTGCGAGTTCACGCCACGCAGTTCGCTCACCAGGCACCAGCTGTCTCGACCTGCACCGCCGGTCGTACCTGTGCAGCAATGAGCTGGAGCTGAGTTAGATCAACGTATGAGCCCTCTTACGGATAGAGAGGGTTTTGATTTCAGCACACAGCACTGAAGTCAATCCATACGTCACCTCCCATGGCCCCGGTTCCCTTCGGAACCGGGGCCATGGGTCCGGTGGGAGTCCTTGGGATTACCACTGAAGAGTAAGGAAAATTTTGTGTTGAAAGTTGCCGAAGAGCACGAGAGATGGAGCCACGGGCGTTGGCTATTTCTGCTGGTCGCAGGCTCAATCGTGGCACTTGTCCTTTCATTTTCTGGTGGAGTAGCGCTCGGACTCCTCAGCAGTCGAAGCACGCTGCACCATGACGCCTTCTCGAGTGGAACGGTTTCGCTTTCAAGTTCCGCAGGCTCCAGTTGTTTGGCTTCGAATCTTCTTCCAGGGGCAACTCCCGCCTCGTGCACACTCACTGCCAACTATCAAGGCACAGCTCCCGGATACCTCGGCATTGACGTTTTGATTGAAACGAAGTCCGGGAATGGGGGGACCAAGCTCTACAACCCTTCGGATCAAGTCCATGCGCTTCAGGTCTCCGTGACGTCTGCCGCTCCCTCGGTCACCTTCACGGTTCCGACGATCGCGACGACCTGTCCATCCGGTGCTCCATCAGGCTCAACGTGCTACGAGATTGATCACGAACTCGTCAGCACGACACCCTTGACCGCAGCCACTGCACCGGTGACATTCTCCACATCAGTGAGTCTCCCTTCGGGTACAACCACCGGTTATCGGGGCGGGACCGCCCAGGTCATCGTGACAGCTCACGCAGTCCAGTCCTCCCATAACGGCTCGACGGCATCTTGCGTTGCCGGATCAAGATGTGACACCACGTCGCCCGGGCCGTCATCTCTCAATTGGTCCTCATAGTTCATGCTTCTCGCCCAACGACGCCGCAATTGGTTGATGAAACTGGCAATCGCCGGTGGCATCTTCGCGGGCGCTTTGTTGGGTTCGGCACTTGCAGGAGCGCTCTTCTCTTCAACCTCAACCTCCGCACTCAATACGGTTGGTGCGGCTGCCCTTGACCACCTTGTGGTGACGCCGGCGTCAACGACCTTCCCGCCAAGCGGGGCCATGTCGTACACCGCGCAGGCCTTCGATACGTCAGGCGTTTCGCTCGGAGACGTAACTTCATCGGCCACCTTCTCGATTAGTCCCGACGGTTCATGTACTGGAGCGACTTGCACCGCAGGTGCAACTCCTGGGGTTCACACAGTCACGGGACTCTTTTGGGGAGTTTCCGGTACTTCCACGTACAACAACACACCACCAACGGTCGCTGTCTCCTACCCAGTCACGTCAACCACCTATGGCGCCAACTGGGCCGGAAGCATCTCTGGAACCGCCAGCTTCACCAACCCGGCGTCATCAACGTAGGTTGCGATTCAGAACACGACCACAGCCAAGTGGTGGAACGGCACCTCGTTCACCGCGTCGTCACAGACCTTTGTGACCGCAACCGGCACGACGAGTTGGACCTATGCCTTGGCGGCATCGAACTTGGCCACGG
>CAIQUD010000018.1 GCA_903874965.1 uncultured Actinomycetes bacterium | reverse complement strand
TTGCCGCTATCGCCGCTGCGGCGCTCGGGGCCCTTCGGTCATTGCCCCTCGCGGTAGTAGGAGGCGTGGCTCTCGGCGTCGTACAGGGCGTCGTACAGGGCTACGTTGCTTCCGACTCGGTCTGGTACCAAGCGCTCGTGCCGAGCTTGCCGTTCTTCATTCTGCTCGTTCTCTTGCTGGTCCACCCGGGGATGCGTCGGCTCGAGAATCGAAATGACCCCATGTCGGGTGTCGAGCCACCGGCACCTCCTCCCGCGCTAGCGCTGCGACCACCCCACATCAACCGAGTGATTCACCGATTCCGCTGGTTGGTTCTCGGGACGGTGACACTCGTGGTCATCACCTTCACGCCGGGTCCGTGGATCGCCGCGCTCACCATCGGTGCCTCATTCTCGGTCATCTTCCTGTCCATCACTTTGATCACGGGTCTCGCGGGTCAGCTATCCCTGGCCCAGGCGGCGTTCGCCGGAGTCGGCGCCGCCACGACTGCCCAACTAGCCGTCAACGAGAACGTGCCCGTTCTCATTGCCGCGGTGGCGGGCGCAGTGGTGGCCGGACTTGGTGGGTGGGTGGCGTCACTCCCGGCCCTGCGTTTGCGAGGTCTGCCGGTTACCCTGCTGACCTTATGTCTGGCACTGCTCGCCGATAACTTGATCTTCCCTACGTCGTGGATCGGCGGGGGAGACAATGGCCTCAATGTTCCTCGACCCCATATTTTCGGTATCGACTTCACCGCGGTTGATTCGAAACCATTCCTCCTCCTTGTCCTCGCGGTGCTGTTGGCCGTGAGTGGCGTGGTGCACGTGCTCCTTCGAGGCACCACTGGACGTGCACTCTCGGCGGTGCACGTCAGTCCTGTCGGAGCAGCCAGCGCTGGCGTCTCGGTCCGGCGCCTCACGATGTTCGTCTTCTTCTTGTCAGCCGCGATCGCCGGAATCGGTGGCGCACTGTTCGCCATGAGTTACTTACAAGAGTCACCGTCGGACTTCAATTGGTTTTTCGGACCTACGTTTCTCGTGATCGTGGTGACCGTCGGTGCCACGACGGTCGAAGGTGCCATCGAAGCTGGATTCGGCTATGCGCTCATCGCGCAGGCTTTGACCTATTTGCCGAGCACGGTGTCCACGAATACCAACGCGACGCAAGGTGCGCTGACCGTTTTGATCTTGTCGGTCGGCGCTTTCACCTACGCCACGCACCCCGAAGGAATTGTGGAGGCCGTTAAGCGCTCGCTCGCGAGGACGGTCTTCCGCGCCGTTCCGGCCAATCCCGCGGAACGGCGGACTCGAGGAGTGTCGTGAACCATCTCCTGGAGGTCGACGACGTATCCAAGTCGTTTGGTGGACACGCCGTGGTGCGTCACGTCTCATTCGTCCTCGATGCGGGTGCGTCGCTCGGTCTCGTGGGTTCGAACGGTGCGGGAAAAACAACGCTCTTTCGCTGTATTGCCGGCGAATTGCCGATTGACAGTGGTTCCATCCTCCTAGACGGTGCAGCACTCCCATCGCGCCCCGATGCGCGCGCCCGCCGAGGGATTGCGCGAACGTTTCAAATCGTTGAGCTCTTTGGCGGGCAGACCGTCTTGGATCATGTGTTGGTTGCGCTGCAGGCACATCAGGGACGTCAAGGTCCGTGGCGAGATCTCGTGCACGGAGGTCGGACGTCCTCGAGCGAACGCGAAAAGTGCATGAACATCCTGGCTCTGGTCGGCTTGGCCGATCGTGCCGAGATACCGGCGACGACTCTGTCACTCGGCGATCGTCGGGCCGTTGAGTTGGCCCGAGCTCTCGTGGGTGAGCCACGCCTACTACTCGCCGATGAGCCGTCGTCGGGGCTCGACGGCGAAGAATCGCGAATCCTGATTCGCATCTTGAACCGCGTGCGAAAAGAAACAGGAGTCGCGGTAATTCTTGTGGATCACGATCTCGGCACAGTGAAGGCCGTCGCCGACACGGTGATCGCCATGGACGCGGGCGCCGTCATTGCCGCAGGATCGTACGAGACGGTGGTCTCGAATCCACAGGTCATGTCGTCGTGGTTGGGCCAGTCATCATGACGTCTCTCGAATTCATCGACGTCCACGCCGGCTACGGGCC
>CAIQUD010000017.1 GCA_903874965.1 uncultured Actinomycetes bacterium | reverse complement strand
TCAATGGGTGCTCAATGCCTATGTGCTGACGTTTGCCGGCTTCTTGCTTCTCGGTGGTCGTGCGGCAGATTTCTTTGGCAGACGCTTGGTCTTCCTCTGTGGAACGGGGCTCTTTACCCTTGCGTCCATTGGTGCCGGATTTGCCCACACCGAAGCCCAGATGGTCATCGCTCGTGCGGTGCAAGGTCTTGGTGGCGCCATCTTGTCGCCAGCAACGCTGACCATCATCGTGACCACCTTCGCCGGCCCACGACTCCCGAAGGCAATTGGCGCGTGGAGCGCCGTTGCTGGCGCTGGCGGAGCAGCGGGAACGCTTCTTGGTGGGATGTTGACCGGGTGGTTGACGTGGCGCTGGATCTTCTTCATCAATGTTCCGATCGGTATCGGTGTCGCCGCGCTGGCCGCGCTCTACCTGCAAGAAATTCGTGTCCAAAGTGGTGCATCCAAGCTTGATCTCGCCGGATCGTTCCTCGTCACCGGTGGCCTCACATCTCTGGTGTTCGGCATCGTGAACGTCGCCACGATCAAGAACGGCCACGAACTTGGTTGGGGATCAACAACGGTCCTCACGTGGATTGGCATTGGTCTGCTGTTCCTCATTGCCTTCGTACTCTGGGAACTCAAAGTTGCAACCCGACCACTCGTTCCTTTCCGGATCTTCCGCGTCCGGTCGCTCGTCGCCGCCGATCTCGTGATGTTGTTGATCGGAGGTGCCTTCTTTTCAATGTGGTACTTCCTCACCTTCTATCTCCAGTCCGTTCTTGGCTACTCAGCGCTCAAGGCTGGTTTTGCCTTTGCACCAATGGCGTTGGCAATCGTCCTCGGCGCGCAGATTTCTTCACGCCTCATCCATCACCATGGCGTGCGGAACCTCGTCTTCTTTGGCGCCGGACTCGCAACGCTCGGTTTCTATGGACTGTCGAAGATTCACCCACATTCGAGCTACTTCCCCGCAGTGATCGGCCCGGCAATGGTGTGCGCGTTTGCCATGGGCATCTTGTTCACCCCACTGGCGACTGCCGCAACTGCGGGCGTTGACCGATCTGAATCAGGGCTCGCAAGCGGGATTCTCAACACCTCTCGACAGGTCGGTGGCTCACTTGGTTTGGCGATTTTGGCGACACTCGCCGCATCAGCAACTGCAAGCCAATTCCACACCACGAGCACTGGCGCAACGGGCAGTTACAACCTTCTCTGCCAAATCCATCCGTCGCAAATGTTGTACTCCACCTGCAAAGCAGCAGAGACCCACGGCTTCAACGTTGCGTTCCTGATTTCAGCCGGGATCACTGCAACGGCTCTCGTGGCTACGTTCCTGATTCCAAAGACCACCAAAGAGAATCACGTCGCTGGCGCGCCACCTATCCCGGTCATCCCGGAGTAGAACCTTCTGGTGATCTCCGCCCCAAACCGTCGAGTGCGCCCTTGGTTGTGGCTCTCGCCACTCGAATGGGCGGGAATCACGGGCTTGCTCGCTCTCGGCATCTGGACACGTGCCACTGGCTTCTCGGCCTATGACCTCTGGTTTGATGATGCGTGGGCGGCTCTTCCAGCCAAGGTTCCACTGTCAACCGCGAACCACATGGTGACGACGACACCGGCGTATTCATTAGCGCTTCGTGAGTGGCTGCAACTGAGTCCGGGCTCAACCGCATGGGCGCAAGTTCCAAGCTTTGTCGCTGGTCTTGCCGGCATCGTTGCGATCTTTGCGCTGCTTCGTTATTTTGCCTTTCGCCAGCCGCTTCCGTGGCTCGGTGCCCTGCTCGTCGCCGTTGGCCCGATTACCTCGACCTACTCAACTCGGGTGAAGGAGTACGCAGCGGATCTCCTCGTCGCCTGTGCCTTGCTCTACTTGGCGGAACAGTGGCGAAGGCAACCTTCGGTGAAACGCTCCATTGCCATTACCAGTGTCAGTTCGCTTGGTTTGTTGCTCTCGGCACAAACATTGCTCGTGACGGCGGGCGTTGGCGTCCTGCTCGTTGTTGCGGCGCTCATTGAACCCCACCGACGACGTCAGGTGGCGGGAATCCTTGGTGGAATTGCCCTCACCGGTCTGTTCGGTGAGGTGCTGTGGTTTCGTCACATCGTGCCGCAACTGAAGCTGAACTGGAAGGCCAAGGGCTACATGCTCGACCTCAGTTCACTTCACGCGGCCTACTTCAGCATCGTCCACATGCTCGCTGGGCTCGGCCATGGCCTCACCGGACTACCAATTCCATTTTCCTTCATCGGTGGTGAGGTTCTTGCGGGTTCGGTAGTGCTCGCCGCCATAACAGGGCTCGTACTCGTACTCATTTTGTTTCGGCCGATCTGGCAAACGGTGAAGCAATTCCGTCAACTTCCAGGGCCTCTGTTTGCTGCTGCGGTGATCGTTATTGGAGCTTTTGGAGGAGCGATCATCGGCGCAACGCCTCTCGGAGGTGGTCGCACCGATGAAGTGCTCTATCCAGCAATCATCCTGTTGCTCGCGGGGGCATTGCAACCCTTGGTCGATCGCGCTTTCACCAGCGAAACAAAACTTCGCCACGTTCGTGCGGCATTGACTGCCGTTCTTGTTGCGGTACTTGGGAGCTATGGGCTCACCCACCAATCGGTCTATCCGGATCTCGATCTCAAAGGCGTGGTCGCCCAACTGGGAACAAGTCTCCAACCCGGAGATGCCATCATCGTCGACGGCTACGCCAGCTTCACCTGGGCAAACAATGATGAAGCCCCTTGGGCAGTGAGTTTCCACCAAGGCGGAATTGTCTGGCCCATGGGTTTCCATGTCGTGAGCCGCGACCCGCGAACGACGATGTCGAATGAGTATCTGCAACCCGACCGGCAGGTGATGCGCGTCCTCCGGACGAAGCATCGACTTTGGTATGTCGGCGTCACCATCGGGGCTTCGAGTCCGAATGCCCCTGCTGGGCTGCTGAACTTCCCGCTGTCAACGCCGACCAAATTGGCAATTGAGACCCATGGCTGGAAGCCAACGATCTATCAACTGCGCGCGACCCATTGCTTCGCAATTCTCTATACCCACCAGTGACGGTGCGTGCCTACCTGCGGATGAGCACCGAGGAACCGTGACCAAAGAGCCCTTGGTTCGCCGTGATGGCAACGTTGGCATTGGCAATCTGCCGTCCAGTTGCTTGTTCGCGCAACTGCAGCACTGCCTCGACGACTTGGGCAATGGCCTGGGCGGGAATTGCCTCGCCGAAGCTCCCGAGCCCTCCTGAAGGGTTCACCGGAATTCGTCCACCAATGGTGGTTGCGCCGCTGCGAAGCAGTTGTTCCGCTTCGCCCTCGGCGCAGAGTCCGAGGTCCTCATACCAATCGAGTTCAAGTGCGGTCGACAGGTCATAGACCTCGGCCATCGAGAGATCTTCTGGTCCAATGCCAGCTTCTTCGTAGACCGCAGCCGTAATCGACTCACGGAATGTTCGTGGCGGCAGTGCCACGGTCGCCGACGAATCGGTGGCGAAGTTCGGCATCTCGATGGTGGTGTTTGGATAGACCGGCGTCACGGTCGACACGGCGTCGATGGTCACGAGGGGCTGAATCCCATGTGCCTTGG
The DNA here is from genome assembly GCA_903874965.1 of uncultured Actinomycetes bacterium. GTDB lineage: Bacteria > Actinomycetota > Acidimicrobiia > Acidimicrobiales > RAAP-2 > CAIQEU01. The sequence continues at coordinate 8,245 of CAIQUD010000017.1, read as the reverse complement.
CAAATTCAACTGACGACAGAATGAGTGCAGCTCCTCCGTCAGAGGTGGCACAAATTTCTTGCAAGTGCAGGGGGTCGGCGACCATTGGCGAAGCCAAGACTTCTTCGATCGTCACTTCCTTGCGGTAGCGAGCATTGGGGTTCGCCGCACCGTGGCGAGCATTCTTAACCTTGACCTGAGCGAAATCCTCTGAGGTTGAGCCGAAGCGTTCCATGCGCCTGCGGGCATAGAGACCGAAGTAGGTCGGGTTGGTTGCACCAAGGAGGTGGAACCGCAACCAGTCAGGGTCATCAGTCCTGTTGCCACCTACAGGGGCGAAGAAGCCCTTTGGCGTCGTGTCCGCACCGACGACCAGGGCAACCTCAGAGAGCCCCGCAAGAATCTGCGCCCGAGCATTGGCGATCGCTTGTGCACCCGAGGCACAGGCCGCATAGGAGGACGACACTCGAGCTCCGGTAAAGCCGAGCGCTTGGGCAAACGTGGCTCCGGCAATGAAACCTGGGTAACCATTGCGGATTGTGTCGGCACCGGCAACGAGGTCAACCTGGGTCCACTCGACACCCGCATCAGCAAGTGCTGCACGGGCGGCGTGAACGCCATACTCGACAAAGTTTCGACCCCACTTGCCCCATGGGTGCATCCCGACACCGAGAACGGCAATGCGTTTGGCATCAGTCATCGTGCGACCTCCACAGGTTGGAATTTCCACACGAGCTTCGGACCATCATCGCCAGTGAACAGCACGTCGGTGACGACCTCCATCTCAAGGCCAACGGACAGGTCTTCGGCCGTGACGCTGGCGACGGCTTGGCCAAGAACAACCAATCCCTCGGCTTCGAGTTCAACCGCAACGATGGCAAAGGGGACAAAGGGGTCAGCAGGCACGTAGGGAGGAGGCGGCTGGTAGCTCGCACTCGTGTAGCTCCAGACCTTGCCGCGTCGCGACAGCGGCACGACCTCGTGGGTCTCGCTCTGGCATCGCGGGTTTGGACAGAGGCCTTGCTTTGCTGGAAAGGCGTAGGTTCCACAACCAGCGCACCGCGATCCAAGAAGCGCTTGGCGTTCAGGATCGAAGAAGCCTTCTACTGCTGCCGTGCCGTTCATGGTCATCCCAGTCGCTCAATGATTGTTGCGTTCGCTTGCCCGCCACCTTCGCACATCACTTGCATGCCGTAGCGCCCACCGGTCCGCTCAAGTTCGCAAAGAAGCGTTGACATGAGCCGAGCACCAGAACATCCCGTTGGGTGGCCAAGCGCAATCGCTCCACCATTCACATTGACCTTGGACATGTCAGGGTGAAATTCACGCTCCCAGGCAAGCACGACACTGGCGAAGGCCTCATTAATTTCAATGAGGTCGAGATCATCTAAGGAAAGCCCCGACTTCTCCAGCACCATTGCCGTCGCTGGAATTGGTGCGGTCAACATGATCTGCGGGTCATTGGCCGCAACGGCAAAGGTGTGAAAGCGAGCTCGAGGCGTGAGTCCGAGCGACAGGGCCTTCTTCTCGCTCATGAGGAGGACCGCTGCAGCGCCGTCTGAAATCTGTGAACTCGTCGCCGCGGTCACGAGACCGTCTTCACGGAACGCTGGACGGAGCGCCGCCATTTTCTCGTAGGTGCCTCCGGGACGAATGCCCTCGTCAGCAAGCACCGGCCCAACGTCAACGCCATCGGCGGTCTTTCCAAGAATCGAGAGCAACTGGGTAGAGAAGCGCCCTTCTTCTGTCGCCCTCGCCGCACGCTGATGCGACTCGAGTCCGAGGCGGTCCATTTCTTCTCGTGAGATGTTCCAGCGTCGAGCAATCTCCTCGGCACACTCTCCTTGATGGATGAGTTCGAACCGAGACTTATACAGCGGACCATACGCCTCACCTGGTCCAGGTTCGGTCGTTGATCCAATTGGCACACGGGTCATCGACTCAATGCCTGCGCCAATGGCGACATCCATCGCACCAGCGGCAATCGCTTGGGCGGCGAAGTGAATCGCCTGCTGGGCCGATCCACACTGGCGATCAACCGTTGTCCCTGGCACCGTCACGGGGAACCCAGCAGCGAGTGCGGCATTGCGAGCAATATTCATGGCCTGTTCGCCGACGGTCATGGTGCAGCCCATGATCACGTCTTCAACAATTGCCGGGTCGATTCCGGTTCGCTCAACAAGGGCCGCAAGGGGCTGCGCGGCGAGGTCGGTTGCGTGCCAACCAGAGAGCACACCTCCTCTTCGACCTATTGGTGTGCGGACAACATCGACAATCACGGCGGAAGACATGTGCGCATTGTTGCCGATGGCTGGTGAGTGTGTCAGATTTGCCGGGTCATGGACCTCACGTTCTCACCCGATCAAGAAGCCTTCCGCATGGAAGCTCGCACCTGGCTTCAAGCAAATGTTCCCTCGCCTGGTTCCCTCCGGTCGCTCGATACTGCAGAGGGGTTCGAGGACCACCGAGCCTTTGAGCGAACCCTCTTCGAGGCGCAATGGTCAGTGGTTTCTTGGCCGAAGGCGTTTGGCGGACGCGAAGTTGGCATCATGGAGTGGCTCATTTTTGAAGAGGAGTACTACCGCGCTGGCGGCCCTCGTCGTGTCAGTCAGAACGGCATCTTCCTCTTGGCACCAACGCTGTTCGAATTTGGCACCGACGCCCAACAGTCGAGGTATTTGCCGGCCATGGCGTCAGGCGAAGAGATCTGGTGCCAGGGTTGGTCAGAGCCTGACGCAGGCAGTGACCTCGCCAGCATTCGGTCGCGTGCAACAAAGACCGAAGGCGGCTGGCTGCTCACGGGTCAGAAGACCTGGTGCAGTCGTGGCGCGTTTGCCCACCGTTGCTTTGGCATCTTTCGAACCGATCCGTCGGCCGAGCGGCATCGTGGACTCACCTACTTCCTGATTGACATGGCCACACCTGGCGTCACCGTTCGCCCAATTGCACAGTTGGACGGCGAAACGGGATTCGCTGAGGTGTTCTTCGATGACGTCTTTGTGTCCGATGAGGACGTCCTTGGCGGCATTGGCGAGGGCTGGAAAGTTGCTATGGCAACCGCAGGTTCCGAACGAGGTATCTCACTTCGAAGTCCTGCTCGCTACACCGAAGCCGCGGGCAAGCTCATCGATCTTCTCGCTGCGCATTCCCAAGAGGTTGGTGCACTTGGCCTCGACCCCCGTGGGGCAATCGCCGATGACGTCGTCAAGGCCTACGTCGATGCAGAGGCCTACAAACTGCACACCTACATGACCGCAACGAAGGTTCGAGAGGGTCACAAGGTCGGCGCCGAAGCTTCGGCGACCAAGATCTTCTGGTCAGAGACCGACGTCAACCTCCACCAGGCGGCGTTGCGGCTCCTCGGTCCTGACGCCGAACTTATGGTGCCGAACGGTCATGGCGGCCTCGATCTCTCGGACTGGCTTGATGGCTATCTCTTCGCGCTCTCGGGACCGATCTACGCGGGAACAAATGAAATTCAACGAAACGTCGTCGCTGAGCGCATGCTCGGATTGCCGAGGGCTTGAGATGCGCTTCTCCTTCACCGACGAACAACTCGCCTTCCGATCTGCGGTTGCCGACGTTCTTTCTGACTGGTGCACACCTGCGGACTTACACGCTCGCTACGTGGAGCTCAATGCGGAAGCTGGCCGCTCACATGCCCGGTGGAACGCACTTGCTGGCCTCGGTGTGACGGGACTCGTCGTTCCTGAGCATCTCGGTGGCCTTGGCCTCACGGATCTTGACCTCATTGGCATCGCCGAAGAGGCGGGTGCCGTGGTGTTGCCCGAGCCACTCGCCACGACGGCCGGCGTCGTCTTCGGAACCCTGGGCAGCGTTCCCGGAATGGAAGAGCGACTCGCCGCTGCCATCGACGACCTCATGACCGCCACCTTTGGTGGCGTTGACTTTGGCGCGGAGCGACACCGGGTGTCGACAACGCTCAACGAGGGAATCGCCTCGACGCCTCGAGTCGCCCACTGTCACGCCGATCTGCTCTTGTTGGTGGTCGTCATCGACGGAGCGACCGAACTGCACCTCGTCGACCGTGAAGAGGTGACGGTCGATGCGACACCTGCGCTCGATCTCACGAGGGAGCTTGGAACGATTCACTGGCGACCAACAGAGGGCACGTTGCTTGCCTCTGGAAGCCACGCCGACCGCTTCGTCGAGCAGCTCGTCGAGCGTTCAGCTTTGTATGCGGCAGCTGAACTGCTCGGACTCTGTCAAGCAATGCTCACGCTGACGGCGTCCTACGTTACTGAGCGCAAGCAATTTGGCGTGCCGGTTGGTTCATTCCAAGCGGTGAAGCACCACCTCGCCGGTGCTCGAGTCCGCCTCGAATTCGCCCGACCTGCGGTCTATCGGGCTGCGTACACGCTTGCCAATGGCGAGCCCACGCTTGCCCACGATGTGTCCATGGCGAAATCACTCGCCGCAGACGCAGCCGACGAAGCGGCACGAGTGAGCCTGCAGTGCCACGGAGCCATTGGCTACACCTATGAGTACGATCTGCACTTCGCCATGAAGCGCGCCTGGGGACTTTCCGCTGCGTGGGGTGATGCTCGAAGTCACCGAGCAAGAATTCTCGACCTTGTCGTCGAATCCCGCTCCTAAGCCCCGTCAGGACTGCCGAGAAACTCCAATAACAGCTGGCTGACTTCGTCGGGTCGCTCAACGGGAAGCCAGTGCCCAGCACCTTCAACCACTCGATAGGTAAATGGCGCATCGACATAGGCAGCCGAATTCACCATCTGTTCCTCAGTGAGCGCGTGGTCCAACGTCGACCACACGCCGAGGGTGCGGCACTGGACGGGAGGAAGTTCGGGTGGTGGCGCATTCCATTGTTCGGGCTTCAGGTTCGCTCGATACCAGTGAATGCCGGTTCGAAGCGAGCCATCTCGCTCCAAGTGCCCTAGGACACGACTCGCCTCAGGGTGGCCAAACCATCCTCGAAAGTTCGCACCATCATCTTTGGTCAGCCACTCTTCGGCAACACCTTCAAACTGAAAGAGCAGGGTGTACCAAATCTTGATTTGTTGCGCAGCACCGACGCTCGCAAACGCAGTCGGATGCCCAACGGAGAATGCCGCAAGTGACTGCGTTCGACCTGGAAAGAACGTTGCGAAGGCCCAAGCAATGTTTGCTCCCCAGTCGTGGCCAACAATGTGCGCGGACTCGACGCCGGCCGCATCAAGCAGCCCCGCAACATCCATGACGAGTTCCGAAACCGCATAGGCAGAAGTCTCCTCAGGTTTCCCCGATCGCCCATAGCCACGCTGATCAGGCACGAGCACTCGAAAACCTGCGTTGACGAGCTTCGGAACCTGAAAGCGCCAGAGATCAGCCGTGTCGGGAAATCCATGGAGGAGAACAACCGCTGGATCCTCAGGACGGCCGTGATCATCAGCGACGACAGTTACCGCACCACGAGTGAAAGAGAGAGTTGGCACGAAGAAAGGCTACCGTTGCCCCGTCAACACCCTCGAGGTGCCGAGACCAGGAGTTGCCATGCATGATGCCGCGTCACTTCACCAAACCATTTCCCTTGAGGGTAGAACCGCCGTGGTCACAGGAGCCGGAAGCGGCATTGGTCAGGCAAGTGCGGCCACCTTGGCTGCTGCCGGAGCAAAGGTGTTCTGTGCCGACCTACTCGGTGACACCGCAGAAGCAACCGCCGCCGCAATTCGTGCGCTCGGTGGCCATGCCGAAGGTGTCGCCGTCAATGTCGCCGTGCGTCAAGAGGTCGACGACCTCATCGACCGAGCGGTTGGGGAAACCGGCCGCCTCGACATCTGCTGCAATGTCGCCGGCATGATGAGTGAGTCAAAGGTCCTCGACATTCAAGAGGCCGACCTCGATGCCATGTTGCAGGTGAATCTGAAGGGGGCACTCTTTGGTTGCCAGGCGGCCGGACAATTCATGGTTGACCATGGTGGCGGCTCCATTATCAACATGGCATCAACCGCCGTCCTCGCCCCTTCACCGGATATTGCCGTCTATGCAATGACAAAAGCTGCGCTCGTGCAGTTGACCAAAACCATGTCGGTTGAAGTTGGCAAGCGCGGTGTTCGGGTGAACGCGATTGCACCGGGATTTGTCCCAACCAAGATGACGAGTCGGTACTACACGAATCCAGACGGCACCGAAGATGAAGCAATGAAGGAAATGGTGCTGCAGCCAATGGCCAAATTCGCACCGCTTCGGCGAGTTGGCACGCCTGATGACATTGCGCACGCGGTCCTCTACCTCGCCAGTGACCTCTCAACCTTTGTCACCGGTCAACTCCTCGCACCCAATGGCGGGGTGGCTGGAGTCTCCTAGGTAGGTCATCGAGCCCGGTGAGCGGAAATGCACGTTCTAAGGCACTCGGTCTAGTGTCAGGCCATGGCTGAACTCCCAAAGATCATCTCTGTTGATGACCACATCGTCGAACCCGCCAATCTCTGGATGGATCGACTCCCGGCGAAGTACAAGGACATTGGTCCTCGAGTCGTTCGCGGCACCATGCCGGAGGTCACCTACGTCGGCGGAAAGCTGACGATCAAAGAGGGTGGCACCGGAGGTCCAGCAGACTTCTGGCATTACGAGAAGTTGCGCCGACCACTCCTTCGAGTTGACTCCGCCGTTGGTGTTCCACGTGACCAGGTCACGATGAAGGGCATCACCTTCGAGGACATGCGTCCAGGGTCGTACTCCCAGAAAGAACGCCTTGAGGACATGGACGTCAATCACATTGACGCTTCACTCTGTTTTCCAACCCTTCCTCGTTTCTGCGGACAGACCTTCGCTGAAGCAGAAGACAAGGAACTCGCGCTGCTGTGCGTGAAGGCCTACAACGACTACCAAGTTGAAGAGTGGTGTGCGGGGACCAATGGTCGGCTCGTGCCGCTCATCATCATTCCGCTGTGGGACGCGCAACTCGCCGCTGATGAGGTCTACCGCAATGCCGCTCGTGGCGTGCACGCAGTCTGTTTCTCTGAGCTTCCGAATCGTCTTGGACTTCCCTCCATTCACGACCCGAGCAACTACTGGGCTCCATTCTTCGCAGCATGCGATGAGACCGAGACGGTCATCAATATGCACATTGGTTCGTCGAGCCAAATGCCTTCGACCTCTCCTGATGCGCCAGCAGCTGTTGGCTCGTCACTCACGCATATCAATGCAGAACTGTCGATGGCGGACTGGCTCTTCTCCGGCCACTTTGAGACCTACAAGAACTTGAAGGTCGCCTACTCAGAAGGTCAGATTGGTTGGATCCCCTACCTGCTTCACCGCATGGACGTCGTTTGGGACGAGAACCGCGGTTGGGGTGGCGTGGCGGACAAGGTTCCAAACCCACCAAGCACCTACTTCCCCGGCCATGTCTACGGCTGCTTCTTTGATGACCCTGAAGGGTTGAAGCTCATCGACGCCATTGGTGAAGACAACATCACCTATGAGAGTGACTACCCACACAGTGACTCCACCTGGCCAAAGACGAAGGAAATCGCCGACGCACAGATGGCGCACCTCTCTGACGAGCAGCGCTGGAAGATTGTTCGCGGCAACGCCATCAAGCTCTTCAAGCTCGACCTTCCGGCCTAGTTCCACATGGATCTGCGGGCAACACCGGCCGAAGAGGCCTTTCGGGCGGACCTCCGTGCGTGGTTAACCGCCACGCTCCCACTGCTGCCGGAAAAGCCATTGCACACGGACTGGGACGCGCGTCGAGTCTTTGATACGACCTGGCAACGGCTCCTCTTTGACGCTGGCTACGCGGGTATTGACTGGCCGGTCGAGGCTGGTGGCCGCGGCGCAAGCCCGGTTGAGCAGCTGATCTTCAAAGAAGAGTGCGAGCGAGCCGGAGCACCGTATGTCGGCCTCGGGTTCGTCGGCCTCCTCCACGCTGGTCCGACGATTAACGCTGAAGGCTCACTGCTGCAGCAGACCACCTATCTCCCGAAAATCCTGTCGGGCGAACACGTCTGGTGCCAAGGATTCTCTGAACCGGGCTCAGGGTCCGATCTTGCGTCAATGCGCACTCGAGCCGTTCGAGATGGCGATGACTACGTGGTTTCCGGTTCCAAGATCTGGACGAGTCACGCCGAGGTCGCGGACTACTGCGAACTCTTGGTGCGGACCGGCACCGAAGAGAGCAGGCACAAGGGCATCACCTGGCTCATCATGGACATGAAGAGCCCGGGCATTGAAGTCCGTCCGCTCAAGACCATTTCTGGTTCAACCGAGTTTGCCGAACTCTTCCTCGACGAGGTTCGAATTCCCG
>CAIQUD010000016.1 GCA_903874965.1 uncultured Actinomycetes bacterium | reverse complement strand
CGGAACCCTGCTGGAGAATCGCGGCCTGACCGTGGCATTCCAGAAGTTCGACCCCTACCTGAACGTCGACCCGGGCACCATGAGCCCGTACCAGCATGGAGAGGTGTATGTGCTGGACGACGGCGCCGAGACCGACCTCGACCTCGGGCACTACGAACGATTTATTGACGAGAATCTCAATCGAAACTCCAACACCACCACTGGTTCCATTTACTCATCGGTGATTGAAAAGGAGCGTCGCGGGGATTACCTCGGACGCACCGTTCAAGTCATCCCCCACGTAACCGACGAGATCAAAGGTCGCATTCGTCGACTGGCATCTGATGACATAGATGTCGTGATTGTCGAAATCGGAGGCACCGTTGGCGACATTGAAATTGTTCCGTTCGTTGAGGCCATTCGTCAGTTCCGCCGGGATGTTGGGCGCGACAACGTTTGCTACGTGCACCTCACCTTGGTTCCGTACTTGGCGCCTTCAGGGGAGCAGAAGACGAAGCCAACGCAGCACTCAGTGACAGAACTCCGAAGTCGCGGAATTCAGCCTGACGTGATCGTGTGTCGAAGCGATCGTTTCATTGAAGAGGACATGAAGCGAAAGATCTCGCTCCTCTGTGACGTTCCAATCGAAGGCGTTGTTTCGGCCGTTGATGCAGCGTCGATTTACGAAATCCCTCGGGTTTTGCTTGAAGAGGGTCTCGATACGTATGTCTGTGAGATCTTGAAGATCAGTCTCGACGATCACCCTGTTGATCTCTCTCAGTGGTTGTCGGTAATTGAATCGGTCGAAAACGCAACAAAGCCCGTCAAGATTGGCATCGTTGGCAAGTACGTCGATATGTCTGACGCGTATCTTTCCGTCGTCGAAGCAGCACGCCATGCAGGTTTCTTCCACGGTGCCAAGGTTGAATTTGTTTGGATTGATGCCGAAATGGTCCCCAATGAAGTTGGCGAAGAGGAGCTTGCGCAACTCGACGGGATGATCATTCCTGGAGGCTTTGGCGAACGAGGCATTGAAGGAATGATCGCTGCGGCGGAGATGTCCCGGAGGCTCGGCATTCCGACCCTCGGCATTTGCCTCGGCCTCCAAGTGATGAGCATTGAGTATGCCCGTCACGTTGCCGACCTTGAAGGCGCAAACTCACGTGAATTCAATTCAACGGCACCGCACCTCGTGATTGACCTGATGGATGACCAAGTTGGCGTCGTCAACAAGGGCGGAACGATGCGCCTTGGCGCCTATCCTGCAATGCTCACCCCTGGAAGCCAAGTGGCTGCAATGTACGGTTCGACCGTCGTCTCCGAGCGACACCGACACCGCTACGAGTTCAATCCTCGGTATCGCGCACGCATGGAAGAGGCCGGACTTCTTTGTTCAGGAAACTCGCCTGACGGAAGATTGGTTGAGTTCATTGAGTTGCCCAACCACCCTTTCTGGGTTGGAACACAAGCGCATCCTGAGTTCAAGAGTCGCCCGGAGCGGCCGCATCCGCTGTTCCGTGAATTGGTGGGCGCCGCACTCAACCGCGTTGAAGGTCGATCGCCGCACCTCATCAATCCCGAATCCATCGATCGCTGAGTTTCCAACGTGACCTCCGGGTTCACCGTTCTCGGCGATGACCACCGAGCAACGGGATATGCGATTGAGTTGCTTGAGCGAAGTATCGAAGCACCCGATGGTTCAGTCTTTACAAGAGATGTTGTTCGACACCTCGGCGCGGTAGCGGTCTTGCCGGTTGGCGAAGCCGGCACAGTGCACCTGTTGCGGCAATATCGAGCATCGGTTGACCGTTACGTCGTCGAGATGCCGGCCGGACTCCGTGATCACCAGGACGAGGATCTCGAGGTAACGGCACGGAGAGAACTCCTTGAAGAGATGGGGCTCGTTGCTGAGCACCTTGAGTTTCTTGCTTGCGTCCTCAATTCGAGCGGCTTCTGTGATCAACGAACGTGGCTCTACCTCGCAACTGGCCTTTCGAGTGTTCCACCAGTGCCCGACGGCATTGAGGAGCAATTCGTTGAACGATTCACGATGTCACTTGCTGACCTCGTCTCGTTCACTGAGGCTGATGGATCTGACGTCACCTTGTTGCTCGCCGCCCAACTCGCTGCTCGTCGACTTGGCATCTAAGCCGTCCATCGAACTTCCAAGTACCGCCGAGGACTTCCTCGGTTGGCTTGCGGTTGAAAAGGGCAGATCGCCAAATACCCTCGCCGCCTATCGACGTGATCTAGAGGCGTCTGCGAGGACCCTGGCCGACGTTGGCGTATCGCTTGAAGAAGCGTCAACTGAAGACCTTGAGCGGTTGCTGCTCGTATTCACCCAAGAAGGCTGGGCTCGTTCCTCGCTCGCTCGACTTGCCTCGACGCTTCGAGGCTTCTTCCGGTTTGCAGTTGATGAAGGCAGCCTCGCCGTCGATCCAACAGCTGATCTCGGAGCTCGCAGGACGTCAGTTGCTTTGCCGAAGGCGCTGAGCGAGGAACAAATTGCGCGCCTCCTTGACTCATTGACGGGAGTGGATGCACTGTCGCTTCGAGATCGAGCGATCATCGAGGTGCTCTACGCGACCGGAGCCAGAGTCAGCGAGGTGATTGGGCTCAATCTCGGAGATGTCGACCGATCTGACGGACTGTTGCTCCTCCGGGGGAAGGGCAATCGTGAGCGGGTGGTTCCGCTGGGCTCCTTTGCAGATACGGCGATTGAGCGTTGGCTTCGAAGCGACGGGAGGGCGTCAATGATCCCGGCTCAATGGAAGAGTCGAAGTGATGAAGGCGCCTTATTCCTCTCGAACCGAGGTGGTCGGCTTTCACGGCAAAGCGTGTTTGCTCTGCTCAATCGACGGGCGAAAGTGGTTGGACTCGAGACGGTGATGAGTCCACACGTGCTTCGCCATAGCTGCGCAACCCATCTCCTCGCCCATGGCGCCGATATTCGCATTGTTCAAGAGTTGCTTGGACATCGCTCCATTGCCACAACGCAGCGGTATACCAAGGTCGATCCCACACACCTGCGACAGGCAGTCTTGACGTCTCATCCTCGTGGCCGTCCTATGACATCTGGGACGTAGGCTCGATTTATGGAGAGCGAGGAACAACAAGAGGTCGTGCGACCGACCCGTTCTGCTTGGTCGTTCGGGGAAATCCCGGCATCGGTGTGGTTTGTCCTGCTCTATCTCGGTCTCGTGATCCTGGTTGCTACCCACACGATGTCGAGAACGACGGCAGTCTTGCTCGGCGTGCTTGTTCCCTCCATCATTCTCCATGAGATCTCCCATGGATTTGTAGCGAATCTCTGCGGTGATGACACGGCAAAGCGCATGGGGCGCCTCACCCTCAATCCCATTGCCCACGTTGACCCCGTTGGCACGATCATCATGCCGGCGATCTTGATTTTGACGACCGGAGCAGGATTCGGTTTTGCCAAGCCAGTACCGATCGACCTTTCGAAGACGAGAAATCCCCGGAATCATTCGGTCTTGATTTCGCTCGCTGGTCCCTCGATGAATTTTCTTCTCGTGGCGCTCGCGTTACTCATCAGCCGAATTGCCGATGTTCCAGCAAAGTCCATGTTCGTACTGTCATTTGCGACCATGCCGCTCTGGATGCTGGTGCTCTACGCAGTCGGAATGATGAATTTGTGGCTTGGCCTCTTCAACTTGCTGCCTATTCCTCCGCTCGATGGCTCGGTGCTCATTGAGCGATTCCTGCCTGCTCGACATTTGCCGACCTATTTCAAGCTTCGATCAATTTCGATCATTGCTGTCTTCATGGTGGTGTTCGTCTTCAGAGGACCAGTGAACGCGTTGGCGAGTCATCTCGAACACTGGTGGGCACAGCTGTTCTTCGGCTAGCTGAAGTTCAGCGTGGAAGAAGGCCGATTGCCTTAGCTGCTCGCTCATACGTTGCATTGGCAATCTCGTCAGCCTTCGTAGCGCCTCGGCGAAGGAGGGCGGTGAGTTCACCAGGATCTGCCATGAGTTGCAGATACCGCTCACGCATGGGGGAGAGCAGCGTGATGATGGCCTCAGCAACGTCGGCCTTGAGGTCGCCATAGCGCGTGTAACTGGTCGCCAGTTCGCTCGGGGGAGTGCCGGTTGCAGCCGAAAGTAAATCGAGCAGACTCGAGACGCCAGGCTTGGTCTTGAGGTCATAGGCAACGACGCCGTCGGTGTCGGTGACTGCCTTCTTGATCTTCTTGGCAATATCCTCTGGGGCCTCGAAGAGGTCAATGCGCCCAAGAGGCGACGGAATGGACTTCGACATCTTCTGGTTGGGGAGTTGAAGGTCCATGACTCTTGCTGCGACCTTCGGAATCGTGGCTTCGGGAATGATGAAGACATCGCCGTAGTGGTGGTTGAACCGAACGGCAAGGTTCCGCGTGAGTTCGAGGTGCTGTCGCTGGTCTTCCCCAACTGGGACGAATTCTGCGTCATAGGCCAAAATGTCCGCCGCCATAAGGACCGGATAGGTAAAGAGTCCAGCTCTGACCGAATCAGTTCCGCGACCTTTGTCTTTGAACTGGGTCATTCGGTTGAGTTCACCCATCGTCGCCGTGCATTCAAGGAGCCAAGCCAAACGTGGGTGTGCTGGAACGTGACTCTGCACGAAGACCGTCACTTGTTCTGGATCAAGGCCTGCTGCAAGAAACCCGGCTGCGGTCTCGAGAGTTCTGCGACGTAGTTCTGCTGGATCGATGCTTTGGGTCAGGGCGTGAAGATCGACAATGGTGTAAAACGCGTCATCGGTGCCCTGGTTTGCCACCCACTGTTGAATTGCACCCAAATAATTACCAAGGTGCAGATCGCCGGAGGGTTGAACTCCTGAGAGGACGCGGGCCATGCGACACCCTACCAAGCGCATCCCGAGCCTCTCTTGAACGCACCCAGCGAACCTGGCATCGAAACACCTGAGTCGCAACCACGGCATGAAGAGGTTCGCTAGGTTGTGGGCGTGACGTACATGGTTGAAGTTGAGGGCTATCAGGGCACGATTGCACGCCTCCTCCAACAGATTCAGGGACATGAGCGCGACATCCTCGATGTGGCGATTGCCCCGATCATTGACGTCTTCGTCACGACCTTGCTCGAGCATCGCGAGGTGCTCACGCTCGATCAGATCTCTGAATTTCTCCTGATTGCTTCGATCTTGATTGAGATGAAGTCGACCCGACTTCTTCCGGGTCCTGATGCCGTCGACGAAGATGAGGAACTCGTTGGACTTGAGGCCCGAGATCTCCTTATGGCCCGCTTGCTCGAATGCCGTGCCTACGCAGGAGCGGCTGACGCCTTTGTCGTGTTGACTGAACTTGCCGCACGGTCAATTCCTCGTGAGGCTGGGCTCGAGGAAGATTTCGTGGCGATTGCTCCAGATCTCCTCGCCGGTGTCACGGCTGATCAGTTGGCCGAAGCCTTCCGGCGGACTCTGATCGAGCCAGCACAGCCACTCGTTGACGTTTCACACATGACCGTCGACATGGTGACGGTCGCTGCGACGGTTGTTGAGCTTGCAGAGCGACTCCCGACCGAAGGAAAGACCACTTTCCGGAGCTTGGTTGCTGGCCTCACGACTCGTTTGGAGATCATTGTGCGGTTCCTGGCGGTTCTTGAATTGTGCAAACTCGGACGTGTGTCGCTCGGACAAGGGCATTCGTTTGGGGACTTGGAAGTTGAATGGATCGGAACTGCTGATGATGGCGAGTTGCTCATGACCGCAGAAGGAATGGTGGACAGTTATGAAGGATGACCTACAGCGGGCATTTGAAGCGATTGTCATGGTTGCCGTTGAGCCCGTGTCGGCGAAGACGATTGCAGAACTGCTCGAGATACCGCTGCATGAAGTGGATCAACTCGCCGCTGCCCTCCAGGCACGGTGCATTGAAGAGGAGCGCGGCTTTGAATTGGGTTTCATTGCAGGTGGCTACCGATTCCAAAGTTCCGCCGACCTTGCGGAAATCGTGCAGCGCTTCGCCAATCGGGGCGTTTCCGCCAGACTCTCAACGGCTGCACTCGAGACGTTGTCAATCGTGGCGTATCGCCAACCAGTGTCGAGAGCACAGATCGCTGCTCTTCGTGGGGTGAATGCGGATGGCGTGGTGAAGTTACTCGAAGGTCGTGGCTACATCGAGGCAACAGGAAGAGCTGAAGGACCCGGACAACCAATTCTCTATGGAACAACCGATCTGTTCTTAGAGCGACTCGGCCTCTTTTCTTTGACGCAACTGCCTCCAGTGGAAGAGTTCTTGCCTGGTGTTGAAGCGGTTGAAGGCTTCGAGAACGCACTTCGAGGCGTTGATGACCTCACCGGTGGTTGAAGAACTCGCTGAAGGAGAGCGCCTCCAAAAGGTCCTGGCTCGAACTGGGTATGGCTCTCGAAGGATTTGTGAGGACTTAATCGCCGATGGTCGAGTGACCGTCGATGGCGAGATTGCAGTTCTTGGCAGAAGAGTAGATCCCGACTCCGCACAGATCGCCGTTGACGGTGTGCCAATCCCAACTGCTCCCGGACTCGTCCACTATCTGCTCAACAAGCCACGAGGTGTGGTGTCAACGTCAAGCGATCCGCAAGGGCGTCCAACGGTGGTTGATCTCGTTCCGAGTGAACCAAGAGTCTTCTCTGTTGGTCGGCTCGACGCAGATACTGAGGGCTTGTTGCTCATGACGAATGATGGGACCTTTGCGCAACTCCTGGCACATCCCTCTTTTGGTGTCGAAAAGGAGTACCTCGCAGAAGTTGCTGGCGGTTCACTCAGTCCGCAAAGTTTGCGAGCGCTTCGCGAAGGCGTCGAGTTGGACGATGGTGTGACTTCTCCTGCCAAGGTGATCGAAGTGACCGAGGGCATGGTGAAGCTGACGATTCACGAGGGAAGAAATCGCCAAGTTCGCCGGATGCTTGCAGCAGTAGGGCACGACGTGACTCGCCTTGTTCGAGTTCGGGTTGGAGGACTCAGCGATCCGTCACTCAAGCCAGGGGAGCATCGAGTCCTTGCACTTGACGAGGTGCTGGCTCTGGCCGAGTTGGCCACCAACGGCCCAAAGACCACTCTGAGCAGGGCGGAACGGCGAAGTAACCTTCAGCCGTGACCTTGTTCAAGCAACTTCGCGGCGTCCGAGGAGCAACGACTGCCGATGAGGACTCCCGTGAGGCGATTACGAGCAGAATCTCGGAACTGCTTAGTGAGATGCTTCGGCGAAACGGCTTGACCGAAGATGATCTCGTCTCGGTGCTGTTTACCGCAACGAATGACCTCGTATCAGTCTTCCCCGCCACCGCTGCCCGAGAACTTGGTTTTGCCACCGTCCCACTGATTTGCGCGCAAGAACTCGATATCACGAATGCCACGCCACGTTGCCTCCGGATTCTGATCCATGCGAGGTCTCGCAGGAGCGCGGTTGATGTTGAACACGTCTTTCTTCATGGAGCGTCCAACCTCCGAAATGATCTGAACCGATGACCCAGCCCGTCGATTCTGGGCGGGTTCTCGTCATTGGAATGGGTCTCATTGGTGGTTCTGTCGCCCTCGGTCTCAAAGAACAAGGATTCAGCGTCTCGGGAGTCGACCTTGATGACACCCGAGAGGCAGAGGCCCTCCGTCTCGGAATCATCGATGCAATAGGTGACGATCTTTCCGCCGACCTTGTCGTGGTTTGTGTCCCTGCAGCGTCGGTTGTGGAAGTTGTGGGCGAGGTGCTCGCCAATCCGCTTCGTAGTGCGGACGTGATTGTGACCGATGTATGTGGGGTCAAAGTGCCGCTCGTCACAGCAATGCGTGATGTGAGGTTCATTGGTGGGCATCCAATGGCCGGGTCAGAGCAACTTGGTCTCGATGGCGCACGTGCGGATCTCTTTGTTGGAGCAACTTGGGTCTTAACGCCGGGTCCGACGACTGATGCGTCGAGGTACGCCCGGTTATCGAGCATTGTTGCTCGACTTGGCGCAATGCCCTTGGCGCTCGATGCGGCGGATCACGATCGCTTGGTCGCCGTCGTGAGCCACGTCCCGCACCTCCTCGCCGCGACCCTTATGCATCGCGCCGTGATTGGCGCTGCAAGTGACGGAGCGCTCCTTCAGCTAGCCGCAGGAGGATTTCGGGATATGACTCGGGTTGCCGCCGGTGATCCAGCGATTTGGCCGGAGCTCTGCGCGGCAAATGCCACGGCGATTACGGCCACCTTGGATCAAGTGATTGGCGACCTCCATGACCTCCGAGCCATGGTCTCCACCGGAGACCGATCGGGGCTCGAACGATTTCTCACGGCATCATCGACCGCACGTCGAGCGCTCCCGGCCAAGCAGGTTGTGCCAAAGAGTCTTGTCCTTCTGAAGGTTGTCGTGACGGACCGGCCTGGAATTCTTGCTGACGTGACGACGGTTGCGAGCGATCTCCAAGTCAATGTCGTTGACCTTCAGATTGCCCACAGTGTCGAAGGTGGAGCTGGTGTTCTTCAATTGACCATTGATGAACTCCGTTCGCAAGACCTTCGACGAGCGCTGGTCGAGCGTGGTTATCGGTGCACACTGGAGGCTCTGGCATGACCACCGCCTCCATTCGCCCTGCCCATCACTTGCAAGGTGCAATCGCGCCTCCTGGAGACAAGTCGATCTCGCATCGAGCTCTCATGCTGTCGAGCCTTGCGAATGGGAGCAGCACGATTTCGGGCCTCTCAAGTGGTCTCGATGTCTTGGCAACTGCCGAGATCTTTCGTCAGCTCGGTGCAGAGATCACGGACGATGGCGGCCTCGTCACGGTGGTGTCGAGCGGAGCGCTTCGTGCAGCAGGTGGTCCGCTTGACTGTGGAAACTCTGGAACGACGATGCGCCTGCTCGCTGGGATTCTGGCTGGTTTACCTGGTCGCCATCAGATGATTGGTGACGCGTCCCTGTCGAAGCGTCCAATGGATCGCGTGGCAATTCCCCTTCGGCTAATGGGAGCGCGCGTCGACGGCATTGGTGAACGTCTTCTCCCGCCAATTGAGATCCACGGTGGAGCACTCAACGGCATTGTCTACGAAGTTCCAGAACCAAGTGCTCAAGTGAAGTCGGCACTTTTGCTTGCGGGCCTCGTTGCTGAAGGCTCGACCACCGTGGTCGAAGCGGTCAAGACTCGCACCCACACCGAAGAGATGCTCGAAGTTGCAGGGATTGGAATCGAAAGTGTGCCTGAGGGCTCGGGGCGACGCATCACGGTGCAACCAGGCACACCACGGGCGATGGACTGGGTTGTTGCAACCGATCCCAGCCAAGCGGCGTTCACGGTAGTTGCTGGCTTGCTGGCAAGAACCGGAGGAGTCGAGATTCTCGATCTCTATCCCGGGGAAGAGCGCATTGGGTTTCTCTCGGTGCTTGAACGCATGGGTGCAACGCTTTCTCGAGCGCTGAAGGATGGTCGACTGACCATTGACGTCGCTCCGTCACTCCTTCACGGAACGACGGTTCAATCCATTGAAATTCCCTCCGTTGATGAAGTTCCCATCCTTGCGGTCGCGGCACTTCGCGCTGAAGGGCCAACGAGATTCGTTGACGTTGGTGAACTCAGGTTCAAGGAGTCCGACCGCATGGAGGCGACGGCTCGGCTCGTGCGGAGCTTTGGTGGAGAGGCGCGCATTGAGGGTGATGATCTCCTAGTCACTCCGGCGAAGCGCGGGCCGATTGAGGTGGAGATCGATCCCCTCGGAGATCACCGGCTTGCCATGGCGGCGTCCATTGCGGCCTTGAGCAGCGATGAAGGATCTGAAGTAGTCGTTCGAGACATTGAGTGTATTTCAACGAGTTACCCTGCGTTTTTCGAGCACCTTCGAAGCCTTGGTGCGGCAGTAGAGGTTGAGGCATCGTGAGGACTACGCCGTCGAACTTGGTGATTGCGATCGATGGCCCAGCTGGGGCGGGGAAGTCAACGGTGTCGCGAAGCCTTGCGGAAATACTTGGGATTGAACGACTCGACACTGGTGCGATGTACCGGGCAGTTGCCGCCGCTGCAATCCACCATGGCGTGGATTTGAGCGATGGCGCTGCGCTCGTTGCCTTGGCCGAAGCCCTCACCGTCGAGGGTGATGGTGAGGTCCTTGTTGCGGATCTTTCGGTGGGACATCTTCTCCGGCTCGATGCCACCAATTCAGCGGTTTCGCTCGTTGCGGCAACGCCTCAGGTGCGAGAGGTCCTCGTGCGCCATCAACGCCAGTGGGTTGAGGACCGAAATGGGTCTGGAGTGGTCGAAGGTCGAGATATTGCTTCAGTCGTCTTTCCGGATGCAACGATCAAGGTATACCTCACGGCTTCAGCTGAAGAGCGAGCTCGACGGAGGGTGGATGAAGGTGCTGCCTCAATCATCCGTCGCGATGAGGTGGACTCAACGAGAGCAGTTTCTCCATTGCATGTTGCGCCCGGTTCACGCGTGCTCGACACGACCGGGCGTACGATAGAAGACGTGACAGGTGAGATTTTGGGCTGGCTCGCGTGAGTGAGCGTCACGCAGACGGAAAAGACGCCGCCTTCAAGGTGGATTCTCGAAGGACCGTTGGCTACGTCTTTGCTCGCAGCATCATCATGGGTGTTGCCCGAGCGCTCTTTCGACCAAAGGTTGTTTCCACGTTCGAGATTCCTGCGACTGGGGGAGTCCTCGTTGCTCCGATTCATCGTTCAAATGTTGACTTTGCCTTTCCCGTGCTGCTCACTCGACGCAAGATGTTTTTCATGGCGAAGGACAGCCTCTGGAAGGTCTCGCTTCTCGGTCGATTCCTCATTGCAATGGGAGGATTTCCAGTGCACCGTGAATCTGCCGACCGGGCATCGCTCCAACGCGCTGAAGAGGTCCTCGCACGTGGAGAGGTATTGATTTTGTTTCCCGAGGGGACTCGCCAAGAAGGTCCACTGGTCGCAGAGCTCCATGAGGGGGCTGCGTACTTGGCATCAAAGACGCAGTCCATCATCATTCCCGTTGGCATTGCGAACAGCGATCGTGCAATGCCGAAGGGTGCCAAGCTGCCTCGACCAGTGAAAGTGACGGTGTTCGCAGGTGCCCCGCTGCAACCTGCTCCCCTCGGCGCAACGGGGAAGATTCAGCGTTCAGCGGTCAAGGCTTCAACGGCGGAACTCTCTGCGGCATTGCAGGTTGCATTCGACGCCGCCAAACAGCAGTAGATCCTTCGTTCTCCTCGCCCTGAGCGCAACGAAGCGACCCGTCGGGCAGATGTCCTCAGACTTGAGTTACCGCTCACGCCACCAGGTGCGGAAGACGACATTTGCGTAACGGAAGCCATAGAGGAGGGAGTTGCCCTTCTTCGTCGTTCCGTGAGCACGTGGATACCAAACAGTCGGCTTCTCGGAAATTCTCCAGCCACGTCGGATGGCCGTGATGATGAGTTCTGAGGTCTGGTATTGAACTTGAACGCAACGGGGCACCACATCTTTCAACATGGCAATGCGAAGGGCGCGATAGCCATTGGAGGTGTCGGTCAACTTTGATCGAGTGAGCACATTGACCACTGCCGAGAAGAACACCACTCCGGCCTTGCGGAACAGATCGCTGGTGTTATCGACGCCGAGTCGGCGAGATCCAACGACGAAGTCACTCTCATCGTCAACGAGTGGCTGGAGCATCACTGGGATTTCAGTGGGGTCGTTCTGTCCATCGGCATCGAGGGTGACAATGAACTCAACTTCCAAGTCGATGCAAAGGTTGTAGCCAGCTCGCAACGCCACGCCGTGTCCGAGATTTACCGGGAAAATGAGGGCATAGACGCCCTCTTCAATAACGATCTCTGCAGTGCGGTCATCGCCGCCGTCAACGACGACCAAGGTCGTCACTGGCATACCGCAAGCTTCCTTGGGCATGGCGTGGAGGACGTCGGCGATGTTCTCTTCCTCTTCGTATGCCGCAATGAGCGCAACGGTCTTGCCAAGTTGCACACCGGGGTAGCGCTTCGAGAAGTCCTCGCGCGCAAGCTCCACCACGTGGCGTTGCATAAGGTCCATCCGTCGCTTCTCGAGATCGTGCTTCTTTGCCATTTCCTCGTCCTTACATCGATCGTGGTTGAGCGAACACTCTGCGAACCATTGGTTCAAAGTGCTCAAGGGGCTGGTTCACAAAGTTCGGGTCGAAGCTGTTCTGGTCCCACTCATCAGCGAATTGCTTTGCCAAGTCGTAGTAGTCAGAACCCTCGTGCTTCGTTCGAAGGGTTGGGTCCATTCCGAGGAAGGCATAGTAGTGCTTTCCTTGGAAGTCCTGATGGACTGCAATCATCGTTGCGACCTCTGGTCGCACGTAGGGCCGGAGGATTTCCGCTGCGATCTTTGGGTGATTGGCGACGGAGATTGCCTTGCCGAGATCGTGACAAAGCGATGCAACAATCACTTCTTCGTCTGCTCCGGCTGCTTCTGCTCTCGTTGCAGTCTGCAGTGAGTGCACGAGTTGATCGACTGCAAAGCCGTCAGTGATGGATTCGAGGCCCTTCAGCATGGTGAGGACGGTTTCTGCGACGCGAGGCTGATTGGCCACGGTCTCGGTGGCAATGACGCTCCACTCTTCTTGGGTTGAGTGGTCCATTGCCGTAAAGGTGGCATTCGTTGCGGTCATCTCCCTAGTCTCGCAGAAACCCGGCGAGGCTTGGGGCACTCAAGACGAGGGCAATAAGAGCGATGACAGAACGGCTGCAGCAGACCGACTTCGGTCATGAGCAATTGGATCAGCATCTTCCCCTGCCGGAAGTCCATGAAAGAGTGCAAGTGCCGTTCCGAGGCCCCTCAACATCTCTCGAAGTTCAGGTGGGGGAGGGAAGTATTCATCTTCTGTTGTCACCGAGGCAATTGAGACCCCATCAAGAGGTGCCAATCGGTCAATGACCTCCTTGACAAGCTGCTCTGGGGCGGACGCTCCAGCGGTGATCGCAACCGTCCCGAAGAGGTCATCTGGAAGCTCAGCTGCAGAATTCACTCGGTACACGCGTTGACAGCCAGAACTTCTCGCAACCTTTTCGAGTGCGACAGTGTTGGAAGAATTCGCAGAACCCAGGATCACGACGGCATCTGCTTCGCCGGCAATGGCCTTCAATGCCGCCTGCCGGTTGGTCGTTGCGAAACAGAGATCGGAACGATTCGGCATCCAAAGGTCTGGGAATCGCTCTTTTGCGAGTTCCATGAGGTGCCGCCATTCGTCGTGAGAGAGCGTTGTTTGGGCGAGCAGCGCTACCGGGGCGCCGGATTCGGCGAGGTCCTGAAGGGCATCAACATCACTCGGCTGCTGGAGAAGCCGGACGGACTGAGGGGCTACTGCCATGGTCCCGACAGCCTCTTCGTGTCCCGCATGGCCGACGTAGAGGACGGTGTAGCCCTTCTCGCTTCGAACCTTCATTTCATGGTGCACCTTGGTGACGAGTGGACACACCGCATCGATCACAATTCCGCGATTCCGGGCAGCGATGACTACTTCTGGAGCGGATCCATGGGCCGACAACATGAGGGGAGCCCCAACAGGAACCTCAGCAATGTCGTCAATGAAGAGGACGCCCTGTGCTTTGAAGTGATCAACGACGAATTGGTTGTGAACAATCTCGTGGTAGCAGTAGACCGGCGGTGGAAAGACCTTCACCATCCACGCCAACGCCTTAATGGCCTTCTCGACACCAGCACAGAATCCACGGGGTTCGGCGAGGACCACTCGTTGCACCGTCATGCCCAGAGCCTACTTGGACCAGCCTCCTGAATTTCGGGTCGTTTTCCCCGTGAGGGCTGCAGGAGGAGGCGAGTAACCTTGTGAAATGGCCTCCCCTGTGGTGACGGCAGTCGCGGGGCAATCTCCAGCTGCTGTCGCTGGAATCTCAATTGACGATGAACTGCTCTCCATAAATGGCGTGGTGCCGATGGACGTCATTGAATATCACCAACTCTCCGATGGCCAGGATCCGGTCTTCACGATTCGGCGTCCGGGAGAGGCGCTTGATCGTCGAGTGGTGATCAAGAAGGACGCTGGGGTTCCGGTCGGTCTCGAGGTCTCGTCTGCTGTTTTTGATCGAATTCGGACCTGTGACAACCACTGCAGCTTTTGTTTTATTTATCAATTACCAAAGGGATTGAGAAAGAGTCTGTATCTGAAGGATGACGATTACCGGCTTTCGTTCCTCTATGGCAACTTCACCACGCTCACCCGATTCACTGAACTCGACGCAGAGCGAGTGATTGAAGAGAACCTTTCCCCGCTGTACGTCTCTATTCATGCCACGGACGGCGCAGCACGATCATCGCTTCTTCGTAACCCAAGGGGTGCCACGAGTTTGCGCTGGCTGAAGGTTCTGCTCGAAGAAGGCATTGAGATCCATGGTCAGGTCGTTGTTTGTCCTGGCGTCAATGACGGAGAGGTCCTCGAGGACACGCTGCTCACGCTGCTCGATGAGTACCACCAGCTCCAAACCATTGGCGTCGTCCCACTTGGCCTCTCTTCACACTCGGGTGAAGCCACGATGCGTCCGCACACAGTTGCCGAAGCCGCTGCGGTGATTGCATCGGTTGAACGTCATCAAAAGCGATGTCGGAGTCTCCTTGGCCGCAAGGTGGTCTTCGCTTCTGATGAGTACTACTTGCTTGCCAATCTGCCCTTGCCGGCACTCCGTGCCTACGACGGAGTTCCGCAGCACGAAAATGGGGTTGGCATGATCCGAACCTTCGAGCGCGAGTTGTTGACCGCTGGTAAGAGGGGAACGACGAAGAAGTCGGGCTTTTTCTCCGCAGTTGATGGGGCGCCCGCTGAGGGCTATCGAGCTGAACGAAGCCACGTGATTTCTCACGAAGTCGCCGACGATCGTCCCGTCACCATCCTGACCGGTGCCTATGGAGCGAGAGTTCTCCCACCACTTCTCGAACGCCTGGGACGCGAGGACGTTCACGTTGTAGGGGTCGAGAATCGATTCTTTGGTGGCAATATTTCCGTTGCCGGACTGCTTGTCGCTGAGGATCTGCAACGGGCGCTCAAGGACGTGCCTCGATCGCATCGAGTTCTCCTCCCTGATGTTTGCCTCTCCGGCGACCGTTTCCTCGATGGATTCACGATTGCGGACCTCGGCCGACCGGTTGAAGTCCTCGAAACCTCTGGTGCGGCATTGCGACGCGCACTTCTTCCCTCCACGCAGCATCAATCACTTCAGGCGGTCGCATCATGAACCAACCACTTCCAACAACGAAGCCAATGGTGGTGGTCGTCGGTCGACCCAATGTTGGCAAGTCTTCACTCATCAACCGAATCGTTGGTCGACGCATCGCCGTTGTTGAGGAGGAGCCTGGGGTCACACGCGACCGGAAGGTTCTCGATGCCGAATGGAACGGAATTGAGTTCAACATCGTTGACACCGGCGGCTGGCTTTCAGGAGGCTCTGAGCTTGACCGAAAGGTCAGTAAGCAATCCGCGAAGGCACTTGAGGATGCTGATCTCGTGTTGTTCGTAGTGGACGTGCAAACAGGAGTGACCGGTGAGGACCTTGAGGCTGCTCGTCTCGTTCAGCGTGCAACCTGTCCGGTGCTGCTTGTGGCCAACAAAGTCGATGATCTGCGTCATGAACAACTGGCCTGGGAATTCCTCCAGCTTGGCCTAGGTGAAGCGAATCTCGTCAGTGCACAGCACGGACGTGGGACTGGTGACCTCCTTGACGAAGTCACTCGCCAGATCGTGGCCCTTGGTCCAATTGAGTCAGATGAATCAGCAGATGTTGCAATCCCGAGAATTGCCATTATCGGGCGACCAAATGTTGGAAAGTCGACGCTGTTCAATCGCTTGATTGGCGAAGAGCGAGCTGTCGTCTTTGACATGCCAGGCACGACGAGAGATGCGATCGATACGGTCGTTGAAACGCCGGACGGCCCCCTCTGCTTTATCGACACCGCTGGGATGCGACGAAGAGCACGGACGGAACGCGGCAGTGAGCAGTATTCAGTTCTGCGAGCCCTCGAAGCTCTCGAACGGGCTGATCTCGCCCTGCTCGTCCTTGACGCGACCGAAGGCGCCACCCATCAGGATCAGCGTCTGGCCGAGCGGATGGCCATCAGTGGTTGTGCGGCAGTCGTGATTCTCAACAAGTGGGAGCTTGTTCCTTCTGAACAGCGCGAGGAGATAATGGCGACCGTTGGCGACCGACTGGCGTTCCTTGGCACCTCTCCGGTGATCAAGATTTCGGCGCAGTCGGGACTTGGCGTGCACAAGATTCTGCCGGCGCTCATGGATGCGGTTGATTCGTATCACCAGCGCGTTCCAACCGGCTCGCTCAACCGAGCAATTCGTGATCTCCAGCAAGCTCACCCAGCCCCAGGTGCAAAAATTCGTTACGCCGTGCAAGGGGCAATTGACCCACCAACCTTCACCCTGTTCGCCAGCGGCGAACTCCCAGCCACGTACCTCCGTTATGTGGAGCGGTCGCTTCGAGAGCGTTTCGAGCTCGGCGCAACACCCATCAAGATTCGTGTTCGCACCGGTGGAGGCCGGTAGCGAGATGGTGTGGTGCGACACGTGCGTCGCCATGGTCGAAAGCGATCGCATTGGCGAGGATGGTCGCTGTCCAACGTGCACATCGCTGATTGTTGAGCCTGAACGCCGCCCGATCCCGAAGAGATTCTGGTTCTTCCTCTTTGGCACGGCCATCTACTTGATCTGGCGAATTATCCAACTTGTCACCTGGCTCTCGCATTGATGCTCTCGAATAGGCGCGTGCTCGGACCCTCCGAGTAGTTTCGGACAATGGCTATTTACGCACTCGGTGATCTTGTTCCCTCCATTCACCCAACCGCCTTTGTTCATCCACAAGCAACGGTCATTGGAGATGTCGTGATCGGGGCGGAGTCCTCGATTTGGCCCCATGCCGTTCTTCGTGGTGACAACGGACAGATTCGAATTGGAGCCAGGACATCCATTCAGGATGGGACGGTTGTGCACTGTGGTCCAACCTTCCCGACCATCGTTGGCGATGACTGCGTCGTCGGCCACTTGGCACATCTTGAAGGCTGCACCCTCGAGAATGGTTGTCTCGTTGGTTCAGGTTCCGTCGTGCTTCACTACGCCGTCATTGAGTCTGGTGCGACCGTTGGAGCAAATGCGGTAGTTGGCAACCGCAAGAGAGTTCCCGCAGATGCCTTGGCCGTTGGTGTCCCGGCAATCATCAAAGAAGGCGCGAGCTCACGCGAAGTCATTGAATACTCAGCACAGTCCTATGTGGAAAATGGTCGTCGCTTCAGCAATGAGATGCGACAACTCGACTAAGGCAAGTTTTGAGGCCGAAGTAATTCATGGGCTCGAGGACTGACGGAATACGTATGCGATCTTTAGAGTGATCCTCCGCCGATTGCGTCGTAGACCGCTGCTCGAAGTGCTTGATTCCTCGTGCTCTGCCATCTCGGGATGACGTGATTCATCGCGTACCCAAAGGCAAGGCCGGCGGTTGGATCGGCGAATCCGAGTGCACCACCAGTACCAAAGTGCCCAAAACTCCCCGGATTGGGACCAAAGGGCCGTCGTGGAGTCGTTGGTGTGAAGCCAAGCCCGAACGTAGCGATCTCGCCAAGGACTTTGCATGGTCCTTCGGACTGAATTGAGGTTGCTTCCTTCAGGAGCTCAGGCGAGAGAAGACGACCGGGCTCGAGGAGCCCTTCATAGATCTTTGCGATTCCTTCAGCCGAGGCATGGGTATTGGTTGAGGGAATCTCTGCTTCTCTCCACTCGGTGGTATTCACCAAGCCAAATGATGAATAGCCAGGGGGATTGAAGTAGCTGCGCATGACGACTGCTTGGTCTCCCGACATCTGATCAAGGTCAATCGTGGACGGATCGAGGTCGCTCACGAATTGAACCTCCGCGCAACGCTCGAGCTCGCCCTCCCTGAGGCCTACGTGGACGTCTGCATCAAGGGAGGAGGTGAGGTCCCGAAGGTAAACGCCTGGCGTCTTTCCAGTCGTTCGTCGGACTACTTCACCAATCAGGTGACCGTAAGTATTCGTGTGGTACATGTGTTGGCTGCCGGGCTCAAACCAAGCAGGAGTCTCCTCAAGGGCGGTCACCATGGTGGTCCAACTTGAGAGGTCAGCGTTCTTGAGCAGTCGACCAATTGCAGGAACACCTGCTTGATGGCAGAGCGCCATGCGGAGCGTTGCCTCCTCCTTTCCACCATTGGCAAACTCAGGCCAAATGCGTGCCAGTGGCTCATCGAGCTCTACGAGGCCGCGATCAACCTGTTGGAGGGCAGCCATCGCAACAAAGGCTTTGCCGACGGAATAGACGTTGACCAAGGTGTCTTCTGACCACTCTCGATGCGCCAGTGGATCAGCCCAGCCGCCTCGCAGATCAACAACTACCTCACCGTGAATCCGAATATGGACCGCGGCACCGACTTCACCACGAGAAATGAAGTTCTCTTCAAATGCAGAACGAACGCCCTCAAAACCCCAAGCCACTGATCCCGAGATCGGGACCGAATTACTCACCGCTGAAGATCCTCCGTGGATTGTCGACGAGCATGAGTTGAAGTTGCTCGTCAGTGACGCCCTGACTCCGTAGATAGGGGAGGACGTCCGTATCAATGTGGAGGTAATTCCAGTCAGGCATGAACGGCAAGACGTTGGGATCAATCCAGTCGATGTAGCAAGCTGCGTCATGGGCCAGCACCATTGATGACGCGTAGCCACGACGGCAGAGTTCCACGACAATGTCGGCCCTCGCTTCGAAGGTCGTCGCCAAGTTGATGCCGAAACGGTCCATGCCGAGCCAGAATCCAGCTTCTGCCAAATACGAAAGGTGGTCTGCGTCGGTTGAGTCGCCGCTGTGACCCAACACCACGCGCCTAGCGTCAACACCCTCTTCGCCGAGAATCCGTTCAACAGTGAGACCCTGCTGGCTCTCCGGGTGGGTATGGACTGTGATGGGAGTACCGGTTCGAAGGTGTGTCTGGGCGACAGCTCGAAGGACTCGTTCGACTCCACGAGTCAGTCCCTGATGGTCAATTGCGCACTTGAGCATGCCTGCCTTCACGCCAGTACCGGTGATGCCGACCTCGATGTCATGGACAAAAAGGTCAACCATAGGGTCGGGAACTTCGACACCAAGGGCCTCATTGAGCGCAGGGCCTCGATGATGAAAGAAGAACGGAACATCGTTGTAGGTGTAACAACCTGTGGCAACGACAATGTTGAGCTGCGGAACCCGCTCAGCAACCTGTTGGATTCTGGGGAGGTACCGCCCGAGTCCAACAACGGTGGGGTCAACAATTGTCGAGACTCCGCTTGCTGCAAGTGCCGTGAGTTTCTCGACTGCGTCATTGACCCGGTCTTCCTCTGCCCCCCATTCCTCTGGGTAGTTCTGCTGGACATCAGGAGTCAGCACAAAAATGTGTTCGTGCATATAGGTGCGACCTAAATCTTCAACGGCAATAGGTCCTCGAACGGTTTCGACATTCGACATTGGAGCTCCTTTGCTGGCAGTGAAGGGAGTAACCCTCAACTTGATCTTTAGACTATGCCTCCGAGAGTCCGCCCTGAAGGAACGCCAATGGCGCGTCCCGCAGCGACGCCAACTCGGTGACTAGGGTTGGGGCCGGTTGACCGCCTGCCACGAAGCCACCGTTGATTTTTTGGAGATGAATGCCTCGCCCAGTTGATGCACGCGAGACCTACCTGCCAGGACTTGATGGCGTCAGAGCCCTTGCCGTTTCTGTCGTCGTTGGCTACCACCTCGGCATCGCCAAGCTTTCAGGCGGCCTTCTTGGCGTCGGTATCTTCTTCACGCTTTCAGGATTTCTGATTACCTCGATTCTTCTGCGTTCGTGGCGACAGGACGGCAATCTCGGACTTGGAACGTTTTGGCTTCGGCGTGCTCGTCGACTTCTTCCAGCGCTAATTCTGGTTCTGCTGGTCGTTTTGGCAGCAACGGCACTCTTTTCACCGGGCAACTTCACGAGTCGTGCGGGTGATTCGCTTGCTGCGATGTTCTACGTCAGCAATTGGACCACCATCATCAATGGAATCTCCTACTTCTCCTTGTTTTCACCCCCAGGACCTCTGGACCACCTGTGGTCTTTAGCGGTCGAAGAGCAGTTCTACCTCTTGTGGCCACTTCTGCTCCTTGCCATGTTGAGTCTCGCCAAGGGGAAAATCGCTCGGGTGGCATTGGCGACCAGCGTGCTTGCGGCACTGTCATTCATTGCTTTAGCGCTCTTGTCCCATGTCGGTCTTGACAACACCCGTGCCTACGAAGGTACCGACACAAGAGCTGGGGGGCTGCTCGTTGGGGCTGTTCTTGCAATGCTCTGGGTTCCTAATGCCAGAGCAAAGTCAATCCCGGTAGGAGCTCGCGTTCTCCTTGATACTGCTGGCGTAGCGGCATTGGCGGTAATTGGCTGGTTGGTGGTCTCGACGGATCAATATTCACTCTCGCTCTATCACGGAGGATTGCTCCTCTTGTCAGTAGCGACCGCTGTCCTTCTGGCGGTGGTGGTGCATCCAGGGTCATCAATAGGGCTCCTACTTGGAATTGCTCCGCTCCGGTGGCTTGGGGAACGTTCCTATGGCGTCTATCTGTGGCACCTGCCGGTAATTGTGGCGTTTCCGACGACGTTTCTTCGCTCGGTGCCAGTTGTTCGAGACGGCGTGCTTGTGGCACTCATCCTTCTCGTTGCTTCGCTATCGTGGCGGTTCGTGGAGAACCCCATCAGAACGCTCGGTTTTCGCGGAGCAGGGAATGCTGCGGTTTCCCTGCTCAGATCGTCAACGAAGCCGGCACTGCGAATCGGGGCGACTGCTGGACTGTTGAGTCTCCTCCTCGTGAGTGGTGTTGGTGCTGCACAGGTCATGGCGGTGAAGCAGCCCCCAAAGCCATCGCCTCCCGTTGCCTCGACGACAACACTCGTAACCTCGACGACACTCGTGCCGCAGGTCCAAACGAACGCCCTCAAAACGTCGTGCAAGGTCCTGACGTTCGATGGGGACTCAACCTCTGATGGGCTCATTTCAACGAGCTATCTCCCTAATCCAGCCGACCGTATCCAAGCTCGACTCTTTGCGGTTGGAGTGCAGTCGTTTCACAATGAAATTGCGGGCGCGCAGTCAACGACCGAAACGTGGAATGGTCAGCCAAACGCCCAGCAGAGGATTTCGGCTCGATGGGCATCTGGGGTACGTGGTTGTTGGATCTTTGCCTTAGGTACGAATGATTCGGCGAACATTTCGTTCCGAAACAGTCCCGCAGCACCACGGATCGACGCAATGATGAAACTGATTCACGGAGAGCCCGTCTTATGGCTCACCGTGAAGACCTTGTTGCATTCTTCGCCATATGCCGATGTGCAGATGCAGAAGTGGAACGCAGCGCTCGTTTCCGGGTGCTCCAGGTACCCCAATATGCGCATCTATGACTGGCGAAGCGAGGTGCAGGCTCCCTGGTATATCTCTGATGGCATCCATTTCACCTCGGCTGGCTATCAGCAGCGAGCGAAGCGAATTGCGGCGGCACTTGCCCGTTCTTTTCCCGCCAAAGGCTCGGCAGTTTCGCCTTGCCTGGTTTCTAGCGGCATACCTGGATAGTCAGCAGTTTTGAAGAACGGCTGCGGTTCTCTAGGGCCTTAAAAAGTAGGACTTTTCCGACTATGTTTTAGAGCATTATGTCGGCAGGTACGAAGGGCCTTCAATCCGGGAGTCTCCTCCGGTCCTTCGACGCCCAGATGGTCATCGCACGAGCGTCAAGATGAGGCGATTCCGGAACAGACGTCGTCAGTTGACGGGATCTCTTTGGATCGTGTCCGTGTTGCTCGCGGCGATGTCGGCGATAATGTTTGGCGCGAGTGCATCATTGCCCGCCGGAGCATCACCTCAAGTGCAGACCGTTCCGAGCGAACCGATCAATGTTGAGGTGGCTGCATACGACTCAGCCGCTTCGGTTAGTTGGTCGTTGCCACTGTCAGATGGCGGATCGCCAATTACAAGATTCACCATCACCTCAACGCCTGAAGGTAAGTCATGTGTAACGCCCGATGGAGTGACAAATTCTTGTCTCGTTGCCGATCTGACCAACGGAGTGGCCTACACCTTCGTTGTTGTCGCGACCAACAACATTGGCGACTCGGTTCCGTCAGCCCCCTCGGCGTTGGAGACGCCATACAGCTTTCCGACAGCACCATCCATCACCTCAGTCGTTGGACAGAACGGCGGGGTTGACGTTTCTTGGACACCTCCAGTTTCTAGCAACGGTCGACCGATTTCGAGTTACACCGTCACCTCGGCACCAGAGGCAAAGACCTGTACGACTCCCGATGGAGCCACCACTTCTTGCACGGTTCTTGGACTGACGAATGGGTTCTCCTACACCTTCACGGTGGTAGCGACCAATGAAGCGGGATCATCTGATCCATCATCCCCTTCGCTCCCGGTCAAACCCTTCACAGTCCCGAATGCACCAAGTGACGTGACCGGATTCCCTGGGATGGGATCGGCAACGCTCTCTTGGTCGGCTCCAACGTTTAACGGTGGAAGTTCGATCACGGCCTACCACGCAACGGCAAGTCCCGGCGGAGCGACCTGTGCGTCGCGGAATGGCTCAGCAACAGGCTGCACAATCTACGGATTGACCAATGGCGTGACCTATACCTTTACGGTCACGGCAACCAATCTGGCTGGCACCTCGACGCCCTCTGATCCCTCGAGTCCGCTCGTCCTCACCATCCCGCCTTCTCCTCCGACGCAACTCGTTACGACGCCGGGAAACACCGAAGTCTCCGTCTCATGGACTCCGCCATTAGATGACGGAGGAGCATCGATTGATTCCTTTACCGTGACGGCCTTTGCCTCTGGTGGGGCTGCTGCAGGAAGTTGCACGACGCCGGACGGTCTCACCACCTCTTGTCTCGTTGCGGGTCTCGTGAATGGAACGACCTACACCTTCAGCGTGGTTGCAACGAATGTGGCGGGTAGTTCATTGGCGTCAGTCCCGTCAGATCCGTCGATTCCCTTCACGTCACCTGGAGCGCCAACTGGTCTGTCGGTAGCGCCAGGTAATCGAACCGTCACCGTTACGTGGTCAGCACCACTCAGCTCGGGTGGGTTCCCGATCACCGGGTACACGGTGACGGCGAGTCCAGGTGGGCAAACGTGCCTGTCCGGTGGTGCAACCACGACGTGCACCGTCCAAGGTCTGACCAATGGCCAGGCATACACATTCGTCGTCTCGTCAACGACAGGACATGGAAGTCCATCCGTCTCGCCGTCGTCAGCGTCGACCACGCCCTACACGCTTCCTGGTGCACCAACCAATGTCGTGGTTCAGGCAGCTGACGGTCAGGTGGTGGTCTCGTGGACGGTACCAGGTGACGACGGTGGCAATGCAGTGTCGAGCTACACCGCTACAGCATGGACGTCGCAGAAGGTCAGCGCCGGGAGTTGCACGACCACGGATGGATCGACGACTGGATGCACGATTTCCGGTCTTACGAATGGTGAGACCTACACGATCTCAGTTGTCGCGACCAATCTCGCCGGGACCTCAGTTTCATCAGTCGAGTCCGCAGGTGCCACGCCGTTTACAACTCCAGGTGCTCCGACGTCAGTTGCAGTTACCCCAGGAAATACGACGATCGCTGTGTCGTGGGTAGCTCCGCTCGAAACCGGGGGACTGCCGCTCATTGGCTACACCGTGGTTGCCTCTCCTGGAGGAGCATCGTGTGCAGCGCAGGATGCGTCGTCGACCGGTTGCACGATTCTGGGGTTGACGAATGGCGTGCACTACAGCGTGGTCGTGACCGCAATCAACTTCGCCAATGTTGCGACTTCGGCGCCGCCATCTGCCTCAACGGCGCCTTTCACCGTTCCCGATACGCCAACTGGGATGAGGGTCACCGTTGGTAATGGCCGGGCAGACATTGCGTGGATTGCGTCTGTTTCCGATGGTGGCAATGCAATTCAGGGGTACCGAGTCACCGCGAGTCCCGGGGGAGCAACCTGCACCACCATCGATGGCACAACAACCGGCTGTTCAATTTTTGGCCTCAAGAACGGCTCGGCCTATCAGTTCCAAGTCGTTGCCTTCAATTTGGCAGGAGACTCCAACGCGTCGGCGTTCACGTTGCCAGTGACACCGTTCACCATGGCTGATCCTCCGACGAATGTGGTCGTCAAGCCTGGAAATGGAAGTGCAACCATCTCTTGGACCGCCCCGCTTAGCGATGGTGGATCGCCAATTTCTGGTTACACCGCGAGTGCAACGCCCGTGCTCTCACCGGGCTTGTCTCGCTTCCCCCACGGATCAGCGGTCGCCTCATGCACGACGCCGGACGCATCCATCACAACTTGCACGATTACCGGACTCAGCAATGGACAGAGTTACACCTTCTCCGTGCAATCCAACAACGGCGCTGGTTCGTCATCGAGTTCGGTTTCCTCGCCACTCGTGACACCTTCGGCGCCATCGTCGGCACCCACCAACGTTGCTGGAACTGGAACAAATGGTGCAGTCATTGTGACGTGGCTGCCGCCAACTTCAACCGGTGGAACGCCAATTCAAACTTCCGTGGTTGTGGCAAGTCCCGGAGGGGCAACATGCACGACCGCAGTTGCGTCGAGCACAACCTGCACCGTGACCGGTCTCAGCAATGGTGTTGGGTATTCATTCACCGTCACCGCTGTGACGGGGGCAGGGCCGGGTGCGACTTCGGCACCATCTGCTCAAGTCATTCCTTTCACCACACCGAGTGCTCCGCTGAACGTGCAAGCAACACCAGAGGAT
Organism: uncultured Actinomycetes bacterium; assembly: GCA_903874965.1. Taxonomy (GTDB): domain Bacteria; phylum Actinomycetota; class Acidimicrobiia; order Acidimicrobiales; family RAAP-2; genus CAIQEU01. The sequence goes on along the minus strand of CAIQUD010000016.1, from coordinate 30,740 downwards.
GGCTCGGCGATCGTTTCATGGAGTGCCGGTGCGAATGGAGGTCTAGCATTCAACGACTTCACGGTGACCGCCATGCCTGGAGGGTTGACCTGCACGACGGTGAATGCGCTTTCTTGCACCATTCAGGGACTGACCAATGGCACGCCGACGACCTTCACGGTGGTCGCAACGACCGATGCGGGGAGTTCGCCTCCATCAGCCACGTCATCGTCCATCACTCCTTTCGGTGTCCCCTCTGCACCAACTATCACGGATATGAAAGCTGGGAGCGGATCAGTAACGGTCGTCTGGTCGCTCGGGGCATCCAACGGTGCTCCTCTCGACCGAACGACGGTGACCGCATTCGATGGTCAAGGTGTGGCCACTTCGGCATGCAGCGTTGTCCCGCCGACTACAACGTGCGTGGTCGTGGGGCTCATCAATGGTGTCACCTACAACTTCTCCGCTCGATCGCACAATGCCGCTGGATGGTCGAGTGCGAGTGCGGGGACATCTTCCGCCATGCCAATTGGGCCACCCGATCCTCCGGCAACCGTCGACGTCAGTCTTCAGGGCGATACGGCATTAGTGAGTTGGACGCCTCCACCATCAGACAACGGATCGACAATTTCTGGCTACACCGTGACCGCAATTGACGCGTCAGGTGGGACCTTTAGTTCCTGCTCCGTCGTTGGCAGTGATGTGACCTCGTGCGTCATCACCGGTCTTGATGCTGGGCAGCACTATCTATTTCGAGTCGTCGCTCACTCCCAACTTGGGGCATCTGCTCCGGCAACCGTTGGCGCACAACTGTCGAGTGCGGCGGTAGCGCCGGAATACGCTCCGGCACAGCACCCGAAGAAGATTGCAGGGATCCTTGCTGGTCTCGCAGCTATTGCGGCGACAGCCGCTGCAGCCGCTGGCGTTGGAGGAGGTCTTGCGGGAGGGCTCGGTGCCGAAGGCGAAGGTGCACTCAGTGGAACGCCGACAGAAGGTGAGTCGGTTACTTCTGAGCGTTCAGTCGGCAGTGGAACGACTGAGGAGCATGAGGGAGAGCGTGAGAAGGAGGCTCCTCATCAGATTGAAGTGCATCACCACCATGTATCCCTCGTTGGTGAAGGCATAGGCGATCGATCGCTCACCTGGCAACTTCCTGGCTTGTTGCTGATTGATCGCTTGGGTACCAAAGTGCCAACGTCGGCAGGACGGTATTCATCGTTGGCACAAGGATCATTTGCTGACGGGGCGTACTTGCGAGCAATGTTTGGATCAGCATCGATGCTGCTGATCGCACTTGCGATCGTCCTCGCACCTGCGCTCGCATTGCAGAACCACTTTGGTGCCGTGCCCGCTGGAGGCGTCCTCTTCGGCGTGCTGCTGGCAATTGGCCTCTTCGACGCGGCCGCTGGTGCGATCGGTGTAGCGGTCTACGGTGGCCTTGCTCTTGCAACAGGCCATATCGATTCCTATCGCTCGTTGCTCGGCCTCCTCCTCATTGGAACGCTCTGGGCGGCACTTCCCGTCATGATTTCGCACTTGCGGCCTTTCCACCGTGACGTTCCGACCAGCCTTCACGCGTGGTGGCTGAGAATCGGCGACCATGTCTTAACGCCATTCTTTGCGTTCTATTTGACATCAAAATTGATCGAAGCTCTCCCTGGCCTTACAGGGCTCAATCTGCCAATCGTGAGCGAGCACCAAGCATTCGGCTTCCTGGCAGCTGGTGTGGTGTTTGCTCGTCTTCTCCTTGAGGATGTTGCGCTCTGGCTCTATCCAAGACGAACCGCTATGAGTCGAATTGATCCAGTTCCAACGACAGCAAGGGCTGACGCAGTCGGTATTGTCATCCGGTCAATCTTCATGCTGCTCGTCGGTGAAGCGCTTGTCGGCAATGTGTGGCAGGTCTGGGCGCTCGTTCCGATCTACGTCTTGTACGCGCTAGCTCCAAGACTCACGAAGTCGTTCCCAAGAGTTACCTGGGTCTATAGATTTGCTCCGAAGACATTGCCGAAGTTCGGAGTTCTGGTGCTGACAGGTCAGGTCTTGGCAGTTGTCTTGACGCGTTCCTTCCACCTTGGAGCTCAAGACTTCCTTGGTTGGGACCTTCTCTTACTGCTCACGACGGCAACGATTCTGAAATACCTCGAGGGCTTCAAGGGTGACCCGTGGCCAAAGACTTGGATGACGAGACTCGGAGGAGCAATCCTCGCAGTCGCCACCATTCTCTTGGCGCTCAAGGTGATTTCAATCCACTAGCAACCAAGCGTGTCGTGCCGTTGCTGGATGCTTCACTTCCGCTCAGTCAGTGATTCCTGATGCAGCTTGTTTGACAATGTCCTTCGACTCACGAGCGGCTGCGGTGAAAATGCCCTTCGCCATCAGCGAGAGCTCTGCTCGACGACGAGCGTCGTAGACCTCTGCTCGACCCTCATGGACCTTGACGCTGCCCGGAGCGGCCCATCCCGCGAGATCGGCAAGGTGGCAGGCGAGACGGAGATCGGTTGGAACAAGTTCCAGTGCTCTTGCAATGAGCACCTCAGGTCCACCAGCAAGCTGCGCAATTTCCGAGCCCAATACCGAGTCGGGCGAGGGCTTGAGCCGGGATGACGCGCCATCCCACCAGCCACCGTAGAGACGCCAGATATTGCGGACGACGAACTCAGGCTCGTCGTAGAGAGGACGTAAGAATGGCTTCGCCAAGAGATCCTCGGGCACGGAGATGCTGTGGATGATGGTGTCGAGGGTCTCGCCTGCGTTCATCATCGCAACGACTTGGTGGACCAGCGTCTCAAGCGTCGTGGCCATGTCACTGAGGACGCCAGCGATTCTCGCTTCACCTTCAATCGGCAGGCCATGGGCAGGAACGAGAAGCGTCGGCGCCTGCGCAATCATGCGACGGAGCGCTGTTGCCCACTCAAGTGCATAGCGCTGCACCTTTTGTGGGTTTCCAGCGTTCGGGTAATTCCAAATAATGAAGTCACCGGAGAAAATCCACCGTTGTTCAGGGAAAAAGGCCCAAAGGTGATCATCGGTCTCGCCTCGAGCGTGGTGGAGTTCAATCTCTGTTCCGCCAACGGTCACCTTCAGCTCTTGGTCGAAGGTGGTACTTGGAATGAGCGTTGCCTTGGGTAGGAACTGTTGCAGGTTCTCGCCGAGATCGAGGCCCATTTCGCTCCGGACCCCTCCGAATTGCCGTTGATTGATTGAGACGTTCCATCCATTGGTGGTTTGGTAACGATCGATCCGGTCCAAGACCTTGCGGTGGCCAATGACTTCCAGTGGTGTTCCGCCTCGGGCTTCTGCGTCTGCGCCGAAGGCAAAACTGCCACCGATGTGGTCGGCGTGGCCGTGGGTGTAGACGAGATGTGAAATCGGCTCGTTGGACCAACCTCTGATCGACTCGACAACACCCTTCCCGCTGCCTGCACCAGACGCATCGAAACACATAAGGCCGTCGCCAGAGTCGAAGACGACACTGTGGCTGAAACTCTCCACGATGGCTAGACCATCGGCTAGCTCACTCAGTTCGTTGGTGATCCGGTTAACGGGTTCATCCGCCACGCCGGAGTCGAGGACTTTGGTCGAAAGTTCAAGTGGGTGCACGGCTGTCACTCTACGAAATTTGCGATGAACTCGAAGTGATGCGCAGCAATGCAGTCGCTCAGGAACCTCGGCACCTAGCATTGGTCCTCGGTGGCAGTGCTGACGACGACGGGGGAGCCCCATGCTGGTGAAGAACGCCTTGTACGTAAATGGCGTGCGTGCATCGGATCCAAGCAGCCTTGAGCAGACGTTCGAGCACATGCGTGCGAACGGCGGAATGGCTTGGATCGGTCTCTATCGACCAGAGCGAGAAGATCTCGAAGTTCTGGCGAGGGAATTTTCGCTGCATGAACTCGCTCTTGAAGATGCGGTTGATGCTCACCAGCGTCCGAAGATCGAGCGCTACGGATCGACACTCTTCACAGTCCTGCGTCCTGCCCGATACCTTGACCAAGAAGAGCAGGTTGAGTTCGGAGAGGTCCACATCTTCACTGGACCAGATTTTGTCATCACGGTTCGCCATGCCGAGACTCCCGATCTTGGTCGGGTGCGAGAACGACTCGAAGGCCAACCTGGCCTTCTCGCCCTTGGTCCTGAGGCGGTCCTCTACGCCATCATTGATCAGGTTGTTGACGAGTACGCGCCCGTCGTCGCTGGCCTCGAGAACGACATTGATGAAATTGAAGACCAGTTGTTTGAAGGCGATCCGAAGGTCTCCCGGAGAATCTTCGACCTCTCAAGAGAGGTCATTGACTTCCAACGGGCAACGCACCCCCTCCTTGAGGTGATCGACGCCCTCGAAGATGGATTTGAGAAGTACGAGGTGGAACTCGAGCTTCGCCAGCGCCTGCGTGACGTCAATGACCACGCCCTCCGGGTGAAGGACCGTGTTGATGCCTTTCGTGCGGTTCTTGAGAACGCGCTCACGGTGCAGAACACCCTCGTCACCCAGCAACAGAACCAAGACATGAGGGACATGACCGCAGCGAGCCTTCTGCAAAACGAAGAGGTGAAGAAGATCTCCTCATGGGCGGCAATCCTCTTCGCCCCGACGCTCGTTGGAACGGTCTATGGGATGAACTTTGACCATATGCCGGAACTTCATTTTCGCTATGGCTACCAAATGGCACTTGGGCTCATGCTCGTCACGTCGACGACGCTGTACTTCATTTTCAAACGACGCAACTGGCTCTAGGAGACCGACCATTCGACACTGAGGTCTAACGCGTCTCGGAGAGAGATCCCCGAGTCGACATCTATGACGCGTCTGCGACCGCCTCTGCGGACTTGGCCAGTGCCACACCGGCATAGAGCGCAGCTCCTCGTGCCATGGCTGGCTCGTCAAGCGTCATCCGATTTGAGTGATTTGGCGGAGCTTCATGGGCGTTCATTCCTTCTGGGCACATCCCGAGAAAGACAATTGCCCCTGGAACGGCCTCGAGCACGTAACTGAAGTCTTCCGCTCCCATGATTGGTGCAGGCATTTCGAACGCAGCGTGCTCTCCAAGGACCCCAATGGCGAGCGAGCGACACCAGGTCGCGATTGTTACGTCATTGACCGTGACTGGATAGCCGAGTTGTAGGTCGACCTCGCACTGTGCTCCATGGGCGTGGGCAATGTTGGTTGCTAACTGCTCAAAATCAGCGTGTACCTGGGACCGAGTCCTGGCCGAGACCGTGCGGATCGTCCCATGGAGGTGTGCGCTTTCGGGAATGACATTGCTGGTGGTGCCGGCACTGACGTGGGCAACGGTGATGACCGCCGGGTCAAAAACGTTGACACGTCGGGTGATCATTGACTGAGCGGCAAGGACGATCTCACAGGCGACGGGAATTGGATCGAGTGCCTGATAGGGCGTTGACGCATGACCACCTCGGCCAATGACCTCAATCTCGAATTCGTCAGATGAGGCCATGATGGTCCCGCCACGAGTAACGACGACGCCACTTGGCACCGATGGCGTGGCATGGATGGCGAAAGCGAGGTCAACGCGCCCTCCAACTCCCAAGATTCCTTCGTCAATCATGAGTACTGCTCCGCCATGTCCCTCTTCACCAGGTTGAAACATCAAGACGACGGTTCCAACGAGGTCGTCTTGGCGAGCAACGAGGAGCTTTGCAGCGCTCACCAACATGGCGACATGGGTGTCATGACCACAAGCGTGCATGGCACCTTCGACCGTGCTCTTGAACGCCAACGTCGTGTCCTCGGGCATTGGCAAGGCGTCCATATCGGCGCGCAACAGCACGGTTGGACCTGGTCGGCCGGTTCGCAACACGGCGGTGACGCTGCTGAGCTTCGTGCCGAGATGAAATTCAAGACCGAGGCCGTCAAGGGCATTCACAATGGCTGCCTGGGTCCGGGGTAAGTGGAGGCCAAGTTCTGGATGTGCATGGAGATCACGCCGAAACGCAATGGTCTCGTCGAGCAGTGTCGTGGCATCTTCAAGCAGGCTGACAAGAGAGTTCATGGTCGTACCCTAGAAGCCAACGGCTCGGAATTCAGGAACTGCCACCGAGCAGTATTGATGGTTGATCGCTCAATGATGCGAGGCGAGGTCCTCGGCGAGCAGTACTACTTGATCTTGGCTGCCATCAGGCCCTTCCACAGTGCGTCGCGAATGCTTGCGGCGTAGCTGGAAGCGACGTGGTTGGTGTCCTTGAAGGTGACTGTGGAACCAACAATTGGCGAACACGTGGATGCGCAAAGCAGCGGATCAGGATTGAAGAACGCGATGTGGGTTGCCGCAGCGGCTCCACTTTCCGCACTCGTCATCTGTCGATCCTGGGGAATCGAATTCACGACCTCAGTAGAACATTGCTGCACGTCAGTTGGATGTGCCGCAAGGCACTGTGCCGGCGAGACGGCGAAATAGGGAACATCACCCATCATGATGACCTTCGAGCCTGGCTTGTTCACTACCGCAATAGTGCGTTGAAGGGCACTCTGCCAAGCACTCGGGCTGAATGGAGTCGATGCGTCGCTTTGGGCAAACGTTGTCGCCTCGCTCAAGATCACCATTGAGGGATTGAGGTTGGCTATTGCCGAAAGAGTCCTTGTCCTCCACGCTGAACAGTCGGTTCCCAACTGACCTTTCAAGGTGACCCAAGGAACAACATCAGCCACCGGGCAATTTGGAAACCACTGCACAATCACCTTGTAGCCAGCGGCCGTTGCCGAAGGGATGATCGCTGGAGCCCACATCGCTGCGTGTGAATCACCGAGAAGCACCAGCGTCTTCTTCAGTTTCGAGCTTCCAAAGGTGCAGCTGTTTCCAATCGCGTAGCAGCCAATTTTCAAACTCAGGTAATAGCGATCGACGCGATCGACCTCAACCTTGGAAAGCGGCGTCGTCAGTTTGGTTGGAAGGGTGCTGATCTTTGTGGAACTGGCGATCAGTCTGGCAAGAGCTGCTGGAGGGATCGCTGAGGGAAGCTTCTCGGTCGCGCCTGCCGTAACTCCCTGGGAAAGGAAGGTGAGCAAAGCAGCGGCCGTTACGGCAAAGCGCTTCATGGAAGTGTTTCCAACTTTCACCCGTTGATCGTCCCCGTGTCCTTCCCTGTCAGTTTGTCAGTTCACCTTCGGGCAACTGGGGCAGATGGCTGAGTAGACACGATGATGAACTGCCGCTCGTTGGTCCGGTCTCCATTGGGCTGTCGGCGTAGGGGCATAGATTTGGCAATGTTCACTTTCGAGAGGCAGGCGCACCGTGAACCGTGAGGATCTCCGAAGCAAATATCGCGATGAGCGTTTGAAACGACTCCGAGCAGATGGCAATGACCAATACCTTGGGGCTTCCGGCAAGTTTGCGACGATGGAGGCTGATCCTTACGTCGAGTGGGCCGAGCGTCCAGCGCAACAGCGTGAGGTTGAGGTAGCGATCATTGGCGCTGGATTTGCTGGCCTCCTCGCTGGAGCTCGTCTTCGTGAAGTCGGTGTTCGTGACTTGTGCCTCATTGATGGTGCGGGCGATGTCGGAGGGGTTTGGTACTGGAATCGCTATCCAGGTGCCGCGTGTGACACCGCTGCGATGATCTATCTCCCGCTTCTTCAAGAGACTGGCTACATGCCTTCAGCGAAATATGTCGAAGGTCCTGAAATCTACGAACACGCACAACGCATTGCCGAGCACTTTCATTTGAAAGACGGCGCACTGTTCTCTACTGAAGTTGAAGAGATGGTTTGGGATGAGGACCGTCATCAATGGGTAGTAACGACAAATCGAGGTGACACGATCCGTGCAACATTCGTTGTTGCGGGAACCGGACCACTCCACCGTCCGAAGTTGCCTGGTGTGCCGGGTATTGAACGTTTTCAAGGTGAGAGTTTTCACACCAGTCGTTGGAACTACGCCGTGACCGGAGGGGATGCCAACGGCGCCCCGATGGATCGATTGCGCAGTCTCCGAGTCGGGCTGTTGGGAACCGGCGCGACGGGAATCCAGGTGGTGCCGAAATTGGGACGGGATGCTGGCGAGTTGTATGTGTTCCAGCGAACGCCCTCATCCATTGATGTTCGGAACAACAAGCCGATTGATCGGGAGTGGTTCTCGTCGCTCGAAGATGGTTGGCAGCAGGAGTGGTTGACGAACTTTGCAACACTCCAAACCGGGGGAGAGGCAGACGTTGATCTCGTGCAGGATGGATGGACGGACATTGCACTCCGGATCCGCAAACGAGCGTTCGAGCTGTTTGCTGCTGGCGTTGCCTCCGAGGTCGTCCTTCGTCAGGCCTATGAAGAAAGCGACGACGAGAAGATGAATGAGATCCGAGAGCGGGTTGATCATGAGGTTCACGACGCCCTGACCGCTGAAGCGCTCAAACCTTGGTATCGGCAACTCTGCAAGCGGCCTTGCTTTCATGACGGCTACCTCCAGACGTTCAACCTTCCAAACGTGCACCTCATCGACACCGATGGAGCGGGAGTCTCAGAAATCGATGAGACCGGCGTCGTGGTGGGTGACCGTCACGTTGCTCTTGACGTACTCATCTATGCCAGTGGATTTGAAGTCGGGACATCTTGGGTTCGACGATCAGGGTTTGATCCCATAGGTGTTGGAGGTGAAACCTTGTCGGAGCATTGGCGAGAGGGGATGGTGAGCCTCCATGGCATGCACGTTTCTGGGTTTCCGAATTTCTTCATCTTGGGTCTGGCGCAGGCTGGAAATCTTGTTTCGAATATCACGCACAACTTCAGTGAAGGTGCGAAGACCATTGCGGCGGTCATTCAACATGCACGAAGCACGGGTGCTACTCGAGTTGAAACCACACCACGCGCAGAACAAGCGTGGGTTGACAGTCTTGGGGACGGCCGAAGTTCCTTCATGTTCGACCCTGAATGCACCCCTGGCTACTACAACAACGAGGGCTTGGAAGTCAGCCTTGCCGACCAGAAGGGCCGAATTGGCTATCCGCTTGGTGCGGTTGCCTTCTTTGACCTCATGAGCCAATGGCGATCGTCGGGGGCCTTTGAAGGCCTCGCCTTCGTCTCCTGAGTAACGACGTACCTTCTCGTTTCGACCAGCAACTCATACAGACCTACAACTCCATGGTCGGGCTGCCGGGATTTGAACCCGGGACCTCTTGACCCCCAGTCAAGCGCGCTAACCAAGCTGCGCTACAGCCCGCTACAACTGGTTCAGTCTAGGTTGCTTCTCGGTCAAGCCCGGAACGTCATACGACCTTGCAGAGGGCGGCCTAGTGCAGCATTGTCCAGATGACTGCCATGTGGATGCCGGCTCCAACAACGGTCATGGCATGAAACAGTTCGTGGTAGCCGAACACACCAGGAACGAGATTCGGTCGCTTCGCTCCGTAAAAAATGGCTCCTGCGGTATAGGCGAGTCCGCCGAGGAGAATGCCGAGAAACCCTAAGACACCAAGGCTGGCAATAAGTGGTCCGACAAAAAGCATGGCCGACCAACCAACGACGACATAGGGAATTGCGTTAGCCCACTTCGGCGCGTCGATGAAAAACTGCCGAATCGTTATCCCGACGATTGCTCCTCCCCATGCGAGAACGAGCAACAACTTGAGGTTGGTTCCGGTCAGCCCAATGGCACCAATAGCCGTGTACGAACCGGCAATCCCAAGAAAGATGGTCGAGTGGTCGGCACGACGCATTCGCTGGCGGCCCTTCGGACCCCAAGTTACGAGATGAAGCATTGCACTCGTTCCAAACATGATGGCGAGCCCACCCACGTAGATGGCGATCGCGAGAGCCTCACCAGTGGTGGAGGTAGCTGACTCGAGAAACCCACTCAACGTGAGGGTGACGCAGAAAGCGCCAAAATGAATCCAGCCTCGAAGACGAGGCTTCACCGATTCGTTGGAGTCCAATTTCTGAGATTGGGGATTGTCGAGAACGTCCGTGGTCATTGCCGTGTATCCCTCCTCCAGAGATCGCTCGGTTCAAGGTTAGGGGTGGGTTGAGTGCCATACAGCTCATCAAGTCCAAAGGATCGGACAATTTCAATGGCTTGCGTTATCACTTCTGGCGGCAGTTCACCCTGCCAGGATTCAACCCACTGCGAGGCAGCCTGCGGAGCATCGCGGCGGACGGAAGTCTTTGAGGGTCGATCAAACAACGACGCATCGGGTGTCCAACCCTTCCATGCGCCACTTCTTCCTCCGAGATAGTCGGCCATGTCTGAGAATGCTGTTTCTGGCGTCGAAACAACGTTCTCATAGAACGCGACGTGGATGGTTGGGTCGAGGTGCCGAAGCCCTCGCTCTTGCTCCACGCACCATCGAGTCACCTCAGCGAGGAAAGCCTGTGGAAGGAGGATGTTCTTCTCGGCATTGGTGAGTGCATCGAGACGGGTGCGCTCGCCGAGGAGGCTTCCATGGGTTCCCCAACCGAGTGACGCCATTGACCAGGCCGTGGCGAAGGGGTGGCGGATCAGATAGATGATTGGCATCGATGGGTATCGCGCGGCAAACCAACCAAGAAGCGAGACCGTTCGGACATCTTTGACGACGCGACGGCTTGGGTGACGGGCGTGGTTGTACTGATCCGTCCATTTGGACCGCAAGTGACCCGAGAACACCCTGTCGGAAAAGTACTCAAGTCGATCGTTGTGGGCGCCAGGTGAGAGATACGTCGCGTCTGGAAGACCACCTCGAAATTGCGAACATCGATCATCAAAGGGTTCCATGATGAATCGAGTCTCGCTATCGGCTGCGAGCACTTCTGCGACCCAGGTCGTCCCAGATCGTGCACTTCCAAGAACAAGCGCCGTAGAAGAAACATCATGATCCTGATCAAAGAACAACTCATGACCAATGGCGGTTGATTGCTTGGTGACGTACCACTTTGCCCACTTGAGGACGCGTTCAGGTTCTCTGCTGATGCGGCCAAGCCTTCGCGACCACGCGTGCTCGGGATCTCGCATGGTTTGCTCAGCCCTGACTCAATGAGCCGCCATGGCTCTGGTTCGGATGGGTAAGCCATGCCCTTGCCTCACAAAGGTGGGCGATCGTTTCCCCGGTAGCTTTCGCATCGAGTGCTTGAAGGAGTCGCCGATCAAGCGCATCAAGAAGTTCATCAATGGTGGCCATGGCCCTATCGTTACACGGCTCAGCCGCCAGCCGCTGCGCTCACAATCTCGATTGCGTCGTTTGGGCCAACCTTGATCGTTTGCCATGATGATCGAGCAATGACCTCACGGTTCACTGCCACGGCAACACCACGGTCAGGGAGTTCAAGGTGTGCGAGTAACTCGGCAATGGTGAGAGCGCTCGGGAGGTTGGTGCTGCAGCCATTCACGGTCACGTTGATCGGCATCACGGAGCCTCTACCAATTCAAGAATTCTGAGCGCCGTTCCTGGTGCCAACAAAAAGCCATTTCGATAATGGCCCAGAGCTGCAAGGAGTCCTGGGCCTACTCCTTCGACGAACGGTACGTGGGAGTCGGTCGTTGGACGCAGTCCCGTCGCGATCTCCTCGATGGCGTAGTCATCCAATGCTGGAAAGATTCTTCGGCCATCTTCTAAGAGTTGAAAGAGTCCGCCAGCATCGACATGGAGGTCGTAACCGCGTTCGACAGCAGTTGCACCGAGCACGACAGATCCATCGCGTCGAGGAACGAGATAGCAAGGCCTCCCGTGAACGAGCGAACGGATGGTGTACTTGAGATGCGGAACTGATCCAGAACCAGAGAGTCGAACAATTGTTCCGCCAACTGGATGCACTTGAGGGATCCTCGGGTACTGACCGTCCTGAGGAAGTATCGGGAGACGAGCTGCTCCAGTGGCGACGATGACCAGGTTCGCAGCACAGGAACCATTGGGTGTCGTGAGTTCTCGAGTTCCCTCGCGCAAGTCAGAGATCTCGTTCACCTGAGTGGCCACGAATTCGACACCCCTCATGCGGCAAGCGTCCAAGAGATCGGCGACAATCGCTCTGTTGTCAATGGCGCCGTCATCTCGCAGAAACCAACCACGAGCGACAGTTCGTCCGAGCCCAGGACAAAGGGCATCGAGGGCATCTCGGTCGAGTTGTTCAACGTCCAGTCCGAGTGAAGCCTGAAAGGTTGCGAGTTGTTGGATAGCGCGAATGTCCGAGCCATCAAGTCCAACAGCAATCGTGCCAATGGCTTCGTAGTCAATCGCCCTGCCAAGGTCAGCCGAAAGGTCAGCAAGGAACGGATCCCATGCCTGCCTCGAGGCCTGGTGGTGTTGGGCTTGGGATGCTTCGGCAAATCCCGTCTCGGCCGTTGCACCAAGCATGCCGCCAGCAACCCGAGAGGCCCCTAGACCTGGAGTTGGATCGAACACGACGACCTGTCGGCCAGCTCTCGCAAGTCGCCAGGCTGCAGCGAGTCCGATGATGCCGCCGCCGACAATGCCAATCTCACAGGAGGTTGGCGGCGTTGCGCTTGCCTCAGCCGTTGTCTGAGGTGGCATCGGGCCAGAAAGCGCGTTGACATCCATTTCCTCATCCTATGGAGGCTCCTCGATTGGGTTTCACTCAGGAGAGACGAGGAAGTTCGTTCACGCTTTCAGGAGGATTGACCATGCTGGTGTCGCATGAGGCCTTGTGAATCCATTGTTGAGGGACGACGGATTCGCTCGGACGCAGATCGAGGAGAGAAGCCAGACTGCTATTCTGAGAGTTCTGCATATGGGCCAACGTCGTCCCACAAGCCGTGACGACCACCAACTCCCGAGTGAGACGAGTAGGGATGACCCCGCAGTTGAGGAACCAACAGAAGGCCAGCGGTCTCTACGATCCCGCCTATGAGCATGATGCGTGCGGAATGGGCCTTGTCGCCAATGTCCACGGCATCAAGAGCCATGGACTTGTTGATCAAGCGCTCACTGTTCTTGAGCGCCTGGAGCACCGCGGTGCTTCTGGTGCGGAAGTCGCAACAGGAGACGGAGCTGGAATCCTTCTCCAGGTTCCAGATCGCTTCTTTCGTTCTCTCGCTTCGGAGAGCGGCATAGAACTTCCTGAGGTCGGACGCTACGTCACAGGAATCCTCATGGTCGGGGGAGAGCTTTCGACGGATTTCGCACTTGAGGAAGTGCGAACGGTTGCCGACAGCAAGGGACTCCAACTTCTCTGGCACCGCATCGTTCCTACAGAAAATGGGGCGCTTGGCGCCGGAGCACTGTCAGTCGAACCGGTGATGCTTCAGGTGTTTCTCTCGGCTGTTGACGAACAAATAGGGGCAGATCCTCTCGCCCTCGACCGTCGTGCGTATCTCGTTCGTAAATTGATTGAGCATTCGTCGAGCAATCTCTACTTCCCTTCGTTGTCCTGTCGCATGATTGTGTACAAGGGGATGCTCCGAAGTGAGCAATTGCGAACCTATTTCTGTGATCTTGCCGATGAGCGGATTGAATCCGCCATCGTTCTCGTCCACAGTCGATTTTCTACCAATACGTTCCCCTCGTGGCCATTGGCCCACCCATTCCGCTTCATTGCCCACAACGGCGAGATCAATACCGTGCAGGGCAACAGAAACTGGATGCGAGCTCGAGAGGCACTCCTTGCTTCACCTCTCTTCGGCGACGAACTTCAGGATCTCTTTCCTATTTGCACGCCAGGTATGAGTGACTCAGCTTCGTTTGACGAGGTGCTTGAGTTGCTGCATCTCGGCGGTAGGAGCCTTCCGCATGCCGTCTTGATGATGATTCCAGAGGCTTGGGAGAACCAGCCGATGATGGACAAGAGTCGTCGGGAGTTTTATCGCTTCCATTCCTCGCTCATGGAACCCTGGGATGGCCCCGCTGCGGTCGTGTTCACCGATGGAACCATCGCCGGTGCGGTCCTCGATCGCAACGGCCTTCGTCCTTCTCGATTCTGGGTGATGAACGACGGGCTCGTGGTGTTGTCGAGCGAAGTCGGCGTGGTCGACGTTGATCCTTCAAAGATTGTTCGGAAGGGAAGACTCCAGCCGGGTCGAATGTTCCTCATTGACACCGCCAAGGGGGAACTGGTCGAAGACGCCGCCATCAAGGACGAACTGGCGGCTGCTGCACCATACGGTGAATGGCTGAAAGAGCAATCGGTGCAACTCGCCGACCTTCCGGAGCGTCGAATGTTGACGCCACAGCACGCCTCGGTCGTACAGCGGCAGCGCCTCTTCGGGGTGACCCAAGAAGAGCTTCGTCTCATTGTGGCGCCGATGGCGAAGACCGGTGCTGAACCAATTGGGTCGATGGGCTCGGACACACCGCTTGCAGTGCTATCGACGAGACCTCGGTTGCTGTTTGACTACTTCACGCAATTGTTCGCACAGGTGACCAATCCACCGCTCGACGCAATTCGTGAAGAGATGGTTACCTCGCTCGCAGCAACGGTTGGACCTGAAGGCAACCTCCTAGACGCCAAGCCGGAAAGTTGCCGTCAAATCGTTCTTCCATATCCCGTCATCGATCGGGATGATCTGGCGAAGTTGCTTTATGTAAATGAAGAGGGCGAAACGCCAGGATTTAAGGCCTTTGCGATCGACGGGCTGTTCCCACTACCTGACACGGATCCGACGACAGCCTCCGACGAAGGGGCCACCCTTCTCGCTCAGGCACTTCATCGAGTCTGTGCTGAAGTTTCGGCTGCCATTGCTTCAGGTGCGAACTTGATTGTCCTCTCGGATCGAAACTCGACCAAAGAGATGGCGCCGATTCCATCGTTGCTGCTCACGTCAACCGTCCACCACCACTTGGTGCGTGAGAAAGCAAGAACCCAAGTCGGACTCATTGTCGAATCCGGAGACGCCCGAGAGGTACATCACTTCGCGTTGCTTCTTGGTTACGGAGCAGCGGCAATCAGTCCCTACCTGACGTTTGAATCCATTGATGACTTGATTGCTGGAGGCTCCCTTGAAGGCGTTTCTCCTCGACAAGCGCACCGCAATTATGTGAAGGCAGCCTCGAAGGGTGTCTTGAAAGTCATGTCCAAGATGGGTGTTTCGACGGTTGCTTCCTACACCGGAGCGCAGATCTTCGAGGCCGTTGGCTTGAAAACTGAGGTGGTCAACCAGTACTTCACTGGCACCAGTTCGAGACTTGGCGGGATTGGTCTTGATGTGATCGCAGCAGAGGTTGCGCTCCGTCATCGAGAGGCCTACCCGGAGCGTCCCGCA
Organism: uncultured Actinomycetes bacterium; assembly: GCA_903874965.1. GTDB lineage: Bacteria > Actinomycetota > Acidimicrobiia > Acidimicrobiales > RAAP-2 > CAIQEU01. Next base: position 15,627 of record CAIQUD010000016.1, on the reverse strand, counting down.
GAGCGTGCGCATGCCGAGTTGGCGGTTGGTGGCGAGTACCAGTGGCGCCGAGATGGGGAAGTGCACCTCTTCAATCCGAAGACGGTCTTTAAGTTGCAGCACGCGACGAGGGCAAAGCGCTTCGATATCTTCAAGGAATACACCCAACTGGTCGACAACCAAGCGGCGGCGAATTCAACGCTGCGAGGCCTCTTCAGTTTGAAGTCCGCTTCAGCGCCGATTCCTCTTGACGAAGTTGAGTCGGCTGCCTCCATCATTCAGCGATTCTCAACAGGAGCGATGTCGTATGGCTCCATCTCCGGCGAGGCCCATGAGACCCTCGCCATTGCCATGAATCGTCTTGGCGCTCGCTCAAATACCGGAGAAGGCGGCGAGGATGAGGTTCGCTTCACCCCCGATGCGAACGGGGACTCTCGACGCAGCGCGATCAAGCAGGTTGCTTCGGGCCGATTCGGCGTCACGTCGAGCTATCTCGTCAACGCTGATGACCTCCAAATCAAGATTGCCCAGGGCGCAAAACCTGGCGAAGGTGGTCAGCTATCCGGCCACAAGGTGACGCCGTGGATTGCGGCCACTCGCCACTCAACACCTAGCGTAGGACTGATCTCTCCACCGCCCCATCACGACATCTACTCCATTGAGGACTTGGCGCAACTGATCTACGACCTCAAGAGTGCCAATACCGAAGCTCGGGTGCATGTGAAGTTGGTCGCCCAAGTCGGCGTCGGAACTGTGGCGGCGGGTGTCGTCAAGGCTCACGCAGACGTGGTCCTCATTTCTGGCCACGATGGTGGAACTGGTGCTGCTCCACTTACCTCCCTCAAACACGCAGGAGGTCCATGGGAGCTGGGTCTCGCCGAGACACAGCAAACCTTGATGCTCAATGGCCTCCGTGATCGAGTGGTCGTTCAAGTTGACGGCCAGATGAAGACCGGGCGTGACGTCATCATCGCTGCACTCCTAGGAGCCGAGGAGTTCGGATTTGCCACGGCTCCATTGGTCGTTTCAGGCTGCGTGATGATGCGTGTCTGTCACCTCGATACTTGTCCGGTCGGCGTCGCCACACAGAACCCTGAACTTCGAAGTCGGTTCTCCGGAAAGCCAGAGTTCGTTGAGACCTTCTTCGAGTTCTTGGCCGAAGAGGTTCGTGAACTCTTGGCCTCCTTGGGACTTCGCTCCATTGATGAGGCAATTGGTCGCGTTGATTTGATTGAGGCAAGCGGCGCGATTGAGCATTGGAAGGCTGTAGGTCTCGATCTAGCGCCACTGCTTGCCGAAGCAACCGCCAACCATGGAACAGATCGTCGCCACCGTCGGGCACAAGATCATGGAATGGATCGCGCTATCGACCATCAAATTCTGAGCGAGGCGCTCTCCTCGGCAGAAGAAGGGACCTCTCGGCGCTTCGCTCTTTCAGTGAGCAACGTTGATCGTGCCGTTGGAACCCAACTTGGTTCTGCATTGACGAAACGTTTTGGCAGCGAAGGCATTCCAGAGGACTCGATTGTTCTTGAATGCACAGGTTCTGCTGGCCAGAGCTTTGGTGCCTTCCTGCCGAAGGGCGTGACCTTGGAACTTCACGGGGATGCCAACGACTACCTCGGCAAAGGCCTTTCAGGAGGGACAATCTCCGTTGCGCCACCAGACAGCGTCCCGTTCGAGGCTTCAGAGCAGGTCATCGCTGGAAACGTCATTGGCTACGGGGCGACATCAGGATCGATCTTTCTGGCCGGTCAAGTCGGCGAGCGGTTCTGTGTCCGCAATTCCGGCGCACTTGCGGTGGTCGAAGGTGTGGGTGATCACGGTTGTGAGTACATGACTGGTGGTCGAGTTGTCGTTCTGGGACCAACAGGAAGGAACTTCGGCGCGGGAATGTCGGGAGGTGTCGCCTTTGTGTATGACCCGGATCGGACGTTCTCTGACTTGGTGAATTTCGAAATGCTGGACCTCGAACCATTGACTGAAGAGGACCGAAATTGGCTGCACGGCGTGGTCTCGAGACATAAGGAACTCACGCGTTCGACCAAGGCGGAACGTTTGCTCGCCACCTGGGAAGACGCTGTGCAGAACTTTGTGAAGGCAATGCCTCGTGATTATCGAAAGGTCTTAGAGGCAATAGCGGCTGCAGAAGCAAATGGACGTTCTGTTGAGGAAGCGGTGATGGCGGTGTCTCGTGGGTAAGCCAACGGGTTTCTTAGAGTTTGGACGTGAGGTGCCGCGTCGACGGCCGGTGCCGGTTCGACTGCGTGACTGGCGTGAGGTGTATGAACCTGCTGATGAAGAAGTCACGAAGCATCAGGCAGGACGCTGCATGGACTGTGGGATTCCGTTTTGTCATGAAGGTTGCCCACTTGGGAATTTGATTCCTGAGTGGAATGACCTCGTCTATCGAGATGATTGGGCGACAGCTGCTGAGCGACTCCACGCAACGAATAATTTCCCTGAATTCACTGGGCGCCTGTGTCCCGCTCCCTGCGAAGGCAGTTGCGTACTTGGCATCAATCAAGATCCTGTGACCATTGAACGCGTGGAGCTTGAAATTGCTGAGCGCGCCTTCGCGGAGGGCTGGGTCATCGCACAAGCACCACTTCCGACCGGCAAAAGCGTTGCGATCATTGGATCGGGTCCTGCGGGTCTTGCTGCGGCTCAGCAACTCTGTAGGGCTGGTCACGCGGTGACGGTGTACGAGCGTGCCGAAGCCCCAGGTGGACTCCTTCGCTACGGCATTCCGGAATTCAAAATGGAAAAGGAAATCGTTAATCGTCGGTTGGCTCAACTGGAAGCTGAGGGCGTCACGTTCATCTGCTCAACATCAATTGAGGGTTCGCCCAGTGGTACGTCAGCTCCTGGTGTGAGCACGATTGCTGCGGCGACCGTGCTTGAGACCTATGACGCAGTAGTTCTTGCGACCGGATCAACGGTTCCGAGGGATCTGCCAACCGAAGGGCGTGAACTCAATGGAATCCATGCGGCGATGGAATACCTGAGACCTTCGAACCTTGTTCAAGAGGGCCGGATCGAAGCACCACCAATTGACGCCGCCGGAAAGCACGTCGTCATTATTGGCGGGGGGGACACCGGCGCGGACTGCCTCGGAACGGCACTTCGTCAAGGTGCAGCCTCGGTGATCCAACTTGAAATCATGGAGAAGCCTCCAGAACAACGGGCATCGACCAATCCCTGGCCTCAGTGGCCAACCATCTATCGCGTGGCTTCAGCGCATGAGGAGGGTGGAGATCGACGCTATGCCGTCTCGACCAAAGCCTTCCGGGGGAGCGAGGGTCGCGTTACGCATTTGGATCTCGTCTCGGTTGACGGGAACTTTGCGCCAATTCCAGGCACTGAAGAGACACTTCAGGCTGAACTTGTTCTCTTGGCAATGGGATTTACGGGGCCTGAAACGGGCCTTCTCGAGGCGCTTGGGGTCGAACAGAGCGACCGAGGGACGATCAAGATCGACGCGTCCTGGGCAACGTCTTCCTCGAAGGTGTTCGCCTGTGGGGATGCAGCACGCGGGCAGAGCCTGATTGTTTGGGCCATCGCCGAAGGTCGGAGTTGTGCCGCTGCGGTTGACGCAGCGCTCATGGGGCGCACCGACCTGCCAGCTCCGATCGTCCCAGGGCAAATCGCGCTTCGCTGACTAGTATTCCGCCATTGCTCGAGTCGTCGAGCCGGACTGAAGGGGAGGGCCATGGAGTCCACCATGCAAGAAGCACCACTACTCATTCGCGACATCTTGCGGCATGGCCGGACCGTGCATCGCCACTCGACGGTGACGACCGTGACGGCTGAAGGTTCGTTCACCTCCACGTTCGCCGAGGTTGCTGACCGTGCTGATCAGTTGGCCAATGCACTAACTGCACTCGGCGTTCGACAGGGTGATCGGGTTGGCACGTTCTGTTGGAACAACCAGACCCATCTTGAGGCGTATCTCGCGGTGCCTGCAATGGGTGCCGTGTTGCACACGCTCAATATCCGACTGTTCCCTGAGCAACTTGCCTATGTCATCAATCATGCGGAAGACAACGTCATCATCATTGATGCCTCACTCGTTCCACTCTTGGCCCAAGTGCGGTCGGAGCTAACGACGGTCGAAACCATCATTGTGAATGGCGTTGGCGACACCACGGCGCTCGGCGAGACGCTTGATTACGACACCTTGCTCAATGCGCAGACTCCGGGATTTCAGTATCCCGATCTCGATGAGCGTGCAGCGGCGGCAATGTGTTACACCTCGGGAACGACTGGGAATCCCAAGGGAGTCGTGTATTCCCACCGATCGACATGGATCCACTCACTGGCACAGTTGGCTGCTGGATCCATTGGTCTGACCGAGACCGATTCAATGCTCCTGATCGTGCCAATGTTCCACGCCAATGGATGGGGAACGCCCTATTCAGGATTTATGGCTGGCACCAGTTTTGTCCTGCCACAGCAGTTCCTTCAAGGAACTCACCTCGCTCGAATCATCCAGGAGTTCCGTCCGACTCTTGCTTGCGGTGTACCGACCATTTGGAACGATCTCCTCCACGCCACTGAAGAGCAAGTGGTCGACTTCAGTTCGCTCCGGGCAATCACCGCTGGTGGCTCGAATGTCCCGCAGGCGCTCTTTGAGGCGTTTGATCGGCGATTCGGGGTAACGCTCATCCAAGGCTGGGGAATGACCGAGACCAGCCCCCTTGCAACCTTTGGGACGCCACCTCGCGGCACTGAAGGCGACGAAGCAATGGCGTATCGCGTCAAGGCAGGAAAGGTACTTCCTGGTGTCGAGGTTCGAGTGGTCGCTGAAGACGGCACCGTTCTGCCAAATGACGGGTCAAGTCTTGGGGAATTTGAAATCCGGGGACCATGGGTCACGGGTTCGTATTACAAAGATGATGACGCGTCGAAGTTCCACGATGGTTGGCTGAGGACTGGTGATGTCGGCACGCTCGACCCCATTGGCTACATGACGATTTCTGACCGATCCAAGGACGTCATCAAGTCAGGAGGCGAGTGGATCTCCTCGGTTGAGCTTGAGGGCACGATCATGGCGCACCCTGATGTCTTCGAAGCAGCCGTCGTGGCGGTGCCAGATGCCCGTTGGGACGAGCGCCCACTTGCGTGTGTGGTCTTGCGAGAAGGTGCCGCGCCAGATCCTGAGGCACTGCTCTTGTTCCTGGGCGATCGAGTGGCGAAGTGGTGGCTTCCAGAGCGTTGGACGTTCATTACGAGCGTTCCGAAGACCTCGGTTGGAAAGTTCGACAAGAAGGTTCTTCGTCAGCAGTATGAAAAGGGCGATCTCGTTGTTGTTGAAGTTGGCAAGCCCGCCAAGTGACCCTTCGAGATGTTGAAGGAATGGTTGCCTCGCTCGATCAACAGATCGAATTGCTCACCGAGGCAATCTTCGACATCTTGCGTTCGGCATCATCTGCCAGCGAAGAAGATCGGCGTGCCCTTCTAGCCGAGGAAAAGCGCCTCAGCAAGGTGCGTCGTTCACTCGAGAAAGCTCGAAGCCTTCTTGTCGAAGAGCCTCAGTGACTCGATGAGGTCGAAGCCAGTGCATCGGCGGTCGGCGCAGGCATCTTGACGTAGAGCGTGGAACGCTGCACAAGAGGCCGACCAATTGGTTCCACAATGGCTTCAAAGTCTTCTCGTTGAAGACCTTGACCATGGCTTGCTCCAGCGGCCCTTGAGATGTTCTCATCCATGAGTGTTCCACCCATGTCGTTTGCCCCAGCCTTCAGGATCTGACGCACACCATCGGAACCGAGCTTCACCCAACTCACTTGGATGTTGTCGATCGAACCGTGATACGCAATCCGTCCAACGGCATGCATCAGCAACGTCTCACGGAACGTCGGCCCACGTCGTGACTTGCCCTGGAGGTAGATCGGCGTTGCCATGTGGACGAAGGGAAGCGGCACGAACTCAGTAAATCCACCGGTCTCGTCTTGCAGATCTCTCGTCACGATGAGGTGTCTGGCCCAAGACGCTGGCCGCTCAACCGCACCGAACATGATGGTCACGTTGGAACGAAGACCAACACTGTGGGCAACTCGATGCGCTTCGAGCCATTGTTCAGTATTGACCTTGTCGGGACAGAGGATCTTTCGAACCTCGTCATCGAGAATCTCTGCGGCGGTACCTGGAAGCGTCTTGAGACCAGCATCCTTCAAGTCGGTGAGGTAGGAGGCGAGGGAGACGCCGCTTCTGCGGGCACCCTCAGTGACCTCCAACGCGGTGAAGCCGTGAATGTGGATGGTGGTCGAAGCCTTGCGGACAGCCCGAAGGACGTCCAAGTAGTACTCGCCGTCAAAGTTCGGATGAATGCCTCCCTGAAGGCAAACTTCGGTTGCGCCAAGCTCTTCGGCTTCGGCAACTCGAGTGGTGATCTCATCGAGATCCAAGAGATAGGGATCGCCGCGTAGGTTGAGTGATAGCGGGCCCTTGGAGAATGCGCAGAACTTGCACTTGAAGGTGCAGACATTGGTGTAGTTGATATTGCGGTTATGCACGAAGGTGACGTCATTCCCCGAGACCTCTCGGCGGAATTGGTCAGCAAGCTCAGCCACCACACCAACTTCGGAACCACGTGCACTAAAGAGGACGACCAAGTCGTCTTCTGTAGGTCGGTGTCCAGCGTCAATGCTGCTCAACAACTCCGTAAGTTCTGTCCGGATTGGTCCGGCCGAACGCAGGACGAGTGGGGGATCAAAGTCAGAACCAGACGACCACCGGTGGTCGCGAGCAAGTTGATCCGCATCAGATAGTCGCAACACCGCAGTCTTTACTTGCGGATCAAGGAATCGCTCGGGTTCTCGAGCAAATTTCGGGTAGATCGTGAGTCGAGGAGCCAACAGGTAGCCGCAAGACTCTGTTTCTTGTTGCAAGGTCTCGAGCGCGGGCCAAGCACGCTCAGGATTCACGTGATCGGCTGTAACCGGTGAGATGCCGCCCCAGTCGTCAATCCCTGCAGAGAGAAGCGTCCCAAAGTCCGCAGAGAGATTTGGCGGGGCTTGGAGGTGAATGGAAGTCGGGAGAATGAGACGAGCAAGGCTAAGAATTCGCAAGAACGCCTGGTCATCCGCTGGAGGCCAGTCCGACATGGCTGTCGCTGGCTTCGGCAGAAAATTCTGGACGATTACTTCCTGCACGTGGCCATATCGAGCGTGGCTCTCGGCAATGGCAAAGAGACTGTCGATGTGGTCTGGGAGATCTTCTCCAATGCCAACAAGAATGCCGGTCGTGAAAGGAATCTGTAAGCGGCCAGCAGCTTCAAGTGTCTCGAGTCTTCGAGCAGGAACCTTGTCGGGTGCCAGTCGATGGGCCTCGAGATCTGTGCGAAGCGACTCGAGCATCATGCCTTGGCTGGCGCTTACCGCACGAAGGGTGCGCAATTCCCCCTCACTGATCGCACCAGCGTTGGCGTGGGGGAGAAGACCTGTCTCGTCAAGAACCAACTTGCACATTGCCGCCAGATACTCCGTCGTCGAGCCATAACCGTGCTCACGCAACCATGCTGCGGCAACCTCGTAGCGGTCTTCTGGTGCTTCACCGAGGGTGAAAAGGGCCTCCGCACAGCCTGCCTCCGCCCCTGATTTGGCAAGAGCGAGCACCTCGTCTGGAGAGAGGTATGGGGAGGTCAAACGTGCTGGCGCCTTTGCAAAGGTGCAGTAGCCGCAGCGATCCCGGCAAAGCATGGTGAGCGGGATGAACACCTTGGGTGAATACGTAGTTAGCAAACCGAAGGCGGCATTGCGGACCTTCGTTGCCTCGGCCAGGAGCTCTTCGAGCGGGCGAGCAAGCCACTCTTGGGCCTGTTCTCTCGTCAGTGGTGCGCCTGTCATCTCCATGGACTTGATCCCATCACGATGCGAAGTAGCGATGCCACATCGCTGACGACGACCCTAGCGACGGTTCTATTCCTCGCAACCAACGCGTCGTAGTCGCCGTCTGCCTGTGCAGCGAGCAGAGTATTGAAGTCAAAGGATCGACCAGGAATTGGCAGGGACGACACACGCTCGCCAATGACTTGAAGGGCAACGATGGAGGCTGGGCCTCCCTTGTGCAGCTGACCCGTCGAGTGGAGATACCGAGGGCCGAAGCCAGCAGTTACGGCGATCGGCCGATACCGAGCAGCAAGCTGATCTCGTAGTTCTTCGAGATCTCTCTCTTGCTCGAAGGGAACGTAGGCCTGAACGGTCAGGTAGGAGCCTTGGCCCAAGGTCGCCTTCAGCCAGTCATTCACGGCATCGAGTTCAATGGTCGGGATTTCTGAGGTTGAAGAGCCGCTCAAACGATCAAGTGTCCGCTCCTTCGACTCGGTGACATTCGGTTCATTGAAGGGATCGACGCCAAGCACTGACCCGCAGATGGCGATCGCGACTTCCAAACCAAAGAACGCTTGTGCGAGATCAGCGGCGTCATCAAAGGGGAGTGAAAGGACAAAGCGGTCTGCTGAACTTGTGGCTGATTTCGTTGGGACAGGAATACACCCTGTTCCATCTTTTCCCGTTGACTCAGCAATAAGCTGCTCCGCCCAAAGTCCGAATCGAGGAACATCCGGGTGGCTCGTGATGAACAGCTTGTCCTGGCCTCCTCCAACTGCAATCCCAAGGCCTTCGCCAAGAGCGGCTGCAGCGCCAAGGTCGGTCGCAATCGCCGCCGCACAGAAGGACGAGACGTCATAACCAAGAAGTGCAGCAGGCACCATGCCGAAGTAGCTGAACAACGAGAACCTGCCGCCAATGTCACTTGGATTCTCGAACACTCTCGAGACGCCGAGTTCAGCTCCTCGTTGTGCAAGCGGGCTGTTTGCGTCGGTAACAATGACGAACTGCTCGGGATCACCGACGCGATCCAAGGCAAAGTCAAAGAGGACCTCTGTTTCAAGCGTTGAACCAGATTTTGACGAGATGATGACGATCGTGTCGTCAAAGTCGAGCGATCCAATGGTCGAAGGGTCGGTGGTGTCGGCGACGATCAGCGATCGAACACCCGAAGCGAACTTTCCACCTCTTCCGTCGCGACCAGCGAGGACGAGCGGCCCAAGCGAAGATCCGCCCATACCAAGCAGAAGTACCTTCGATGCAACAACCGTTGATGCCCAGGTCGTGAGCTCATCGGCACGCTCCTTCATCCAGATTGGCGAATCGATCCAGCCAAGCCGATTGGGCGCGACTGACGTCGGTGGCCAAAGGGTGCAGTCTCGATCGAGGAGCCTCGCGAGAAGTTGGTCAGCTGACGAGGTGCTCATTTGAGTTGAGCAGCCTTGGCCTCCAACTCAATGAGCAAGTCATCAAATGATTGCGCGAATGAATGGAGACCCTCGTCCTCGAGCTTGTTGGCAACAACCTCGAGATCGATGCCGAATGCTGAGAGCCCATCGATAATCGCCGTGGCTCCAGCCACGTCATTCGCAATGGTGAGCGCAACCTTGCCATGGTCATCAAATGCTTCAAGCGTCGCATCAGGCAGCGTGTTCACGGTGTGTGGGCCGATCAGATTGTCGACGTAGAGCAAGTCTGGATATGACGGGTTCTTCGTTGACGTCGACGCCCACAGTGGCCGCTGAACCTGTGCTCCATGAGCGGCCAGAACTTCCCAGCGCGGACCACTGAAGAGATGACGGAAGTGGTCATAGACGACATGGGCTTGGGCGACAGCTGCTTTGCCACGTGCGCTCAGTGCCTCTTCTGATCCCTGTTCGGTCAAACGTGCATCAATCTCCGAATCAACCCGGCTCACGAAGAAGGATGCAACCCCAGCAATCAGGTGGAGATCATCAATGCCCGAGGCAAGTGCGTCCTCAAGGCCGCTGATATAGGCCTCGACAACTTGGTCGTAGCGGTCGATCGAAAAGAGCAAGGTCACATTGATCGAGAGTCCAGCGCCGACGAGTGATCGAAGTGCAACGAGGCCCGCTTTTGTGCCTGGGACCTTGACCATGAGATTTGGGCCCGAGATGCGCTCCCGTAAGTGGAGGGCAGCGGCGACGGTCGCTTCTGCGTCGTGGGCGAGTGCGGGTGCAACTTCCAGCGACACATAACCGTCGTGTCCACCTGATTGTTCGTACACAGGGAGGAGGAGCTTCATGGCTGCTTCAATGTCAGAAGCAACAAGACTCCAATACGCCTCACTCGGGCTCTTCGACTGGATGGCAGCGGTGAATTGCTCGTCGTAGCGATCAGATCCCGAGATTGCCTTGGCAAAGATCGTCGGATTCGACGTAATGCCACGAACACCGCGGCCAATGAGGGCGGCGAGTTGACCGTCTTCAATCCAGTCCCGTCGCAGATTATCGAGCCATGGGCTTTGCCCGCCCTCTTCAAAGAGATCTTGAAGCTTCGTCATTCCTTGCCACCTCCGGCAACAGTTGTCGCCAGGGCAACGATGGCCTCGACGGTAATCCCTAGTGCTTCGAAGACTTCTGGTGCCGGTGCCGACATCCCAAATCGATCAATGCCGATGCTGTGGGTTGCCACGCTCGACCATCCAAAGGTACTTCCCGCCTCGACCGAAATGCTTGGAATCCCACTTGGCAGGACGCTCAAACGGTAGTCACTCGTCGCGTGAAGAAAGCGTGTCAGGGAAGGCATGGAAACGACACGAGCCGAAATCCCAGAACCTTGCAAGACAGCGGCAGCCTCTACACAGAGACTGACCTCAGATCCAGTCCCGATAAGGACAAGGTCCGGCCGGTCGACGCCTGGGTTGAGTACGTAGCCACCGGTTGCGACCTTTGCGGCATCTGATCCTTCGAGGACCGACAAGTTCTGCCGTGAGAGACAGAGCGCGACGGGACCGGACGCGTGGACCGCAGCACTCCATGCTCCGGTCGTCTCGGTCGCATCAGCTGGTCGAAAGACCTCGAGTCCCGGCATGGCACGGAGCGATGCCAAGTGCTCAATGGGTTGATGCGTTGGTCCATCCTCGCCAACACCGATGGAATCGTGAGTGAACGAGTAGATGACATGGGCGCCACTCAATGCGGCGAGACGGATTGCGGGCCGGAGATAGTCACTGAAGACGAAGAAGGTCCCACCGAGAGGAAGCATGCCACCATGGAGCGCCATGCCGTTCATCACTCCACCCATTGCATGCTCTCGAATGCCGAAGTAGAGCTGACGGCCATTGCCGATGTCTTGGGTCAGCGGCATGGCTCCTGCCAACGCAACACCGGTGTTCTCGGTGAGGTCAGCTGACCCAGCTATGAGACCAGGAAGTGTCGCTCCGGTCGCAGCGAGACATGCCTTGAGGGCATTTCGAGTCGCAACAGAGGCGCCGGCTTCATAGGAGGGGAGTAGTTCATCAAACTCATCATCAATGTCGCCACGGAGCTGGTCGAGGTACTTCTTTCCCGATGGGGCATGGGCAACCCGTGCCTTCCAAGCCGAGTGAAGGCTCGTTCCCTTGGCGCCAAGTTCTAAGTAGTGCTCCCGAACCCCAGGAAGCACGGTGAAGGAATCATCCACTGGAAGTCCAAGGATGGCCTTGGTTCGAGCAATATCTTCGGCGCCAAATGCCAGTCCATGTGCTTCCTTCTTGTCAGTCCAGTCGGGTGAAGGGAAGCCACAATGGGTCCGCAGGACGATGAGCGAAGGTCGGTCGACTTCTGCCTTTGCCTCGAGAAGTGCACGTTCGATGGCGTCACAGTCTTCGCCGATCTCGCCGGCCTCAATCACGTGCCATCCGTAACTCCTGAAGCGGTCAGCTTCATGAGTTGAGTGTGCCAGGTCGGTCTTGCCATCGATCGTGATCAGGTTGTCGTCGTAGATAACAACCAACTTGCCGAGACCCTGATGGCCAGCGAAGGAGGCGGCCTCATGACTGATGCCTTCTTGCAGACAGCCGTCTCCCGCGATGACATAGGTCATGTGCTCGCAGAGGTCTTCGCCAAACTCGGTTCGCAACCAGCGCTCAGCAAGTGCGAGACCCACACCATTTGCAAGACCCTGACCGAGCGGTCCAGTTGTTACCTCAACGCCGGCAGTGTGGCCAACTTCCGGGTGCCCTGGCGTGAGTGACCCAAGTTGGCGGAATTCCCTGAGGTCATCGAGCGACAGGCCTTGACCTGTCAAGAAGAGCATCGTGTACAACAAGATCGACGCGTGCCCGGCAGACAGCACGAGGCGGTCGCGATCAGGCCATTGCGTATCGGCCCCGTCGAACTTCAAGACTCTCGAAAACAACGTGTGTGCCAATGGAGCGAGCGCCATGGCCGTGCCCTGGTGACCTGACTTTGCCTTGAATGGACCGTCCATCGCAATCCCGCGAATGGTCGCGATTGCATCCTGATCAAATTTCTTGTCCTCTGCAGCCACTGGGCTCCTTCCTCCGCCGCGCCTACCCTACCTAGGCTTCTTGGGGTCAATGGTGCGTTGTAGCCTCGATCTATGGCTCCACGACGACCAATTCAAGTTCCGCCGAACTGTGATTTGACCCTCGGAATGAAATGCATCGACAAGTCCATTCCGGGGCGTTCGGTCTGGGAGATGGTGGCTGCAGAGGAATTCGCAAATCCGGCAGGGATTCTCCAAGGAGGACTCCTTGGCGCATTCGCCGATTCCGCCATGGGTGCTGCGGCAGTGACGCACGCCGTCGACCGCAAGGTGTTTGTCGCGAATGCAGAGATGAAAATTAGTTTCTTGGCTGCCGTAGCAATCGGCGACGTGCTTGTTTGTGAGGCGTCGGTGATCTCCGGTGGCAGTCGAGTTGCCTTCGTCGAAGCATCAATCACCGCAAATGGAGACCGCCTTGTCGGTCGAACCTCTTCGACCTACCTCTACAGAGATCGTCAGTAGGCTGGAGCTATGACCAAGTGCGGTGGGGGTGTGAGGTGAGTTTTGTCCGAGAGGGCCTGAAGGCTGGAGCGCGCCGTCTCAAAGAGTCTGGTTCTGACTCCATTCAGCTGGTCGTCGATTACGTCAAGCAAGAGACCGTCGATCCAATCAAGGCACTCGGACGATTCCTTGCCTATGGAACCGTCGGCGCGTTTTCAATGGGTCTTGGTATTTTGTTCCTTCTCGTGGCCATTCTCCGTGCCCTGCAAACCGAGACGGCGGTGTTTCACGGCAATTGGTCGTGGGTGCCCTATCTGTTGGTGTTCTTCATCGCGATTCTCGTGCTCGCCTTTACTGCTTGGCTCATTACCTTGGGGCCAGCTCGACCACGCAAACGACCTGAACCGAAGAAGGAGCAAAGCTGATGGCGACCACGATTCCCCCAAAGCAGCAGATCTCTCGTGACGATCTCGAGCGGTCCTTCAAAGAGATGCTCGGACAAAGCGAAGACACCGTGAAGGATTTTCTGCCACCAATCGTCGTCGGTGCCGGAGTCACCCTCGGCTTTGGAGCGGTGCTCATTTACCTGATGGGACGACGCAGGGGTCGTCGTCGAGCATCTGTCGTTGAAGTCCATCGCATCTGATGATCTTCACCGCACTGTTGGCGAGACTCATTCGGATCGCCTTGAAGCGAGGCATCGCTGGACGACAGATTTTCTGGCTTGCGCTAGCCCTTGCTGGATCGATCATTCGTTACTTCTATGAACGCGACGATGCAATCGTGACTCGGATGACCGCGAAGCCTGGCGAGCGATTCAACGTGATTGTCTCCAAGCCATCTTCACGACGACGCTTGCGAACGTCGAAGTGAGTGAAGCTTCAGCCAGCATTCTGAAAGATGGAGAAAGGGTGCTCCTTGTCGATGGCAAGGATCGGCGCTACTTGATTACCCTGACGGCCGGTCGCCAATTCCACACTCATTCTGGAATTCTCGATCACGATGTGATCATTGGGGCAGTCGAAGGTTCAAAGATTCCTGGCAGTACGGGACGTGCCTTCTTAGTGCTTCGGCCAACGCTCTCCGACGTCGTCTTGAAGATGCCTCGCGGTGCTCAAGTGATCTATCCGAAGGATCTTGGGGCGATTCTCATTGCTGCAGACCTTGCTCCAGGTCAGCGTGTGCTCGAGGCTGGTGTTGGATCTGGTGCACTCTCCATTGCTGCACTTCGAGCGGGAGTGTCCATCATTGGCTATGAGATTCGTGAGGACTTCGCCGAAGTTGCGAAATCCAATGTGCACGCAATGCTTGGCACCGACGTTCCCTATGACGTCAAGGTGAGAGACGTCACCGAGGGGATTGATGAGCGAGACCTCGACCGGATCCTTTTGGATATGCCAGAGCCTGACAAGGTCGTTCCTCATGCCGCGGTTGCTCTCAGACCTGGGGGCATCTTCATGGCCTATCTCCCGACCATCAACCAAACCGCACTGGTTCGTGAAGCACTTGACGCGTATGGCTTCGGGATGGCCGAGACGGTCGAAATTCTCCGTCGTACCTGGCACATTGAAGGCAGGAGCATTCGCCCTGACCACAGGATGGTTGCCCATACGGGCTTTCTGACGTTCGCTCGTCGACTCGTCGTCGAAGAGGATCGAGAAGTGAAGTTCGGCCAGCACGCACTGTTCTCCAGGGAACCGGAAACCTCTGAGCTGGAAAGTTAGTCAGCCGAACTCTGCAGGCTGAACATGCGCGGAGTTCTCGTGTTGACCGACCGAGTGGTGGAAAACGAGTGGGGAGTTAGTCCCGCTCGATGAAGATGCACTCGCCAGGGCACTCTTCAGATGCCTCAACTGCTGCATCTTCGAGCTCTGCTGGAACGGTTGCCATGCCAGCTTGACCGCCGGGGCTGTCCTTAATGTCGTCGCCGTCTTTCACGTACGCGAGACCGTCATCAAGCAAGGTGAAGACAGCGGGAGCAATCTCCTCGCACAGTCCGTCGCCGGTGCACAGATCCTGGTCAATCCAGACCTTCATGGTCAAGCCTTTCTTATTCGCTCCACTTGAGCGGCATGTTCACGGTCATCTCAGCGCACGACTGCTCTGTGCTGACCGAACCATCCTATCGGGCAGCGACCTTGACTTGGTGCAGCCCTGAGAGGCTCAAACAGTTCAACCGGCATCCCGATAGGGTGATTGCACGGAGGTGGACCATGGCACCGATGGGTGACGAGGAGCGCGCGGCAACCGAGCAAGAGCTCGCCGGTCAGTTGCGGAGAGCAGAAGACGAGGTGCGCGATCTGCGACGTCGTCTTCAAGATGCCCCCGACAGGGTTTCTGATCTCGAAGAGCGCCTGCTCGAGACGCGCGGTCTACTCTCGCAGGCTTCATCTCGGAACGAGAAGTTGGCGTACACGTTGCAACAGGCCAAGGAACAATTGGCATCCCTTCGCGATGAAGTCGAGAAGCTCAGTCAACCTCCAGCCGCCTATGGCACGTTCATTGGTGTCAACGAAGATGGCACCGTGGACGTTCTTTCAGGAGGCCGCAAGGTGCGGGTTGCCTTGCACCCTGAACTTGATCCAGGTCAATTGACGAAGGGCGATGAGGTAGTACTCAACGAGTCACTCTCTGTCGTCCTTGCTCGCTCAGGCACTGCCATGGGGGAGATCGTCACCTTCAAAGAGACCCTCGAAGACGGACGGCGCGCCATCATCTTCGGCCGTGGTGACGACGAACGTGTCGCTGAATTCGCCGATGCACTCCTCGGCGTGAAGCTTCGGCCCGGCGAGGCGCTCCTTTGTGATGCTCGATCCGGACTGCTGGTCGAGCGGGTCCCGAGGCCTGAGGTCGAAGAGCTGGT